>DRKN01000172.1 GCA_011051755.1 Gammaproteobacteria bacterium
AGACATTCGGTTTTTGTTATTTGTAAAATAACTGATAGCCGCACTCAATTTTTCCAACCTGTCACCTTTCAGTTCGTGCGCCTCTCTATATTCACCCATTTCCCGCAATAAGCGTGAGGCGGCTCCGACTTTGTGTTTTAGTTTGGGGAGAAAGGGGACGCTACCCTTTGGGGGAGAAAGGGGACGCTACCCTTTAGTGCTTAGGGTCGAAAAGGGGTCGGGCATGTTGTATCATCCTCAACGGGAGAAAGGGGCGACGACAGAAATTCGCCGCTTGCTATATGAGAAAAAGGAGTTCATACAAAACATACCGCGTATTTTAACGATGATACAATTAACCTGACCCTTTCGATGCTTTCGCAATTAACCTGACCCTTTCGATGCTTTCGACATTAACGATGATACAATTAACCTGACCCTTTCGAATTTTCGAATTTTCTTTCGAATTTTCGACAATTCCAATTAACCTGACCCTTTCGACAATTCTTTCGACGCTTGATACAATTAACCTGACGCTTTCGACATCGCTGTACTTACCGATCAAAACACGCGAAGTATGTACGGCATTTTTGGCTTTAAGTCAGTGCTATCTTGGTGATATCCTTATTTTTTCCGTTTTTTTCATGAAAAAGTTCTCAAGTTATGGGATATCTTGACGAAACTAGAGTCGAATACAAACAAAACACACTCGGCCAGACGAGAGGCATCTTTCTATTGTCCGCAGCCGGGTATTTCTTCACTGCTGTTCAATCAGCAATCAGTGTTAACGATATCGCCCCTGCCTCCGCCGATATCCAAGCCACTAGCCATACTGGAAAATAGGCCTAATTTATCAATCTTATTCGACTGTTTGTAATGTAAAATGCTTTAAAGGCATCATCCTGTAACACAAATTAAGCGTTATATAGACGCTATACTACGGTGGAGATCAATAACATCGTCACCCAATGAGAGGAAATATTATGATGCCAGGCAATACTATAAAGCGACTTTTTTCAACCTGTGCACTTATTTTCGCATTTGCAGGATTGCCCTTCGAGCAAGCTCACGCAAATTTTGATATTGGCACAATAATTGACGAAGCAGGACAACAGCGCATGTTGAGCCAGCGTATTGTCAAGGCCTACTTAATGCTGGCTGCAGACATCAACCCTGTTGAAGCACAGAAACAGTTGGACAGTAGTATTGGGAAATTTGAACAAAATCTCTCCAAGCTTCTCACCTTTGCACCCAATGATAAAATAAGAAGTGAACTGGAGAAGGTTGAAAATCTGTGGATGCAGTTCCGCATGACCGCCCTCTCAACAACCTCTAAAAAAACCGCTACTAAATTTCTACAGGATGGTGAAACTTTACTGCGACACTCCCAGGGCATTGTCGATAAAATTACTGAATTTTCGGGAGTAAAAGACGCCAGAATCGTCGCCATCTCCGGCCGCCAACGCATGCTTTCCCAACGGATTGCAAAGTATTATATCGCTTATTATTACGGCCTGAGAACAACGCAGATTATTGAGTCCTTTAACAAGGCGGTGCAGGAGTATGAAACCGCATTGAAACAACTGATGAAACATAAAGGAAACACCAATGATATCCAAGCAAAGCTAAAGAAGGTCAATTCTCAATGGACTTTCTCCAAGGTAGGTATAAAGAATTTTCCAAAGGAAGGAGAACTTGTACCGTTTATCATTTCTGTGACCACTGAGAGTATGCTGGTAAAAATGCATGAAATTACCAGACTATACGCCAAGCTGCTCAACAAACAGATGAAGTAAGAAGGTAATAGCTCTCCCTTGTCCACACTGTCGGTGAGCACGGCGCCTGGCTGTCAAACACTGTGGGTCAATGCCGTTATTCGGCTCTGCCGCGTACTCTCTGCTTGAATTCGGTGACTCGTGGATCATCCTTTTTTATTTTCACGACCTTTGTCTCACCGGTATCCACACCGACATAGGGGGCTGCTGCCGCCGCCATAATGGGCATGAGCGCACGCAGGTCGTTGGAGGGCCCGGTTGATGTAATTTCGCTTTTCCATAACGTTTGCATGTCTCTTGGCTTGCCGCCAACCTGGTGGCGTTTAGCCTCAAGCGTGACAAAACGGGTAAACACCGTATAACGACTGGTGCCGACAGACATGCCCACGAGACGCTGGCGCGAGGGGGTGGTAACGGTGCTCGTTACCGTCGACGTCGTTTTCCCCTTTTTGTCTTTCTTGGTTTCCGTATAGACAATCGTATCGCCCCCCTCCCATTCATAAATCGGTGTCGTAGTAGTGTATTGTGTCGTACGCCCAGGACTCACACCATAGCTGAAATAAATGGCAATGGGCGCATCCTTGTCGGTATTTTCATGATAGCCATGATCCTGTAAAACGGCCTGAAAATAACGGCTGAATTCACGAAAATGGAGATCATTGCGTGATGTTCCTCGCATACCGCTGAGCCATGTGTAATGTTTGGCGGGGATATCCTTCTGTCCAACGATCGAGTCAACTGAAATCTTCACGCTTTGCGTGCCACAAGCCGTTAGGCCGACGACCACCAGCAATACAAGAGAGACAAGTCTAAAAATTTGCATCAGCGTGTGCTCCTGCTTGCGGGGTATTGAAGATATCCACCAAAACTCTATCAATCAAGTATAGACAACTATGGAGCTAAGAAATTCTATAATCCTGCTGTTATCATTTTTCTTCGCAAGGAATCAGCGCAGTACCGTCAAAGGCATCGCTCAATGCATTGAAGATATTATGCCCCTGCTTTTTAAGTATAGAGAGGTAGCCGCGTAGGCGCATAAAAAAACGTGCCCATCCTGTTCTTAGTTTTAATCAATCCAACATGACCGCCAAATCTTCTACAAAATCAATCTTTCGGCGGCGGCGGTGCCAACACTTCACGCGAACCATTCGACTGCAATTCACCCACAACCCCCGCCGCCTCCATTTCCTCCACCATCCGTGCGGCGCGGTTATAACCAATTTTCAAGCGCCGTTGCACACCGGAAATAGACGCCTTGCGCGTCTCGGTCACAATACGCACGGCATCGTCATACAGCGGGTCGGACTCACCTTCGCTGTCGCCGCCAGTGCCGGGCATACCGCCCATGTCGGTGCCAGCGGGTGAACCTTCCAGAATCTCGTCGATGTATTCAGGCGTACCACGGCTATGCCAATCCTTGACTACACGGTGCACCTCGGCATCCGACACAAACGCGCCGTGCACGCGCATGGGGATAGCGGTGCCGGGCGGCAGATAGAGCATATCGCCATGGCCAAGCAGTTGTTCGGCGCCGCCCTGGTCGAGGATGGTACGCGAATCCACCTTGGCGGAAACCTGGAAAGCAATGCGGGTGGGGATGTTGGCCTTGATGAGGCCGGTGAGCACATCCACCGAGGGACGCTGGGTGGCCAGGATCAGATGCATGCCGGCGGCACGGGCCTTTTGCGCCAGACGGGCAATGAGTTCTTCGATCTTTTTGCCCACCACCATCATCATGTCGGCCAGCTCGTCGATCACTACGACAATCTGCGGCATGCGCTCGAGGTGACGAATTTCGTCCGGCTCGATGGGGACATAGAGCGGATCTTTAATGGGCTCACCGGCGGCTGCGGCGTCTTTGACCTTGCGATTGAAACCAGCCACGTTGCGCACACCGAGGGCGGCCATCAGCTTGTAACGGCGTTCCATTTCGGCCACGCACCAACGCAGGGCATTGGCCGCCTCTTTCATGTCCGTGACCACCGGCGCCAACAGGTGCGGAATACCTTCGTATACCGACAACTCAAGCATTTTGGGGTCGATCATGATCATGCGCATGTCATCGGGCGTGGCGTTGTAGAGCATCGACAACACCATGGCGTTGATGCCCACGGACTTGCCGGAGCCGGTGGTACCGGCCACCAGCAGGTGCGGCATCCTGCCCAGATCGGTCACCACAGGGCTGCCACCGATGTCCACGCCCAAAGCCATGGTCAGTGGTGATTTCTTGCACGCCTGTTCATAGGCGGAAGACTTGATGACCTCGGACAAACGCACCATTTCACGGACTTCGTTAGGAATTTCCAGGCCTACCGTGGGCTTGCCGGGGATCACTTCCACCACCCGCACGCTGATGGCCGACAGGGAGCGCGCCAGATCCTTGGCCAGATTGGTGATGCGGCTGGCCTTGACACCGGGCGCGGGGGCCAGTTCGTAGCGGGTGACCACCGGGCCGGGGTGCACCGCGACCACTTCCACTTCGACACCGAAGTCGGCCAGCTTCAGTTCAACCTGGCGGGAGATCGCCTCCAGCGCCGCAGCAGAAACATCGGACTTGCGGTCGTCGGCAGGATCGAGCAGGGCCAGTGGCGGCAGTGAGCCTTCCACCGGGGCATCGAACAGCGGCACCTGACGCTCTTTTTCTGCACGCGCGGAGACCACTGGCGCCTGTTTGATCACCGGTTCGATGCGCGGCGGCAGACGTTTGGCGACCTTTTGTTTGCTGATCTTGACCGACGCCTCGCGTTTGCGGCGCGCACGGCGGGCCTGCAGGTTTTCGCGCAACAGCCAGATGCGCTCGCGAATACCGCCCAGGATATTCAGAGTCAGGCGACCAATGCCGTCCATCAGCCAGAACCACGACAGGCTGGTGAGCAGGGTCACACCGCTGAGAAACAGGGCGACCAGAAACAGGGTGCTGCCCACCGCATTGAGCACGCCCACCATGCCGCCGCCAACAACGTCGCCCAACACCCCGCCGGAGCCCACCGGCAGGTGTGAAAAATCGGCGAAATGCAGCGCCGCCAGGCCGGTGCCGGCGCCCAGAGTGAGGATGAAACCAACGCAGCGCAGCGCACCGTGGCGCAGATCGAAGGGAATCTGCTGCTTGCGCCCGGCGTACAGCAGCCAGCCGGCGTAGGCCACACCGAGGGGAATCAGGTAGGCCAGATAGCCGAACAGGTACAGCGACACGTCGGCGAACCAGGCGCCGATCACGCCACCCGCATTGGCGATATGATCCGTGCTTTCGCTGTGTGACCAGGCGGGATCCGCAGGGTCATAGGTGGCCAACGCGGCAAACAAAAACAGCGCCGTGGCGCTGAAGACGATCAGCGCGCCTTCGCGCAGACCGCGCACCATGTGGCCGGCCAGTGGCATGCCGTCTTTGGGCTGCGTGGCGCTGCGAGTCGCCAGTGATTTTCGGGTCAGTATCTTTTCTGTTGGCTGTGCCAAGACTGTGTTCCTGATGTATTAATTGTTAACGATGATGCAGACCATTGGGCCGTAGGAGTGGCTGTAGCCACGACATACAGGCATGGAAGCTGTCGCGACTAAAGCCGTTCCTACAACTGTAATCATCTGAATGGTTTGTGGGCGGCTCTGCGTTCTCTGTGGCTTTTACCGGCCATCGCGGGATGGATGGCCCGCTCCTTCGTGACTCTAAACAGGCTTATATTACCAGCTCACGCAGAGCCGGGTAGACGATTTCGCCAGTCGCCGCCGGTAAGACGTGAAATACAGGGTATCAGCAGGTCGGCGGAGTACCTCATGCATGGCGTCCGAGTAAGGATACAGGGGATAATATTATCGATGGGGCAAAGGCGTTTTACGCTGAATTACCGGGCTGAACCATGGACGACCTGCCCTCGGGGGATATGACCTACACTATGCTGAAGGCCGGTGGGCAGGAAGTCGCTGGCATGGTGACGACACCGCCGGAAGAAGCAACCAGCATGCCGACAATGTCGGGCAGCTATGTCACTGTAGAAGCTGTTGACGCCCAGGCGGGCAAGGCGGAAACGCTGGGTGGCAAGGTACTGGCGCCACCCTGTCGTTGATCACCTACGTGTAAAACACCGCTTGTTTCGGCGTTGGCGCATGGTCATGATTTCAGATTTGATCATGCGCCGCCCCGTCATTGAACAGCTTTCATATCCAGGAGCCATCGCGCGCATGGCGCACGCTACGGGCTGTTTTGTCGGTTGATGGTGAGCTTGCGCACCCCAACGAAACCCACAATGTTGGGATTCCTGCGTCACCATCAACCGACAATACGTAGGGTGTCAGACTTAACCCTGAACCCTCGGGTTCAGGTTAACTTAATGACATTGCCGCGACTTCCCTTCCTCTCGGGCAATAACATCCCAAGGGCAGGATGACTCTTCTACAGGTTTTTTTGAATCATCAAGTCAGGCTCATCGTCTATGAGTATTCCTTGGGGGGCACTTGCCACATAACTCCAGCCCACCACCGAAATAACTGGTTGATATGGGAAAAACCACTACATATCTTTCCTTTTCCGTCCTGAGTGACACCCTTCCTCGTAAAAACTTCAGTAAAACAATACTTTATTGGGAACCTCTGACTACAGGTCGAGCACATTCTGCATATCGTATAAACCTGCTTCGCGTCCCTTGAGCCACAGGGCCGCACGCACCGCACCGCTGGCAAAGGTCATGCGTGACGAAGCCTTGTGGGTAATTTCCACCCGCTCGCCGATATCGGCGAACATCACCGTATGCTCGCCGACGATGTCCCCGGCGCGGATAGTCTCGAAGCCAATGGTCTTGCGATCACGCTCGCCAGTGCGGCCTTCGCGGCCGTAAACTGCACACTCTTTTAGATCACGGCCCAGGGTCTCGGCCACCACCTCGCCCATACGCAGGGCAGTGCCGGAGGGGGCATCGACCTTGTGGCGATGATGCGCCTCGATAATCTCGATATCCACCTCGTCGCCCAGCACCTTCGCCGCCATCTCCAGCAGCTTGAGGCACAGATTCACGCCCACGCTCATGTTGGGGGCGAAGACGATGCCGATCTCCTGCGCCGCATCGGCCAACTCGGCCTTCTGCGCGTCCGTGAGGCCGGTGGTGCCGATGACCATGGCGGCACCGCGCGTCCGGCATACGGCCAGATTGCCCATGGTGACTTCGGGCAGGGTGAAGTCGATCAGCACATCGAACTCGCCGGCCGACTGCAAATCATTCACCACGGCCACGTCCAGTCTGCCGATACCCGCCAGCTCGCCGGCGTCGCTGCCCACCAGTGTACTGCCAGCCCGTTCGATGGCTGCGGTAACCGTGGCGCCTTCCGTTTGCTGCACGGCCTCCAGCAGGGTCTTGCCCATACGCCCGGCTGCGCCGGTAATGGCTACTTTGATCATGTCTCTCCCAAAGTGTTTTCTAGAGGTAGGGTGGGCATTGCCCACCGTTCACTAATTAGACTTCAACCTAGTGTGGTGGGCAGTGCCCATACACAGCCGTCTTCGCAAAGATTACCAACTGATATAGGCGTACCCGTCTTGCTGCAATTCCATCAGATCCGACGCCCCCACTTCCACGACGCGGGCAAAGGGCTGCATGTCTTTCGCTTCCCAACCCAATGCCTTCATGGTGTTACCGCAAGCATGGAATTCCACTCCGTACTGACTCAGGCTGGACACACGCTGACGGGTTTCCTCACTCACCGGCCGCCGAGGTTCCTTTGCCAGGATGTGCAGACCCGGGCCGATGGCTACCACCACGATATGGATGTTGTCGCCGTATTTGCGCAGCATGGCGCCGACGGAAAACAACACCGCTTTCTGATAGGCCTCGTCGGCCTTATTGAACTGGTAAACCAGCTTGTGATCCGACGGATCACCAGGGAAACGCAGCGCCTCGTCCTCATCCGCCGCGCAGCTCACACCCGCCAGACCCCAACAGAACAGGACGGCCAGCAGGGTGACCGGAAAATATCGACACTCGCGACGCCGACTGACGCTCGGCCCTCCTCCCCCGCCCATGACAGTACTCCCAACAGGTTAATAACTTACTTTATTTATTCCTTATAACTTTATGTCTTCAAAGAATTTTTTCACCCCATCAAGCCACGAATGTTCCTTCGGGCGATGGGTGCTGCTGCTCGACATCGTACTATCGAGTTCACGCAGCAGGTCTTTCTGTTTTTGGTTCAGGTTGACCGGCGTTTCGATCAGCACCCGGCAGAGTAAGTCGCCCACCGTGCCCCCACGCACTGATTTCACGCCCTTGCCGCGTAACTTGAACAGGCGTCCGCTTTGTGTTTCGGCAGGGATTTTCAGCTTGACCCGACCATCCAGGGTCGGCACCTCCAGCTCACCACCCAGCGCCGCGGTAACGAAGCTGATAGGCACCTCGCAGTAGAGGTCACTCTCTTCGCGCACGAAAATGGGATGTTCCTTGACGCTGATCTGCACATACAAATCGCCTGCCGGCGCACCGCGCCCCCCGGCTTCGCCTTCGCCGGCCAGGCGAATACGATCACCATTGTCCACCCCCGCTGGTACTTTCACCGAGAGGGTTTTCTGCTCTTCAACGCGGCCCTGACCGTGGCAGGTGGTGCAGGGATCCTTGATCATTTGTCCGCTGCCGTGACACTGCGGGCAGGTCTGCTGAAGGGAGAAAAAGCCCTGTTGCATACGCACTTGACCGACACCGCCACAGGTGGTGCAGGTGGTCGGCGAAGAGCCCTTCTTGGCACCGTTACCGCCACAACTGGAACAGCTCACAGAGGTGGGTACACGGATCTTGACCGTGGTACCGCGTACGGCCTCCTCCAGGGTCAATTCCAGGTGATAACGCAGGTCAGCGCCACGGCGGGTTCGTTGCTGCCCACCACCACCCCGGCTGCCGCCGAAGATATCCCCAAACACATCGCCGAAGATGTCGCTGAAACTGCCACCATCGGCCGCACCCGGCCCGCCGCCACCCATCCCTGCATCCACGCCGGCATGACCAAACTGGTCATAAGCCGCGCGCTTCTGAGCATCGGAAAGCACCTCGTAGGCTTCCTTGGCCTCCTTGAACTTTTCCACCGCCTCGGTATTGTCGGGATTGCGGTCCGGGTGATGCTTCATGGCCTGCCGTTTGAAGGCCTTTTTCAGCTCGATCTCGGTAGCATTGCGCTCCACACCGAGTACTACGTAGTAATCACGTTTGGACATATTATTTTTTAACTACAGTTAGTTATAAACAGTTTTGAATAATTTCCCTTAAACGGCGTAACGCGACAGGCGGGAAAACCCCGCTGTCGCGTCTTGCCGTACACAGCGATCTTCAGGCCACCGGCGAGATCACTTCTTGTCGTCTTTGACCTCCTCGAACTCGGCATCGACGACATCGTCCTTGCCGGCAGTCGACTGGCTGCCGGCATCATCGGCTCCCGCGCCGGCGGCGCCAGCCCCCGCAGCCTGGGCGCCTTCACCCTGCTGCGCGTAGACCCGCTCGGCCATTTTACCAGAGGCCTCAACGAGCACCTTGGTCTTGGCCTCAATGGCATCCTTGTCGTCGCCCTTGAGGGCCTCGTCCAGATCCTTGATGGCGGCCTCGATGGCCTCCTTTTCGCCAGCTTCCATCTTGTCGCCCAGCTCGTCCATGGACTTCCTGGTGGCGTGAATCAGGTTTTCGGCTTGATTACGTGCATCCACCAGTTCGTGGAACTTGCGATCATCCTCGGCATGGGCCTCGGCGTCCTTGACCATCTGTTCGACTTCTTCATCGCTCAAGCCACTGGAGGCCTTGATGACGATGGACTGTTCCTTGCCGGTAGCCTTGTCTTTGGCCGACACGTGGAGGATGCCGTTGGCGTCGATGTCGAAGGTGACCTCGATCTGTGGAACGCCACGTGGCGAGGGCGGAATATCGGATAGATCGAAACGGCCCAGCGACTTGTTGGCCGAGGCCATTTCACGCTCACCCTGCAACACATGCACGGTGACCGCAGTCTGATTGTCTTCGGCGGTGGAGAAAACCTGATTCGCCTTGGTCGGAATGGTCGTGTTTTTTTCGATGAGCTTGGTCATCACACCGCCCATGGTCTCGATACCGAGGCTCAGCGGGGTGACGTCGAGCAGCAGCACGTCCTTCACTTCGCCGCCCAGCACACCGCCCTGAATGGCGGCGCCGACAGCCACGGCTTCATCGGGATTGACATCCTTGCGCGGCTCGCGGCCGAAGAATTCCTTCACCTTCTCCTGTACCTTGGGCATGCGGGTCTGACCACCGACCAGGATCACGTCGTCCACTTCACTGGCAGACAGGCCGGCATCCTTCAGCGCCAGCTTGCAAGGTGCAATGGAACGCTCGATGAGATCCTCCACCAAAGACTCCAGCTTGGCGCGGGTCATCTTGATGTTGAGATGTTTCGGGCCACTGGCATCGGCCGTGATATACGGCAGATTGATGTCGGTCTGTTGGGTTGAAGACAGCTCGATCTTGGCCTTTTCGGCACCTTCCTTCAGACGTTGCAGGGCCAGCGGATCGTTGCGCAGGTCGATGCCCTGATCCTTTTTGAACTCATCGACCAGGTAGTCGATCAGACGCTGGTCGAAATCTTCACCACCGAGGAAGGTGTCACCGTTGGTGGACAGCACTTCCACCTGATGCTCGCCGTCGATGTCGGCCAGTTCGATGATGGAAATATCGAAGGTACCACCACCCAGGTCATAGACGGCAATCTTGCGATCCCCCTCTTTCTTGTCCATACCGAAGGCCAGGGCCGCAGCGGTGGGTTCGTTGATGATGCGTTTTACTTCCAGACCGGCGATCCTGCCCGCATCCTTGGTGGCCTGACGCTGCGAATCATTGAAATAGGCCGGTACGGTAATAACCGCCTCGGCCACTGTCTCACCGAGATAATCCTCGGCGGTCTTTTTCATCTTCTGCAGCACCCGCGCAGCGACTTCCTGCGGCGCCATTTTCTTGCCGTTGACCTCAACCCAGGCGTCACTATTGTCGGCGGCGATGATTTTGTAAGGTACCAGTTCGATGTCCTTCTGCACCTCTTCATCGGTAAATTTACGGCCGATAAGGCGTTTGATGGCATACAGAGTATTGGCCGGGTTGGTGACGGCCTGACGTTTGGCCGGTGCGCCGACGATGACTTCGCTGTCATCGGTAAAGGCCACCACCGATGGCGTGGTGCGATCACCCTCGGCGTTTTCAATAACCTTGGGCTCGCCGCCTTCCATCACGGCCACGCAGGAGTTGGTGGTGCCCAGATCTATACCAATAATCTTTCCCATGGTTCGTTCTCCGATCTATTTCTAATTATCTGCTTTAAATTCTGACTGTTGCGCTTTGTGTTACTAAATATGGGTGATTGCGCTTTTTTCAAGCCCGGTTTTTCAAACCCCGGCCCTCAAGCCTTGGCTTTCGACACCACCACCATCGCCGGACGAATCAGGCGCTCGTTGAGCTGATAGCCCTTCTGCATCACCGCCATCACCGTATTGGGCGCATACTCTTCGCTTTCTTGCATGGACATGGCTTGATGTTGCTCGGGATTAAAGGTATCACCGGCGGGATCGATTTCCTTGATACCCGACTTTTCCATCGCCGCGCTGAGCATCTTCAGGGTCAGCTCGGTGCCTTCGCGCAACTGCTTGATCGCCTCGGCGGCATCCGTCTCGCCGCTGGCCGCGGCCAGCCCCATTTCCAGGCTGTCCTTCACCGGCAACAATTCCTGGGTGAATTTCTCCAGTGCGTACCGGTGCGCGTTTTCCACATCCTGCTTGGCGCGCCGGCGCAGATTTTCCAGTTCAGCATTGCTGCGCAACACCTGATCCCAGTGCTCATCCGCCTTGCTGCGGGCATCTTCCAGCAGCAGGATCAACTCTCCATGGCTGGGCACATCCGCTGACGCAGTGTCGTTGTTCGTAGCGGTTTCAACCACACCCTCCACGGCGCCCTCGCTTTCCGGGGCTTCTGGTGTCGATTGTTCGTTGTTCGTCATTATTGGTCTCCACAACCCGTTTCTGATTCTGAAATTCAACAGGCCGGTTCACTGTGGCCTGTGGGGAAAATATGGGCTAATTCCGCGGATTCAAGACGTGGCCGAGTAATTTTGCCGTAACATCCACCACCGGAATGATACGGTCATACGCCATACGCGTGGGACCGATCACCCCCAACACACCCAGTACCTCGTCATCGGCGGAAGAATAGGTGGCGGTAACAACGCTGCAATTGTCGAACACCTCGTAGCCGGATTCCTGGCCGATGAAGATCTGTACCCCCTGCGCCTGCAGGGATTTATCGAACAGATCCAGCATCGCGCGCTTCTCGTTGAAGGCCTCGAACAACTGGCGCAGGCGTGTTACATCGGCCATCTCTTCATAACCCATCAGATTGGTCTCCCCCGCCAGCACGTAATCTTGTGTCCCGGCATCATCATCTTCGAATGCCTGCTGCGCGATTTCGATGGTTGAGCGCATCAGGCGGTCGATATGTTCACGGTCACCCTGCATTTCATCGAGCAGCTTGCGTCGCACCGTCGACAAATTCTGCCCCTCAAATTGCGTATTGAGATAGTTAGCGACACGCTCCAGCTCCACCCGGCTGTATGATCGCGAGGTCTGGATCACCCGATTCTGCACATCACGCTCGTTGATCACCAGGATTGCCAGCACACGGTTATCCGACAGGGGCAGGAACTCGATATGCCGCAGCGCCTCCTGTTTCTGGAACGGCAGCATCACCACTCCCGCCATGCGCGTCAGCCCGGACAACATGGCTGAGGCATTTTCCAGCAGGGTTGAGGTCTCCACTTCGGCATCCAGCTGCTCGGCGATGGTCTGCACCTCCGGCTCGCCCAGCGGCTTGACAGACACCAGGTTGTCGATGAACAGACGATAACCCAGCTCGGTCGGCACGCGCCCGGCGGAGGTATGCGGCGCATGCACCAAGCCCAAACGTTCAAGATCCGCCACCACATTGCGAATAGTGGCCGGACTCAAGTCCAACCCGCTGTCCTGCGCCAGGGTCTTCGAGCCTACCGGCTGACCATCGCGGATATGGCGCTCGATCAGAGCCTTGAGGAGGTACTGGGCGCGCTCATTGATGGCAGGTTCAGTCACGAGGCAGGATGATTTGACTTGGCTGGATTAACACTGGGTGAATGAGACCTGTTGCAGGGGTTTTCAAATGACGGCAAAAACTGCCCGCCTATCATCGACCCGCAAAGGCGGCTACTTTAGCACCCCCACGACTGGAGTGCTAAGCCTCATTTTAGACCACCTCCTTATTAAGAACGGCGTGAGAGACCATTTTTGCGTGGAAATCAGGACGGCAATAACCTTGAACATCAAGGGTTTTAGCGAAGGATCTGGTCGTGAATCGCACCTGCGCAGCGCAATACTGCTGTTACTCCGGCGTCATTTTTGCCGCCTGTGTTATTGATTCCCTTAAAAGACGTAAGCGGTTATTACCCATGTGCCGACAAGTTCTGTTGCGGACCCTGCCTAAGAAACGTAATACAACGACCAGGCTGGAAGGCCTGGGATTACCGTCTTCGGAGATGATGGGGACGGCAACCTTGTCACCGGTCTCGTTCCACATAATACGATGATGCGAAACAAACCGATACTGATCTTCCAGGATGCTCACACGAACATCCAATTCTACCGGGACTCCCGCCTTTCCCTTGCATACCCATTCAGTGTGTTATTCGAAAATGGAGAAGGCTTTTTCGCTATGGGGGATAACCTCTCCCTTCAATACACGCCGGTCAATTTGGTCGATTCGACGCACTGCATGCTGGATATAGTGCGCTATTTTCTCTACCTGAAATATCTTGCCTAAATCATTCAACGTCTTTAGTGTTCTCTTGCTTTTTCAATCAGGCGTTCTGCTTCGAATAAATATTCTCGATAAGTTTGGTGAACCTGTTCGCACCGGGCGGCTCTTTTCTCTTCATCTTTGCAGGTGGCGTGTTTGATTTTTTGCGCTTTACGATAATACTGTTTAAATTGCTTCCGGTTAAAGTGGTATTGTCGCCAACCGCATTCTATGGCAATATTTCAATGGGCGTACCTAATTTTACCAGCGCCCATATTTCATCCATTTCAGCATTAGTCACGGCGATGCAACCGTCTGTCCAATTAAATTGTTGAGCCAACCACGACAATGCGCCCCGACCATTTTTCTGACCATGAATCATTATTTGGCCACCAGGGCTTACCCCATTGGCCCTGGCCCGGCGCCTGTCCGCTTCGTTTGGATATGAAATATGAATGGCCTTGTAAAATGAACTATCTGATTTTTTATAATCAAGAATATACTTTCCCTCCGGTGTTCTTTCATCCCCTTCATGTTGTTTATGACCTTTGGGGTTAGCACCAAAAACAACGTTATACTCTTTAATTCTATCCCCCTCGGACAGAAGGTACATTTTCTTTTCAGATTTATAGACGATCACATAATCGACCTCATGCGAGGCGATGTTAACACTCAAAATCATCAGGCTGAATAGTAGTAAAAAATATCTCATTTTATCAGCATACAATGCAAATTATACCGGCTATACAATTGGCCCGGAGAATGTCTATAAATAAAGCTTACGCGGCAGTTTCTATTTTTTACCTGTTGCTTTTTTACTTGTTAGTATATATATAGTGACATCGGCTTCTGAATAACTTTGAGATACATAATCTTTTTCCACAGCCACGCCCATAGCGCTCAAAATCTCCAATACCGCATCAATTTTATCAGGCTCCAAGCCTGGCCTATACCGGATATTTACAAAATATTGCTCGCCATCATACTTTAAATTATTGACCAGCCCGCTGACAACAGAGCCAAGAGAGTAAACATCCGAACTTTTTGAGATGCCAGCCATCAAGCCCTTAACACGAAATGCAACATTCTTCAAATCCGACACCCCAACAGGATAGTAAATACGGATATAGTTTACTTTATCACCACTATATTTTGCGGCTTCATATTCAAGCGAGCCGGCATAAGCACTCGGGACAAGGAATGAGGTTAGGCTTATTTCCTGATTAGCATCCACCTTGCTTGAAATAGAGAATGGCGAATTTAAAAATACCAGTGAAAAAATAGCTAGTGAACCGCTGGCTTGAAGCCATTTAATGTTGATATTCATTGACCCGGTAAATCCAGCCGAAAATGCAGCAGCCGCCAAAGAACCTGAAAGCAATAGTATGAATTTATAGTTCTCCGGCTGATCAATATTCATTCTTTCCGCGGCAAATACTTCTACAACAAAAATAAAAAATATCATTCCTATTCCCACTAAAAATGACACTCTAGGGTGAATAGTAAATATTTTCTCCCATTCATTAGAGATTATTTCAGAAATAGCATCTCTTTTTCCTTTCTCTTTAAGGTTTTCATCCACGGATACTTTAAAAACCTGCTCAAGGGACTGGTCTGATATTTTGTATTTCACGTTTCCATTCCCTTGTAATTTGTTGCCATTCTGTAATTGGCGCCAGATTACAATATTATTTAATATATTTAACAAGGGATAGCAAACAGCGCCTCATCCTCAAGAGGTATTATCGAAGTGGATGAGTAATTTTTTGGGCGGGACTTTAACCCGTCAGACATGCAACCGATGACGGCGTTCGACCTGCCTCTGCCATCCAGTCGCCTTTTGATTTTTTCGCCGATACCGCGCGATTGTCCGATTCGGCCCATTACAACTGAATCTCAGCTACTTCCATGCTTGTCGTGCGCCCATTAAGACGCAGAATCATTAGGATATCAAGAGGGAGGGGGGAGCATGGTAATAGGCCACAAAAATGCACCGTTGTCTGCCCAAACAAGCACATGGATACCCCCTCTCCCGAAACGGGGGGCGTTCAGATTGGGGAATGGTGGCTCGCTCTGCGTGCGGGCAAATCGTGCGCTAGTAAATACACACCACCGTTGCGCTCACTGCCGAAGCAGCCCTTCCATCTGTTGGAAGACCGACTCACTGGCCCACTCTTTACTGCCCAGCACGCGGTCGACAATGCGCCCCTGGCGGTCAATGAGGAAACTCACGGGAATACCGGAAACTTGATACCGGTCGCTGGCCAGACTAGCGGCATCAAGCAGGATGGGAAAGGTCAGGTTGAGGCGGCCTACGAAATTCCTGATGCGTGATTCACCACCGTTGTCGGTGGATACGGCGAGGATCACCAGCCCCTGCTTGCGGTAGGTCTGCCAGAGTTTTTCCATGCTCGGCATTTCCTTGCGGCAGGGTGCGCACCAGGTGGCCCAGAAGTTGAGCAACACGACCTTGCCATGATAGTCGGACAGACTGACATGCTCGCCCTGCAGGTTTTTCAGGCGGAACCCGGGCGCGGGCGGCTTTTCGGCGGGATCCAGACTTTTGGCCTGTGCGGGCAGTGCTGACGCCAAAGACAGCAGCAGATATAACAAAAAATACCTCACCTTGGGCACCTCTGCCGGATTGTCCCCACCCTACTCCGACGGTGAGGATAGATAGGCATGTACCTGGCTGAATTCTTCTTCATCCAGCGCTGGCATGCCAGCCTGTTGCATGCGTTTCTGCATCAATTCTAGCAGGCGCTGCCATTTGCTCGGCGTCAGCATATCAGGCTCGGGCAGCTGGTGGCAGGCCACACAACGTGCCTCGAACAGCGCTTTGCCCTGCACCTGCTGTTCGCTGAGCCCACCGTCAGCAGCCGGTAGTGTACCGGCTGCGCCAGTCATCAGCAAAATCCCCAGCAATACGTGCCTCATGGCAAAGCCTCCAGAGTGGCGCGCAGTTTATTGCCGTCGAGATAGTCTTCGTTCATGCGCACGATCCGTCCACCGGCATCGATCACCACAGTACTGCCCATGGTGGCCTGATAACGCTTGGTGAAACTGTCGCTGGTGGGCACCAGTACGGTGAAGTCGGTGTAACCACTGGCGACCTGGTTGCTGCGGCTGAGGGGCACCGATCCACTGACGTAATCGACGAGGAAAAAACGCACAGTGGGAAAGTCCGGCACGATGTGCTGACGCATGTGGTTAGCATGGGTATCGCAAATGGGACACCACATGTTGAAATAAAGCACCACGGCACGGGCGCCGCCCAGTTCAGTGGACAGGGTATACGGCGTATACAGGGTGTCATCGAGGGTGAAGTCGGGGGCGATCTGGCCCACCTGCGCACCGACGCTGCCGAACACCACCTCGGGGCGTTTATCCTCGCCGGAGGGGGTAAGGTCATCCATCACGTCATCACAGCCAGCCAGCAGCACCAGCGCAACCATCATCAATAGCCGTCTAGCGAAGAACATGACTCACCTCGAAGCTCAGGACGTTGGTGACGGGAAAATTCTCGCCCCAGTCGTTTCTGGGCACGGCATGGCTGAGGGTGCCCTTGAAAATCCAGTCGCGATCCATGGTGGACCAGGCGACGGTGCCGGCGAGGGAGTTCTTTTCCATGCGGGTACTGGGATCGGGGCGGCCATCGATACGGCCATCATCTTCTTGCAGATGTGAGAAGGCCAGGGTAAAGGTCAGCGTGTCCATGGATTCGAGGAAATAGGTATACCCCCCGGAAAGGGTGGCCAGCATGCGGTCACCCAGTTGGCGCCGGGTCGGTTCGACGTAGTTGCCGTAGTCACGATTGACGTTGCGTTCGAGGTATTTTCCGTAAGACAACAACAGCAAAGCGTTCCACGGGTAGATGGTTTTTTCCACCAGCAGGTTGGCGTCCAGCCGATAGAAACCCCGGCCGGTGATGTCGAAACTGTTGGCCACATTGTCGAAACGGGAGATGCCGGTGGGTACGGTGAGCGAGCCACCCAGATAGACCGCCGGTTTCAGGTCGGCCCACTGGCGCACCTTCCACACACAGGTGATTTTGTCGAAGGTTTCGTACCAGAGATTGAGGGTGGTGTCCCCCAGGCCCCGGGTATTGGATATCAGGCCGGTGTAGTCATTATTGTTCCACACGTAGGGCAGGATCACGCTGCCCTGCCAACGTGAAGCAAACCGGTGAGCATAGCCCAGATTGATGCGGTACTGGTTGAGATCCGAGTCCTTGGGATCCGGGCGATAGTCGCCCTGCGAATTCCAGAAGCCATTGTAATTTTCCATGTCCACGGACAAATTCATCACCGCGCGCGAAAACTTGGGCATGATCAGCGACGAGGACGAGCCGCCACCACAACAGGAGGCGGCCCATGACTCCGGGGACGTGAATGAGGAACCACAGGCGATCCCGGCCAGCAGGATCGCCCGGAGGCTGAAACGGAGTGCGACCATCAGGGCGTGACGGTGAAGGTCTGGTAGTCCTGGCCGGCACCAGTGCCGTCAAGGGTTTTGGTCTCACTATTAACTGTCAGGCGTACCCGCAGGGTATTGGCCATGCCAGCAGTGAGCCCCAGCCCACTGATACGCCAATGCCCCTGTCCCTCATCGTTGGCGGCAAGCCAGGTAGTGCCATCATCACTGGAGGCCTCAACGGCCATGCTGGCCACCGTCAATTCGTAGGCGGTACCGCTGTTGAAGGTCTGATTCAGGTAGGCGGCAGGGAAACCCATCATGCTCTCACGTGCGGCGATGAACAGACCAAAGCTGTCCGTGCTGGCCATGCCATCTTTAAACAAATAGTAAGTACGCGGCTCATCGGAGCCCGTCATACCCGGTATCAGGTCGGATACACCCTTCAGCTTGGCCATCACGGTATCGCCCATGGTCATCATCACCTTGGGGGAAAAACTGACGGACTCACCGCCAATGACAGCGGTCAGCGCCCAGTCACCCATGGCCACGCCGTTCATTTCCGAGGCCATGACGTAATAGATGGTGCAGAGATAATCGCCGGCGGTGGTCGCCGATTCGATGCAGTCCTCGTCGGGCGTGGCGTGATTCATGCCGCCCACCATGTGCATCACGGGTACAAGATTAACCGTCAGCCCCGTCGCCGGCGTATTGTCGGCACGCTTGTCGATGTGCAGGGTAAAGGTGTTCTTGCCGACCTGTTCAGCCATCGCGCCGCCTGGAATGTATTCCACGCAATAGCTGTCGCTGGCCTTTTCACCACTGTCGCAGGCTGTAGGGTCATCATCATTATTGGAGGAGGCGCAGGCCGCCAGCCCTAGAAGCAATGGAATCAGACTCAGTTTCAGGTAGGCCTCAGTGCGGGCCGATACAACAGACAGACACTTCATGATGAATCCTCGCTCGGATTTTATGACCGGTAACGAGGTTTATCCTAGCGAGCCACCCACGGCTCGGGAATGTGACAAAGTGTCGCAGGGCGCTGACAGTGCTCAGGCATTGCCGGATAATGTCAGAGAACCTCTGGCCGGCTGGAAACGTCAGGGACACCGACCGCAACCGATACCGATCCATGTTGACTGCCAATAATCGCTACGCCTCCACGCAACACAACCTACGCCGTATCGCCGGACTGCGCACCATCAGTATCAGCATGCAGATATTGCTCATCGGTATCGGT
This sequence comes from Gammaproteobacteria bacterium, assembly GCA_011051755.1. Classification (GTDB taxonomy): domain Bacteria; phylum Pseudomonadota; class Gammaproteobacteria; order SZUA-152; family SZUA-152; genus DRQN01. The sequence continues at coordinate 19,203 of DRKN01000172.1, forward strand.
CAACTGTGGCTCGGTCTGCCCCTGCCGCTACTGCCGCTGGCCCTCATCCTGCTCGCCCACAGTCTCTGGAATCTGTTCACCTGGTGGCGTGCGCGCCAGCCACGGCCGGTGTCCGATGGTGAGTTCTTTTTCCAACTGGTCACCGACGCCCTCGCCTTCAGCGCTCTTCTCTATTGCACTGGCGGCGCCACCAATCCCTTTGCCTGGTTCTATCTGCTGCCGCTGATGATCGCCGCCACCGTACTGCCAACCACCCATGTCTGGGCCATGGCCGGGCTCACCGTGACCTGTTACTCGCTGCTGATGTTTTTTTACATTCCCTTGCAGCCGGCCGGCGCCCTGTCGCACATGCAGCACGACAGCGGTTTCACCCAACACGTCTTCGGCATGTGGTTCGGCTTCGTACTCAGCGCCGTACTGGTGTCCTATTTCGTCACCAATATGGCTCGCACCCTGCGCGACCGCGACCGCGTATTGGCGGAGGCCCGCGAACAGGCCCTGCGTGACGAACGCCTGGTCGCTCTCGGCACTCTTGCCGCCGGTGCCGCACATGAACTGGGCACCCCACTGGGCACCATTGCCCTGGTGGTCGATGACCTGCTGCTGGATCTCGGTCATAAAAAACTGATGGCAAAAGACAGAGAACAAATCGAACAGCTACAACTGATTCGCGAACAGATCGACCGCTGCAAAGACGCACTCTCGGTCATCTCCGCCTCCGCCGGCCAACAACGTGCCGACGAGGGACAATCGCTGCCGGTGGATCGCTACCTGCGCCAGCTCGCGGAGCAGTGGCAGGTGGAACGGCCCGGCGTCTCCTTCACCCAGCAACTGCAAGGTTCGCAGCCTGCCCCGTCCATGCTGGCCGACCGAGCCCTCAACCAGGCCCTGACCAACATTCTCAACAATGCCGCCGATGTCTCACCCGACAGCGTCGAACTACAGGCCAGCTGGAATGCACAGAACCTGGACATCCACATCCTCGACCGTGGTCCCGGCATCAGCGAGGCCGCCGTCTCGGCCGCTGGCAAAACCCAGTTCAGCAGCAAAAAACAGGGCCTGGGTGTCGGCCTGTTCCTCGCCCATGCCGTCGTCGAACGCCTCGGCGGCCACGTCAGCCATCGCCGTCGCGAGACCGGTGGCACCTGCACCTGCATCAACCTGCCCCTGATTGGAGTCCGCCCATGAGCAGCACCCACGACAAACCGACGCTGCTGCTGGTGGATGACGACCCCACCTTTTGCCGCGTGCTTGCCCAGACCCTGGAAAAACGCGATTTCGAGGTCTATACCGCCACCGACCTGGCCGGCGGGCTGGAACTGGCCGGCGACCACAACCCGGAATACGCCATCATCGACCTACGCATCGGCCACCAATCCGGCCTGGAACTGGTGAAGGGGCTCAAGGCCATGAACACCGACCTACGCATGGTGATGCTCACTGGCTACGCCAGCATCGCCACCGCCGTGGAAGCCATTAAACTCGGCGCCATTCACTACCTCACCAAACCCGCCAGCGCCAATGAAATCATCCATGCCCTGGAGCGCCATGCCGGCGATTCCGCCGTACCCGTGGCGGAAAATCCCCTGTCGGTCAAACGTCTGGAATGGGAGCATCTACAGAAAGTGCTGATGGAGAACGACGGCAACATCTCCGCCGCCGCGCGCGCCCTCGGCATGCATCGCCGCACGTTGCAGCGTAAACTACAGAAAAAGCCCACCAGAACCTGAGTATGATGCAGCAGACAACGGATCATCAGGCGATCACCCAGACCCGGGCATGGATCGACGCCGTGATTGTGGCGCTGAACTTCTGCCCCTTCGCCCGGCGGGAGTTGGATCGTAACAGCGTCCGCTTCAAGGTAGTCCGTGAGGACTCTCTGGAACAGTACCTGCTCGCCCTGATCGATGAGTGCATCCTGCTCGACCGGGATCCGGAAATCGAAACCAGCCTGCTGATCCTGGCGCAGGATTTTGCTGCCTTCGATACCTTCCTCGACCTGCTGGAAATGGCCAACGCGCTGCTGGTCGAGCAGGGCTATCGGGGAATTTACCAACTCGCCAGCTTCCACCCCGAATACCGCTTTGCCGACGCACCGGCCGGCGACCCCGCCAATTACACCAATCGTTCACCTTTTCCGCTCCTACACCTGATCCGCGAGTCCAGCATCGAACGCGCCGTGGCCAGCTATCCACAAGCGGAACTGATTCCCGAACGCAACATGGCCCTGGCGCGTGAAAAAGGCTCGGTAGAAATGCAGGCACTGTTGGCGACCTGCTGCAAAGACAACGGCAGCCGCAAACGATAAACTATCCCGCTACGCGAAAGCGGAGTACTAGTACTCCATTTCCTACGTAGTTCGTTGGAGTAAGGAACGAACCCCAACGAACTACGGTTTGGATCAAGCCCGGGATGAGAACGCAGAGGACACAGAGGTGCAAAGGATGCGGAGAAAAAAGCCTTAATTCTCTCTGCCAAAAAGCCTTCGCCAGTGAGTTATGAATACACGACTAACATCCCGTTCCCATGAAAGCGCTTTGGAGGCAATCGCTACCGCATAAGTAACACGCGATGGGTGTTGTTTCTGATGCAGGGAGCTGGCGTGAATAATGAGCAATTTTTTCCGTCCCTACACTAAAGCATGAGGTTTTAATACGCGATGAGCAAACAATCAACCACACAGGCAACAAGTCTGTTTATAAAGGAGGTCAAGAGAGAGTTTTCTATCCAGCGCGTATTAATGTTTGGCAGCCGGGTCAGGGGTGATGAACACGGCGAGAGCGATATTGATCTTGCTGTTCTAATGGAAGAGGCAAGTGGCGACTTTTTCAGTCTCAAGATGAAATTGGATGATATCGCCTACGATATCCTGTTGGAAACCGGCATGAGAATACAGGCGCTGCCGATCTGGCAAAACGAGTGGCAACAGCCTGAGCGTTACAGTAATCCGTATCTCATTAAAAACATTCAACGAGAAGGAGTTGCTTTGTGATTACTGCTGATGAACTCATGACAAAAGCCAGGCGAGCACTCGCTTCGTCACAGTTGCTCTTAACTGAAGAAGATGCAGACGGTACATGCAACAGAGCCTATTACTATTAACAGTTGTGTATGTTCTCGCATGAAAACAAGTGTTTTCCCCATGTAACAAGGAGGAACGACTGCGAATATTTACGCAACTATTAATACCTAGACAGCAGCAAAGGATACAGCTTCATTTCTGAAAAAGGATTTCACTAGCGCCTTATTCTGGGCAATCAACTCCAAGTCGATGAATGTCCTCTCCCACAATGATTCACCTTTCTTGAGTGGTGACCTTGCCGTACCCGTCTGTCGAATGTAGTTCCATACCAATTCATCTGGATTAAGATCGGGTGCATAGGGTGGCAGTATGAATATACTAAGGCGGCCTTTTAAGCTGGCAACATACTCTTTTACCTTTTTACTCTTATGTACAGGATGGCCGTCCGTAATGACATAGATTGGTTTTTTACGGTTACTGATCAAGTCTTTCAAACATTCGATACAAACTTCTGCATTAAAGCGCTCCGTATAAACTCTGTACCAAAAACCGCCGCTGTTCGATAGGGCGGAAATGGCGTTAATGCCTTGGCGTTGACCACTTGTTTTTACTGTTGGTGTTTGACCTTTTAAGCCCCAGGTTCTCATTAACGGGTCATCTGAACGTATCGATGCCTCATCTAGCCAGAATATCTCTGCACCTTGTTTTTTGGCGCTTTTTTTGATTTTTGGATAAGTTTCTTCCTTCCATTTCTTTATCTCAGCATCATTCCTTTCATAAGCGCGGCGCATCGGTTTTTGTGAGCTAAGCCCTAATCGATAAAGCAAATCACCAACAGCCGTTAAACCAAGATCAATGCTGAACCGGTCTTTGATGAGGTCGGATACGATTTGCCGAGTCCATAGCCCAAAATCAAATCCGTATTGACGGGGGTCGCCTCCAAGTATCCAGCGCTTAACTTCATCGGCCTCAAAGTCACTTAGCGCCCTTCCTCTACCGGACCTCGGCTTAGGTGCAAGCGCATCTAGTCCATTTTCTCTTGCGATTCTCAGCCAGCCATAAATGGTTCTATCGCCAAGTCCATAACTGCGTGTAACTTCACTCGCTGCTTCACCATCAAACACTCTTTGTACAGCCAGCCGCCGTAGAAGATGCTGCTCTTCCGTGGATAATTTTCTTGCGTCATATTTCATATCTGACATTATCGCATGAATAGAAAGATAATGTACTCTTTATTTCCGACTCATTAGTAGATTTCGCCAACATAGTTCCACATGCCGCGTGGGCATGAAAAACCTGCCCACCCTACGGGACTCAATCCAGACAGACCAACAGAAGTTATTTTAAGCTATGCCCATCAAGCACTTCATGATGCCGGATCTACAGCATGTGCAATCCTTGCTGATCGCCACCGCACGGACAGAGTTGTTGCCCCGCCTCGCGCAGGTATCACGTCAGACCAAGGCCGACGGCAGCGTCGTCACCGCGGCCGATCTCGCCATGCAGAAACGCCTCACCGCCCGCCTACAGGCACAGTGGCCGTATATCCGCCTTCTCGGTGAAGAAATGTCTGCGGCGGAACAGACCCACCTGCTCGCCGACAGGCAGCCACTGTGGTGCCTCGATCCTTTGGACGGCACCAGCAATTTTGCCGCCGGCATCCCGTATTTTGCCGTATCGCTGGCCCTGATCCAGCAGGGACGGGTGGTGCTGGGGGTGGTCTACGATCCACTACGTGACGAATGCTTTGCCGCCAGCGACGATACGCCGGCCACCCTCAATGGCGATCCCCTGCAGCGTGCCTGCGCAGACCTCGCCCTGTCCCAGTCCACCGCCGTGGTGGACTTCAAACGCCTGCCGGTACCCCTGGTGGCCCGTCTGGCCAGCGCGCCACCCTATGCCTCACAACGCAGTTTTGGCGCCGTAGCCCTGGACTGGTGCTGGCTCGCTGCGGGCCGGGGGCATCTTTACCTGCACGGCAAACAAAACCTGTGGGACTATGCCGCCGGCCATTTTATCTTCCAGCACACCAGTGGCCATGCCGCCACCCTGACAGGCGAACCCGTATTCACCCCGGCCTTGCAGGCACGCACGGCGGTCGCCGCCGTGAACAGTGAACTGTTCACGGCTTGGCACGCCTGGTTGCAGACCACGCTCACGGACACCTGAATAAACATTCAGGAGCCTGTCCCCTGTTTTTTCGCAAATGGACTGGGTAACCTTCCCACGTCAAAACACAACCACACCTTTAGGAGGCACCGCGTGTCGAACCTGCGCGTCAGTGAACTCAGCATCTACCCGGTCAAATCCCTTGGCGGTATTACCCTGCAACAGTCGGCGGTGGAGCCTTTTGGCCTGCACAACGACCGCCGCTGGATGGTGGTGGACGACCGCGACCGTTACCTCACCCAGCGTGAACAGTCACGCATGTGTCTGATCCAGCCCGAGCCCCTGAGCAACGGCCTGCGCCTGTCGACGCCGGGCATGGAGGCACTGCAAATCGCCCACACCGCAGAAATGCCGGTTCGCGAGGTCACCGTGTGGGACGACCGCTGCCGCGCGCTGGACTGCGGTGACGCGGCCGCCGGATGGTTGGGCCGTTTCCTCGGCATCGACTGCCGGCTGGTCTATTTTCCCGACGACGGCCGGCGCGCGGTGGATCCGGCCTATGCCCGGGCCGGCGACATCACCGCTTTCAGCGATGGTTTTCCTATTCTGTTGATCACTCAGGCCTCGCTGGACGACCTCAATAGCCGACTGGCCGAACCGCTGTCCATGCGCCGTTTCCGGCCCAATCTGGTCATTGACGGGAGCAAGCCCTATGCGGAAGACCAGTGGAAGCGCCTGCGCATCGGCGATCTCACCCTGCGCGTGGTCAAGCCCTGCAGCCGCTGCATGATCCCCACCATCGATCCCGCCAGCGGCAAGCGCCACGCCGACACCGAACCCCTGCGCACCCTGGCCGCTTACCGCATGCGCGATCAACGGATTTTTTTCGGCCAGAATGTGATTGCCGATGGTACCGGCCGGCTCGAGGTGGGTCAGCCGGTGGAAGTCCTCGACTAGCGGATGTTGATCCCTTAGAGGGGCGTCATCGTATTTCCCTGACAAGCTTTGCACCGTGGCGACGAGACCTTATCCACCCTGCCAACACAGGGCTTGCCGGCCGACCCTGTTTTGGTGGTATCATTGCCGCCCGCTGAACGGATCGATCAATCGGTTCACTTGCTCAGCGGGTCTCGATGGCGGCTCGTGTCGGTCCCCTCGCAACGATAAACTGTGAACCCCGTCAGGCCTGGAAGGGAGCAGCGGCAGCAGTGGATTCGTGTGCCGGGGTGTGGCTGGCATGGGCCGTCTCCATTTTCAGGACTGAGTTTCCAGGACTCAGTGAAAAGTCAGTTCCCCTCAATCCTCATTCTACTGTCTCCCGCCACAAAACCCGCTAGAATGGATGGCCTGTCAAACGCAGGTAGCAAATTCCATGAGTTATCAGGTTCTGGCGCGCAAATGGCGCCCGCGCAACTTCGCTGAACTGGTCGGTCAGGCGCATGTGCGTCAGGCACTGACCAACGCCCTGGACAACGACCGTCTGCACCACGCCTTCCTGTTCACCGGCACCCGCGGTGTGGGTAAAACCACCATCGCGCGCATCCTCGCCAAGTCGCTGAATTGCGAACAGGGCATCAGTTCCACCCCCTGCGGCCAGTGCGGCACCTGCATGGAGATCAACGAAGGCCGTTATGTCGACCTGATCGAAGTGGATGCCGCCTCGCGCACCAAGGTGGACGAAACCCGTGAACTGCTGGAAAATGTGCAGTACGCTCCTACCCGTGGCCGTTACAAGGTCTATCTTATCGATGAGGTACACATGTTCTCCAACAGCAGCTTCAATGCCCTGTTGAAGACCCTGGAAGAGCCGCCACCGCACGTCAAGTTCCTGCTTGCCACTACCGATCCGCAAAAACTGCCGGTCACCATCCTCTCGCGCTGCCTGCAATTCAACCTCAAGCACCTGTCGCCGGAGCAGATTCGTAACCACCTCGGCATGGTACTGGAAAAGGAAGGTATCGTATTTGACACCCCGGCCCTCGGCCTCATCGCCCGCGTCGCCGACGGTTCCATGCGTGACGCCCTCAGCCTGCTCGATCAAGCCATCGCCTTCGGTGGTGGCAGCCTGCGCGAGCCCGATGTGCGCAGCATGCTGGGCAGCATCGAACAACACCACATCATCGACTTGCTCACCGGCCTCGCCGATGGTGACGCCAACGCCCTGCTCTCACGCATCGCGCAGCTGGCGGAACAGGCACCGGATTTCGCCGGAGTGCTGGCTGAACTGATTTCCACCCTGCACCGTATCGCCCTGGCACAGGCCGTACCCGGGGTGGTCAACGACGAAATGGCCGACCGCCAGGCCGTACTGGCACTGGCCGGACGCCTGTCACCGGAAGACGTACAGCTCTACTACCAGATCGCCCTCATCGGCCGCCGTGACCTGCCCCTCGCCCCCACCCCACGTGGCGGTTTCGAGATGGTACTGCTGCGCATGCTGGCCTTTCGTCCGCACAGCGCCCGAGACGATACGCCACCCCGACCCGCCGCCGCACAGCCCACACCGGCAAACCACGGCGCATCGCAGCAGTCAAACCACCCCTCCCCGCCCACTGCACCGCCTGCCACGGACGCCTCACGACGCGCCAGCGCCATGGCCGACGTGCGTTCCCAGCTGACCGGCAAGGCAAAGGCGGCAGCGACAAAAAAGACAAAAAAACCGGCAAATACCGGTAATGCACCGAGCCAGCCCATCGCACCCCGGGCCATGCCGCCAGCCATCCGGCAAAATCCACCGCCACAGGATCAGTCCCCTGTCACTGACGATATGCCACCGATACCGGACTATATGAAAGAAGAGATTCCCCCGGCCTACGGCAACACCCGGGCCAGTGCCGCCGCCAGCGCCGCCACGGCCGAGAGACACGAGACACTGGCCGTGGCCGAGCCCGCACCGGCGGCCATTGTCCCCGCAGCCGCCATCGAAGTAGTGCCGGGCCCGGACGAATGGGAATCCCTGGCCACCGCGCTGGACTTGAAGGGCGTCAACCAGCAATTGGCGTTGAACTGTGCACTGACAAGCCGGCAGGGCAACCACTTCACCCTCAGTCTCGCACCCACCCATGCGCAGCTGCTGAGCACGGCGCGCGAAAATCTGTTGCGTGAGGCACTGGGCCAACAGCTGGGCGAGACCGTCACCCTCAGCATCAACGTGGAACAGACCGGCAACACCAGCCCGGCGACGCGCCAGAAACAGCGCCAGGCCGCACGCCAGCGTCAGGCCGAGGCCAGCATCGAGCAGGATCACACCGTGCAGGCCCTGCGCGAGACCTTCGCCGCACAGATCAATCCCGGCTCCGTGCAGCCCGTTGATTGACCATTTGCTAGCGCAGGAACGGGCCATCAGACCCGCGATAAAAGACCCTTTGCCACAGAGGCACGGAGAACACAGAAAAATAATGGATTTGTTTTTCGCCATGCCCTCTGCACCTCTACGGCAAGCAAGACGTATTTCGCGGGCATGGCCCGCTGCGACAAAAACCCTTGGGAACAGGCGGGTCAAAAACCTGAATCATTACCCCTCCCTCAGGTATAATCCCCGCCCGTTGTAAACCAAAAATGAGGTGAGACATCATGATGAAAGGTGGTCTTGGCAAGCTCATGAAGCAGGCCCAGGAAATGCAGGAAAATATGAAAAAGGCCCAGGAAGAGCTGGCCAACATGGAGGTCACCGGCCAGTCCGGCGGCGGCATGGTCAACGTGGTCATGACCGGGCGTCATGACGTCAAGCGCGTGTCTATCGACGATAGTCTGATGGGCGACGATAAGGAAATGCTCGAAGACCTGCTGGCCGCTGCGGTGAACGATGCCGTGCGTCAGGTAGAAAGCAACACACAGGAAAAAATGTCCGGCATGACGGCAGGCATCAATCTTCCAGATGGCTTTAAGATGCCATTTTAACTCACTGTTATTTCTCAACAACCTTGGAATTCAGCCCCCTCATCTGCCGCCTCATCGAGGATCTGCGCTGCCTGCCCGGCGTTGGTCCGAAGTCAGCGCAGCGCATGGCCTTCCACCTGCTGGAACACGACCGCGAGGGCGCTGTGCAACTCGCCCGCTCCTTGCAAAAGACCGTGGAAAAAATTGGCCATTGCCACCACTGCCGCACCCTGAGTGAAACGGACACCTGCCCGCTGTGCGCCAACGCCAGCCGCGACCAGGGCCTGCTGTGCGTGGTGGAATCCCCCGCCGATGTGCGCGCCATCGAGCAATCCACCGCTTACCGCGGCCTGTACTTCGTCCTCATGGGTCACCTTTCGCCACTGGACGGCATCGGCCCACAGGAGATCGGCCTGGATCAGTTGGAGGCGCGTCTTGCCAACGGCGGGATCAACGAGGTGATCCTCGCCACCAATCCCACCGTGGAAGGCGAGGCCACCGCCCACTACATCCGCGAAATAGTGCATGCCCAGGGCATCCGCAGCACCCGCATCGCGCACGGCGTGCCCCTCGGTGGTGAACTGGAATACGTCGATGGCGGCACCCTCTCCCACGCCTTTGCCGGTCGTCGCGACATCTGATCCGCCGGTCTGCCCGGTACCGTCCCTCAGGTATAAACCACATACAAAAGCCGGGTATTGCACGACCCATTCAAGCACTTGGGCGTTCGAACAAAAAGCCCCTGCCGTCCGTAGGGTGGGCATTGCCCACCATTTGCGAGAACACGGGTCATTTGCATGGATGGGCGGTGCCCAACGGGCAGCGGCCAAGTCGGGGTGGCATTCGCTGCACGCTGCAAGGAATTCAACCCGGAGAAGATGCCCCCTCCCTAAAGATCCCCTGCTCACTGCCGCTGAGAAGGCAGACCGTAGCAACCATACCTGGCCGAGGGCTGCATGTACGACAACCTGGTGGAAAACCTGCACGATGAACTGGTGCTGCGTTATGCACCATTGGTGAAGCGCATTGCCTACCACCTGAAGGCCCGCCTGCCCGCTACGGTGCTGGTGGATGACTTGCTGCAAGCCGGCATGATCGGTCTGTTGGAGGCGGCGAAAAAATACGACGCCAACCAGGGCGCCAGCTTCGAGACCTACGCCGGCATCCGTATCCGCGGCGCCATGCTCGATGAGCTACGCCGCAACGACTGGGCGCCGAAGTCGGTACACCGCAAGGTGCGCGACATCACCGCCGCCATCCGCGAGATCGAGAACCGTGAGGGCCGCGACGCACGCGACGAAGAGGTCGTCCAGGCCCTGGGCATCAGCAAGGCAGAGTATTTCAAGACCCTGCAGGACGTCTCCACCCACCGGGTACTCAGCTGGGACGAGATCGGCATCGACGAAGATGCCATCGGCCAGTCCATCATGGACACCAAACCCGGCATTCAGGATCAGTTGGAAAAACAGCATTTCCGCGAACGCCTTTCCGAGGCCATCGCCACCCTGCCGGAGCGGGAAAAGATGACGGTGGCCCTGTACTACGAATCCGAACTCAATCTGCGCGAGATCGGTGGCGTGCTCAACGTCAGCGAATCCCGTGTCAGCCAGTTATTGAGTCAGGCGCATATTCGCCTGCGGGCTCGCATGAAGGACTGGATTGCGCAACAATAGGTGTTTTCCACAACGCTAGACGATCATGCCCGGATTCATATTCCAACCCGTGATGCGCAAACGCCGTCTCCACAACGCCACGCGCCTGCACGAACACAATTTTTCCAAGCTGTTGCTGGTCATCCCGGGTATCCGCGACATCACCGCCCCACTCTGCCTGCAAGGCCGTGGCGACACGCGCCTGGCGGTGGAAATCCTGGAAAAAAGCAAATACACCACCACCTTTTCCCTGCAATTGCAACAATGTAGCAGCCACCGCTGGCTGCCCTCGCTGCACATGAAAGTCCGTACCTATCACGATCTCCATGTCGCCGAAGTTCTGGCCTTTCAAGGCCACCACCGGCTGAGCCCCCGCTACGCCTACCCTAACCCACGCATGTATCACCGCGATGAGAAATGGCAACTCAACCACTTTCTCGGCGACTGGCTCGACCACTGCCTGCACAGCCGTTGCATTTTCCGCGACAAAATCCAGCCCATCGACGCCTGAAACGGGCATTCCAGATAGGCCACAGTCGGCCACAAAAAAAGATGGCGAGGTAAAAAACCGGTATTTCAGGTCGCTCGGCAACCGCTGTTTCAAGGATCAACCCCACTTCCAGCAGCCTCCCAGCCTTAAGAACAAGCCGGACTGTTCCGATAACTCATTGTGTAAGGATGGCAATCACTCTTTTATTCTGTGATTATTCTGTCGAGTGAGTAATATGTTTGCATCCGGCGCAACGCGAGTACGGCAGTCGCTGGCGGTAAGAATAATAATGATTGGTGCGTACCTGCGACAAATAGCGGATAAACTGCCCCGTACCTGCCAGCAATGACACAAGAAGGTAACTATGAATAGATGGGCCAAGTGTATTGTTTTTGTCCTGGCAATGGTGTTCAGTAATACGGCAGCCCTGGCGGCCGTGGATTATATCCTAGAACAGAAGTTTCACGCTGAGCTTGTCAAGGCTGAACAGGGTGACGCCAAGGCACAATACGCTATTGGCGAGATGTATGAAAAAGGCAGAGGTGTTGAAAAGGATCCACGCCAGGCGTTCAGCTGGTATAGCAAGGCCACCCAGCAAGGCAATATGAGGGCCGAATACAAGCTGGGTATGGCCTATCTGAACGGCATTGGCATCCGTAAAAATTACCGTAAAGCACACGATTGGCTCAATAAATCCAGTAATCAGGGATATGCGCGTGCCCAGTACTCCCTGGGGACACTCTATGAAAATGGCCTGGGTATGACGCAGGATCTTGATAAAGCCCTGGAATGGTACAAGCGAGCCCTCAGAGGCGGTTATGATGTGGCCGCCACAGGCATGCAGCGCGTAAACCAACGGCAAAAACGACAACGAGAGAAACTCAGCCAGCTTCGCCAGAAAGCCCTTGCCACGGCAAAAAAACTGAAGGAAAAGGCCCGACTACAACCAAAACCGGTGGAACCCGCAACAGCACTTATACCGCTGACGACCAAACAACGGATACAGGCCGGCGGCTGGCAAAAACTCGGCAAGGCGGTCGAATACCTGCCCTCCGCCAATACCCACTGCGAGGATTTGGACAGCCGCATAGAATGCGAATCAATAACCTTGATGCGTAATATCGGTATAGCGGATATCAGCTTTCAGACCAAGGCCACCCTGTCCCACTTCAAAGAAGATGGCTCATTCACCATCTCGTACCGAAATAACGTACTGAAAATCACTATCACCGATGAAGAATTCGCCGGCTCCGGGGCAAAACTCCCGGTACGCGAGGGCTGGCAGGAAACAGAGCACAAACTGACCTGTGTGTTCGAAGATGACACACAGATAAACTGCAAGAAAAACAAGCTGCGCAATATAAAATTACACCGTTAGGGGGGGGGGTTAGGAGGATGCGACTGACACAAGTATTCAGGCAGCAAGCTGACGGGCCAGGGACTCCAGACTCTCGCGATCATGCAAAATGGTCTCCCAGAGACCGACCACGCAATGGGCATCGATGCCAAGCCGTTTCACCACCTCATCCAGCCGTTCAGCACGAAGCTCATCACCGACCTCGTCGTCCAGCAGGATATCCACCACCCGCAGCAGGTAAACGTAGTCCGCAAAGTCCCCGTCATAATCCACGCTATGATGCCGGGCAACCGCTGTAATCACCTCTTCGGGCAATTGCCAGCTTCGCAGCAATTGCCCACCAATGTACGCATGACTCATTCCCAGCACACGTTTTTCGATGTCCACAAGTGGCGTCTCCGGTGACTGCGATTGGCAGTCCGCAATGATGTCACAAGCTTCCGCAAACTGGCTCGCCAGGAACAGATGGCCGATATTACGCAGCAGGGCCGACAGATAGGCCAGCCCGGGTTTGACACGCTTGCCTATGGGGCGCTGTGAGGCCAGCGCCTGGGCCATGGATCCGGCGGCCACCGCCTTCCACCAAAAACCTTCACGCGCCAGCATGGCCTTGCCGCTGGCCGGCAGAGATCCCATAGCCACCAGCCCCAGTGCGATGCCCATGACGCCGTCGTAACCCAATACGGTGACCACCGCTTTTTCGACGGACTCAATACGCCCCTGAAAGCCAAAAAACGGGGCATTGGCGTAGCGGATAATCTGTGCCGCAAGGGCGGGATCACTGGCCACTATGTCGCTCAGTTCCCGGACATGAGCGTCCGGATCCTGCATCAGATTCAGCAGTTTTTGCCCCACATCGGACATCACCGGCAAACCGTCACTGGTTTTGAGCGCCGCAGAAATCCGTTTTTTCCAGGGGGCATGAATATCGATAACCTCCACCACAACGGAAGACTTTCCTTTTAAATGCCCCTTGCGCAGCATGACGGTCATTTCATCAGCAGGTAGTGGCCTGCTGTAATAATACCCCTGCATATAAGTGCAATTCAGTTTGCGTAAATAGGCCTCCTGCCCGGCCCCCTCCACGCCTTCCGCCACCGTTTCCAGCCCCAGAGAATGGGCCAGGTGAACGATGGAGTTGGTAATTGCCGCCGATTCACTATCGACCATGACATCCTTGACGAAACTGCGGTCGATTTTCAGCGTATCGATGGGGAAACGCTGCAAATAACTGAGTGAGGAATAGCCCGTACCAAAGTCGTCGATGGCGATGCGCACACCGAGATCCCGCAATGTCGTCAGAATCTCAATGGTGAGTTTGGGGTTGTTCATGGCGGCGCTTTCGGTAATTTCGAGTTCCAGCCAACGCGATTCCAGACCGGTTTCCTGCAACACCCCCCGCACCATGCTGAGCAGATTATTCTCATCATCGAACTGCAATGCGGAGAGATTGACCGCCACCCGCACCGGCGCCAGGCCCCGCTGTTGCCAGGCTTTGTTCTGGGCACAGGCAGTCCGCAACACCCATTCCCCCAAGGGAATAATCATGCCACTGGACTCGGCCAGGAGAATAAAATCCAGTGGCGGGATCATACCCAGCTCGGGATGCTCCCAGCGAAGCAACGCCTCCAGAGCTTTCACCGTACCGGTCTTCGCGTCGAGGATAGGCTGATAATGGATAGAAAATTCACCTCGCTCCATAGCATGACGCAGATCGGCCTCCAGAGTGAGGCGACGGGTCTCTTCCGCATGAATCTTGGCATTGAAAAAGCGCAGACAGGCGCGTCCCTGCTGTTTCGCCGTGTACATCGCGGCATCGGCATGTTTCATCAATAAACAGGCATCGTCGCCATCACTGGGGTAGATGGCAATGCCGATACTGGGCGTGCAGGCCACCCGTTGCTCTTTCAGAGCGATGGGCTGCGACAGGGATTGCAGGATCTGATGCGCGGCCTTTTCCGCATTGGCCGGGGAACCGATTCCCGTCAACACACAGCCAAACTCGTCCCCGCCCAGGCGGGCAAGCATATCGCAACCACGCACACCGGCTACCAGCCGCTCACTCACCTGCTTCAACAGATGATCACCGGCATCATGCCCGTAGGTATCATTGACTGACTTAAAGCGGTCGAGGTCGATGAACAGCACCGCCAGTTTTTCCGTATTGCGTTCTGCCTGCAGCAGGCTGGCGCTCAGACGATCACGAAACAGGGCGTGATTGGGTAAACCCGTGAGAGGATCGTGGGTTGCCAGATGTTCCTGATCCAGCCGGGCCGCAGCCAGTTCGCCATGTAACTGGCGACGTTCGAGGGTAAATCCCAGCGTACGCACCAACAACTGGGGATTGGTCTCGCCGCGCAGCAGATAATCCGCCGCACCAGCCGTACACAGGGCCTTGGCTCGGGCCTCTTGCACCGGATCGGCCAGCAAGATCAGGGGAGTATCAGGCAGATACCGATCCTGCCATCGCTGTAAATTCTGACTTTTGTCGCCAAACCCCATCATATCGGCCACCACGATATCGAAGCGGCCAGCTTCAAGCATGGACTCCGCCGCCGCCAGATCAGCCGCATGCACCAGTCCGAAACAACCCTTTCCTACACTGCGCAGAGCATCGACGACCCAGCGGACATTGCTGTCAATCAGCAGGATTCTGGCAGAAACTTCAGGTTTCATTAAAACTCCAGGTTACACATGTTGGAACAGGGCTAGCCAGTTTTACGCGGAATCTCAAGCCGGTTCATTGAAGCTCTTCATAATATCTACTTGTCGGCAACAGGCTTCCGCTTCTTTAAGGAGAAATAAGCTGAAAAACAAAAAATTATCAATCCAAACAACAAATAACAGACTGACAATTTATCGGTGGATATTCGCTTTGAACTGTGAGCATAAACAGACCGGTTTACAAATCGCATTTTCAGATTAATTTAACAGCAAATGTAACGATGCAGCCCAACGCTGGATCAAGAAATTTACCGGGCGACGACCTACCCTATTGTGCGCACGGCGCACACTACACCTGCCCGAAGCAGGCACCATGCGCACGATGACCTTTGGAATATAGTAACCCGCAGACGCTAACGGATCGGTAGAACTGTTTTTTTAAACCCAGCCCTGCCTTGATTCTCGGCAATCCGCATGTGCTGATTTCCACACACCTTCAACAACCCGGACAACAAGCGGCATGGATAAATTTGACCGCCGAAAGGCGGTGGTTTTAACCTTAAAATGAGACGAATAAAAAGCCCATCTGCCATACTTGCAGATGGGCCATTCTAATTCTGGTTATCGTGACAGCAGCTAAGAGGCCTCTGCAAGCTTTTCCCCGATTGCCGTCAGAACCACCTCACTAGGACCAGCTGCATCGACATTCAGCAGCAAGCCTTCATTTTCATAGAAACCGATGAGCGGTGCGGTCTTTTCATTATAGGTTTCCAGCCGATGCGAGATGGCCTCTGCAGTCTCATCTTCTCGCTGGATAACCGGGCCGCCACATTTATCACAGATACCTTCCTGCTGGGGGGGATTGCTTTTGACATTGTAAATCGCCTGACAATCGGCATTGGAGCAGGTACGACGAGTGGTCAGACGATCCAGAATCACTTCGCGTTCAAGATTGAAATTGACCACCATATCCAGTTTGATATCCAGCTTTTCCAGCAGGCTCTTGAGCGCTTCGGCCTGGGGAATCGTGCGTGGAAAACCATCCAGCAAAAATCCTTGTTCACAGTCCGCTTGCTGGAGACGCTGCGCCATAATGCCCATGATGAGATCATCTGACACAAGGTCACCCGATGTCATCAGAGACTCTATCTGCTTGCCCAGTGGAGTGCCCGCAGCCACGGCACTGCGGAGAATATCGCCAGTGGAAATCTGCACCGAACCATCCAGCCCGGTCAATAGCTTTGCCACTGTGCCTTTACCCGCACCCGGGGCACCTAAAAGTATCAGTTTCATTCAAATCGCCTTTTTTGTCGTTAAAAATAATACCCGAACCCACATCCCGGCAAACCCGTGAGTCCAGGTGAACCATGTAACAATCAATCGACTATCGCGTAATCTCTCGCATGAAGAGTCAGGCGCAGAAAGACAAAATCAGGCTCACAACGAAAACTCCAATTATCGTCAGAAGAGAATGACACACACCCAACCCGGGGTTTCTGGCAGACGACTGATCAATCACGGTCGTCAGCCTGATAGGCCCTGTCACCATCACGCAAAAAGAGACCGCGTGGCAAGATGATTTCTTCATGCCCTCCCAGGCCCTGGCGAATCTCGGCCATGGCAAAATCCTCGATACCGATGATCACGGGCTTCATTCGTACCTGTCCATCCTGCAACACAGCCAGATACACCTTACCTTCCCGGTTCAGCAGGGCTTCAAAAGGCACCTTGATGGCATGAGGGTTCCAGGCGGTACGGATCTCCGCATCCACTGTCTGCCCCGGACGCAGATCAGGGGCCTGCGCACCCAGGCTGATAAACACCTTCACCGGGCCGGCATTTGCTTCCTGCCCGGTCATCGTATCCAAGCGGGTGACCGTCTCCTGCCATTCCAGGCCCGGAAAGGCATCACTGGTCACCAACACCACTTGCCCCACCCGAATACGCTGGCTGTCGGCAGCATCCACGCTCACTTCAATTTCACCCTGTGCCTCGCCGGCAAGCACAAACAGGGAGTCCGTCGGCATCACCCATTGGCCGGTTTCAGCCTGGCGCTGTATTATCGTGCCGGAAAAAGGTGCCGTGATATCCTGTTTTTCCGGCACCTGCGTGGCACGCCGCGCCGCTCCCATGGCCGCGCTGGCGCGCGCACGCGCGGCCATCAGTTTCATTTCGGCATCTTTCACGAATCGTTCCGCCACAGCGCCTTTCTCATGGGAGCGGCGCAATTGCGCCCAGGTACGTTCTGCCCGCTCGATATCCTCACGCGCAGCGGCCAGCTCCGCCTGTATCTGTTCCAGGTGCGCAGGCAACTCACGATCATCCAGGCGCGCCAATAACTGCCCACGCTGCACCCTGTCCCCCTGATTCACCAATACCCTTGTCAGGCGACCGGTGCGTGAGGGCCGGATCATCACCCTCTGTCGACTGACGATGTTGCCGGGCACCACGACGGTCTGATAGATCTCCCCCATTTCAGGGAAGGTGGTCTGCACCGCCAACTCTGTACTGAAAAAAAACGACCCGCCCTTAAAAACGGCAAAACCCAGTGCCGCCAGCACCATCACCACCAGCAGAGTACGACGGGAAAACAGCCTCTGCAGCCGGTTTGCTGGACGCGACGGCATCTCATCGAAGATGAATGGGTTATCGCCATGGCGACTGTCATCTGCACCCTGCTGGATGTTTTGGCGGTCTCTACGCCTGCGGCCCGGGGACGGCTCGGGATCAACGATAATCTCCCTCTCTCTGTCGTATTCGACAGGCTCTGCTGCACCCCGCCGAAACCCGTCTTCCACATCCGGCGTGGCGGTCTCCGGCGCGGCTTCCGGAGTCGTATCGATCACCGGCTCAGGCATCGGTGTGGAGACAGGGCGTGACGCCGTGTCACTGGCCACGACCCGCTCTATCATGCCGGCCTCCGGGGCTACTGTTGGCGCTGGCTCGGCCGGCACAGTATTTTCACTGGATGCCTGTACGTCCGCCCTCTCCTGCGGTGGGTTTTCCGCTGAGAGACCCGTGACCTGTAGCAGCGGAATGGTCTTGTTGTCTTTGGCCTCGGCAACCGGGGCCGTCTGAACCGGCGTCACCAGTGGGACATCCACGGATTCACGGTGACTGGCTTGCGGCTGAGTCGCTATGGATTCGTGCCTTTCAAGCAGCAGACGGCGGATGTGGCCATCCAGCTCTCCGGCATCGACCGGCTTGCTCATCACCTGATTGGCCCCGGCATCGTAGGCCTTGGCCAATGCCTCGGCATCGGTGGAGCCGGTAATGACGATAATCGGCAATTGACTCAGCCTGGGTTGCCCGCTCTGACGCAGGGTGCGGATCAGATCATCACCATCCATCCCCGAGGAGGAAACTTTGAGATCGGTGAGCAATAAATCATAGTCCCCCTGAATCAGGGCGACAACGGCGGGTTCCGCAAACTGAAAATAGTCTATCTGATAGCCACAGGGCTCCAGCATGCGGCGCATAACGAAGGCGGCGGTGCGGCTGTCATCGACATAGCACAAACGTGCGGTAGGCTTCTCTGCCCCCGGCGGGTGAGTGGAGAACCTCTCACTCATGGCCAATATTACTCATGGAAAACGAACTCTGAAACAATTCCAACGGGCGCTTGGCAAATATTCCCGTGACTGTCGGCAGTCTGTGGGGGTTCCATTTATTGCATGCGGCCTCTGCGGGGCAACGAAATAGACGTGCCCTCTATTATCTGTGTTGTACCCAATGCCCTGTTCCAGCAGTTCATTAACCGCAGGGCGCCTCCCGGCATCGCTGCCACTATAAGATTACCCGCCAGCTAAGTAAACTCGTCACACTTCGATGCATCAGCCGCCAAAAGCCATAACATTCCATGCGTCAATCTCCTGGGGTTGAATTCCCTGCGGCTTGCTTGGCTGCCGCCACTGATGAAGGCTGGGTATTGCCCACCATTTGCGAGAATACTGGCAACGGGGATGTCTAATGGAGGTGCAACACAAGTGGATAACAGATAGGTTTTGCAGCGGCCTGTGCAGGCCGGTCTCAGGCCTCAGTGCCTTGCTTGAGAGAAATAGCACCGGCTTACCCCATAATGGTCGCCACTATCACGGCGATAGATTTACCGCTGTTATCCCTTTGGCCCCGCTGGCAGCCAGACATGCACCGCCGCACCGCCCAGCTCACTTTCACCAATTTCCAACGTGCCGCCGTACAACTGTACAATATCCCGCACGATGGAAAGACCGATGCCATGTCCGGCAATATCCGAATCGGCCCGGCGACCGCGCTGCATGACATAGCGCACCATTTCGGAAGGAATGCCCGCACCATCATCCTCGACATGGATAAACAGATCCATTTCACCGTTGCGCGGCCCGGCCTTGGAGCAGGCCAGCACATGCACCTGTCCCCGGCACCATTTAAAGGCATTGTCCGTGAGGTTGCCAACAATCTCCACCAAATCGCCCTCATCACCGGAAAACTCCAGACCGGGCTGCAATTCAGTTACCGTTTTCACTTCCTTGTCGGCATATACCTTGTGCAGACCGGCCAGCACTTTCTCCACCACAGCCTGTACCGCGATAGGCGCGGACAATACCGTCCAGCCTGAAGTCGCGGCACGCCGTAGTTGATAGCCCGTGAGCTGATTCATGCGCTCCACCTGTTCTAACACAATGTTGGGCAGTTCAGTTTTACCCTCACGGTTTTCCGCCGCGCTCTGTAGAATCGCGAGGGGGGTTTTGAGACTATGGGCAAGGTCGCCGAGGGTGCGCCGGTACCGCTCCAGGTGCTCCCGTTGGTGGGAAAGCAGGCCATTGATATTACTGGTCAGTGTCTGCAATTCGGGTGGATAACGTCCCTTCATGCGTGTCTGCATACCCTCTTCAATGGCGCCCAATTCATTGGCGGCATGTTTCAACGGCAGCAATCCCCAGCGCAGAATGCCCCACTGCACCGCCAGCAGCAACAGCGCCACCCCCCCCAGCGTCCCCCACAGACTGCTCCGGAAGGCGGCGATCCGGGCATCGAATTCAGTCATGTCCTGTGCGACGCTGAAGGTATAATCCTGTCCGGGATCGGGGGAATCACTCCAGACCACGCCGTAACTGAACAGATAAAGCCGCTGACCATCGGGCAGGGTAATCTGCCGGCTGCTCTCAGCCAGACGGGGAAGATTTTTTGTAAAAGGGATCGACATATCCTTGATGGATTCCGAGCGCCACAGCCATTTTCCATCATTGCTGGAGACCTCGCCAAAGAGACCGGATGCCGGATCGTAAAAGCGTGTGTCCGGTAATTCCTTGTCCATGATGAGACGCCCGTCATCACCCATCTCGGCAGCGGATATCAGGGCATAGACATGCCCGAACATGCGCTCTTCCATGTCCTGTTCAATACTGTCGTGATAGATTTTTTCGAGGGTGATCTCGGCGAGCCCGAAGAAACTGAAAAGCACCGCACTGGCCGCAATCAGCACACGGGTATTCAGGGAAAGGGGCATCAGGTGCTGCCGCGGTTCTCAGAGGTCGGTGTCAAGGCAAACCGATAGCCCCGGCCACGCAGGGTTTCTATGACGTTGAGGACGCCGTCGGGATCGAGCTTGCGACGCAGACGGCCAATGAAGACCTCGATAACATTGCTGTCACGGTCAAAGTCCTGGTCATAGATATGCTCGGTGAGTTCGGACTTGGACACGACCTGACCCGCACGCAAGACCAGATACTCCAGCACCCGGTATTCATAGGCAGTCAGTTCGATGGATTTTTCATCGACAATCACCTGCTGGGTGCCGATGTCGATATGCAGTGAACCGAAAATAAGCTCTGACTGGGTCCAGCCGGCAGATCTGCGCATGAGCGCCTTGAGACGCGCCAGCAATTCCTCCATGTGAAAAGGCTTGACCAAATAGTCATCGCCGCCGGCTTCGAGACCTTCGACCTTATCCTGCCAACGATCCCGGGCAGTCAGGATCAGGATTGGAAATGCCTTGCCTTCACTGCGCAAATGGCGGATCAGGTCGATACCGGACAGCTTGGGCAGGCCCAGATCCACCACCCCCACATCGATGGGATATTCCCGTCCCAGGTACTGCCCTTCTTCACCATCGGCAGCCTGATCCACAACGAAGCCCTCTTGCCGCAAACGGGTGGCAAGCTCTTCACGCAAACGCAATTCGTCTTCGACGACCAAGACACGCATAGTACTAAATCTCTTGAGGAAAAGCCGGATAGGCAGGGAAAGACATCGTATAATCTGAAAGGCGGCACACCCTCTTTAGATTAGCGCTATTGCATTGAAATGCAAAGAGGAAATGTCTGGGATGGGCTGCCATCCGCCCAACACGGGAACGTGACCGAGCATGGCGGAGGCACCCGGGAAACATGAGGCACCATTTTCCCGTCCCGTGCAAAACGACGCTATAACGTCATAATAAAATCGACCAGCTTCTCGATATTGGCATCGGAAACACGTGGTGAATAGGGAGGCATGGGCGCAGTGCCCCAAACACCCTTGCCACCCTTCTTGATCTTGACGGTCAGTTTGGCCCGCGCATCGGCATCGCCCTTATATTTGGCGGCAACATCCAGCCAGGACGGACCAACGATCTTTTTATCCACGCTGTGACACGCCATGCAACCACTCTTTTTGGCCAAGGCCAGATCGGCCATTACGGAACCTGAGATGGCCATGGAGACCAAACTTAATGCAATTAAAACTGTTTTCATTACTCACCCTCCATAGGCAGATACATAGGCGCACAAGCGCATAGGCAAAATGTCCACAATACCGCGAAGGTACTCCGCAAAAACTGAACACGCACTGAACATGACTAAACCACTCAGGTATAACCCTTAAATCGCTGCGCATTCTTACGCAAGCGGGCCTGTGTCCCGGCCCAGGGCGCCTGCCATGCCAGGCCCGGGCGCATCAATCCACGGCACAGACGCAGCAGTCCGTCGATATCATCACAGTGCACAAATTCCGGTGCCGGCCCCTGTGCCTTGCGACAATCCATACCACCATCGAAGCATTGATTATGGTAATTGCCCAGCGGCAAGGTCAGGCCGATGGTGGGAATACCCCAAGCCGTGGCGGCGGTTGCCTCACAGGCGCCGCCATCCATGATACGTCGCTGGTGCCTACCCGGCAGCAGCCTTTCCGCCAGATCCGAGAGCAGGCGCATGCCCCCGGGGTCGAAGGTCGTACGCCGATCTCCCAGGCGCACCACCGGCCCCTTGCCGATGTGCGCGCCGGGCAATGTCCGCGAGGCCTCCAGGCTGACACAGACCAATGGGCGGCGCCGCTCATCCAGCCAACCCAGATCGAAGTGCCGCACGGCACCGACAAAACCCACCTCCTCCGCCCGCGTCAACAGACCCAGAAAGGGGGCCCGGTCGGCCTTGCCACGTTTGCACAGATCGATGGCCGTGGAGACGATCGCAAACACCCCGGCCAGATCATCGACAGCGCGGGCGTAGATACGCTTGCCGCTACGCCAGTAAGGCGCCCGGAATTGCAGGCCACCGAACAGCTGTGTTGCCGGCAGGTTGCCCGTCCGTTTACTGCGCAATTGAACCACGGCACTGTCCATCGCCCAACCCTGCTTGCGCAGTTTGACCTTCCTCAGGCAGCCTTTTTCCAGCATTATCTTCCCGTCAGACAACCAAACCCCGGCCCCGGCCAGATGCTTGACGGGCGAGCCCCCCAGCCATTTCACGGCGAGGTGTTTTTCATCGAGCCAGCGCACACCATGAAAGCCCGGATGATCCATATGGGCGACGAACAGGCGTACCGGCTGTGCGGATTTTTCCCGCAGCAGGCGGCGATAGGCTGCGCATGAATCAACGCCGACCAGCAGATTGCCGACAGGGTCTTCGCAACAGGGCACACCCGCACGCTGCAGGTGCGCGCTGGCACAGCGCAGTACATACATCTCCCGGAAGGGAGCGGTGGGCTGGGAGAGGATATCTTTGAGGAGCTGCTGGCGGGTAGCGGTCAACATAAATAAACAACTCCGCAGCAAGCTATCTTGCTGCACTCGACTTTCACTCTGCGAAAGCGGGGTATTGAAGGGTGCTGACGGGATCTTGAGAGACCTGGAATACCGTCATTCCCGCGCAGGCGGGAATCCAGAATGTCGGAAATTTCAAGCATGCAGGATGACTGGCTCCGGCGAAAACCAGATCCTGCGGCGGCAATCTCTGGATTCCGGCTAAAAACAGGCCGGAATGACGATAATATCGCAGCACCAAAAGTAAGCGCTTTTCTTAAAGAAGCTACTTTTGGTCGGCGAGCTGCGGGGAATTCGACCCAACGAGATTAAAGGCAAGATCAACCCACAGACTCGGCAGCACGCCGATTGGCAAAGCGGGTGACATCGCTCATCTGCAATTCACCCTCGTGAACGGCGCCTTCGGCAATGGCGATCAGCCGGCTGGTGAGGGTGCCGCGGATGCGCGCCGTGGAGATAATTTCCATCGTTTCACGCGCCATCAGACTTCCCTCCACCCGCCCGGCAATGAGCATATTGTTCGCGACAATGCCACCAATCCAACGACCGCCTTCGGCAATCACCAGGGTGCCATCGATGTCGCAGTCTCCTTCGACGCGGCCATAGACGATACAGTGGCCCGCCCCTCCCATGACACCAGTGAACGATGTTTCAGGGCCAACGCTGCTGGCAAAGCCCTCGACCCGGTCGAGAATCCGCCGGCCCTTTACCGTACCCAGATTAATGTCTGGCTCGTTGCTCACCACTGAATCACGCGCATACCGACAGGCCGCTATCTGTAGCGCCGGAAAACAAGACAGGCGTTGGTGCCGCCAAAGCCGAAGCTGTTGGACATCACCGTATCGAGGCCGGCATTGTCGATGCGCGCACGGGCAATGGGAAATTCCACCGCCGCGGGGTCGAGGGTCTCGATATTCGCCGAGGCGGCAACAAAATCGTTCGTCATCATCAAAAGAGAGTAGATGGCCTCGTTGACGCCCGCTGCCCCCAGGGCGTGACCGGTCAGCGATTTGGTGGAATTGATGTGTGGCACGTGGTCACCAAATACCTCACGCAGTGCGCCCAGTTCCTTGGTATCACCGACCGGCGTGCTGGTGCCATGGGCATTGATATAGTCGACCTTGCCATCGACCGTGGCCAACGCTTGCTGCATGCAGCGCACGGCGCCCTCGCCGGAGGGCTGCACCATGTCGTGGCCATCACAGGTCGCGCCATAACCCACCAGCTCGGCATAAATCTTCGCACCGCGCGCCTTGGCGTGCGCCAGCTCTTCCAGCACCAACAACCCACCGCCACCGGCGATCACAAAGCCATCACGATGGGTATCGAAGGCCCGTGAAGCCTTATCCGGGGTGTCGTTGTACTTGGATGACATGGCGCCCATGGCGTCAAACAGTACGGACTGGCTCCAGTGCAACTCCTCGCCACCGCCGGCAAAGACGATGTCCTGCTTGCCCAGCTGGATCAGTTCCATGCCGTTGCCGATACAGTGTGCGCTGGTGGAACAGGCGGAGCTGATGGAATAGCTCACGCCTTTGATCTTGAAGGCGGTGCCCAGACAGGCGGAAGTGGTGCTCCCCATCGCGCGCGGCACCATGAATGGCCCGACCTTGCGCACACCCTTGGTACGCAGCAAATCAGCGGCCAGTACGACATTTTCATTGGAGGCGCCGCCGGAACCGACCACCAGGCCGCTGCGCGGATTGGACACCTGCTCGCCGCTCAGACCGGCATCGTCAATGGCCTGCACCATGGCGAGATAATTGAACGCCGCAGCATCGCCCATGAAACGGCGCAGCTTACGGTCGATGAGTTCTTCGGTATTCAGGCGCACCGGGCCATGTACCTGGCTGCGGAAACCAAGATCGGCATATTCCTGACTGAATTCAATGCCGGAACGTCCTTCACGCAGCGAATCCAACACTTCCTGCTGATTGTTTCCGATACTGGATACGATGCCCAGGCCGGTGATTACAACGCGTCTCACAATGCTTTCCTCGCTTCCTCAGAAATTTTCAGTGGAGGTAAACAGACCAACCCGCAGATCCTTCGCAGAATAGATTTCCCGGCCATCGACTTCCATGACCGCATCGGCAATACCCATCACTAACTTGCGCATGATGACGCGCTTCATATTGATGCGATAGGTCACCATTTTATTGGCCGGCGTCACCTGTCCGGTAAATTTCACCTCACCGGCGCCGAGTGCGCGTCCACGTCCAGGACCACCACTCCAGCCAAGAAAAAACCCCACCAGTTGCCACATGGCATCGATACCCAGACAACCCGGCATCACGGGATCACCCTCGAAGTGGCAGGCGAAAAACCACAGATCTGGCGTAATATCCAGCTCGGCGATGATTTCACCCTTGCCATAGGTGCCACCGCTGGCGGCAATGCGGATAACGCGGTCACACATCAGCATGGGCGGCAGCGGCAGCTGGGCATTGCCTTCGCCAAAGAGTTCACCCCGACCACAACTGAGCAGTTCCTCATGGGAATAGCTACCTTGTCTGGATGAAATTTCAGTTTCGATTGACGACATACGAGCGATCCCCATGCTTGCCTAACTAGGTGTTTGAATTTGGAACTCAGTAAAAGAATCAGTAATGAAAGATAGTGCCGTGCGGCAACAAGCCATCCGACAGCGATTGCCGGCGTAGATTACCATACCCCGTCAGGGTTTTGGGAACCGTCGGGCCAGGGGGCGTTTACTACTACCTGAATCCGTGGCTTCAGGGCGGATGCAGAACGCACCAAAAGTGGGCGCTCTTCGGCGAGATACTGATTTCACCGTGGAATTAAAAAATCTTAGCTTCATTCATCGGTTAGCGCAGTGTATCCTATGGATAAGCGGGCATTTTTTAAACCGCTGTGGAATCAAGAGCCTGTGCTATGCGCCGTCATGAAGTCACGGATTCAGCGACTATTCTGACAGTATTCACACACGTCCTCGATATCCGACAGACCGGCATCACTGTGCACACAATAGCACCACCGTTACCGCCAATGAACGGCAGGGAAAGCAGTACTTTACGAGGATTTTCTCCGCACTTCGATCACGTTTGGCAACTGTTCGACCTTGGCCAGCACACCGCTGAGCTGGGCGACATCGTGCACATCCAGCGACAGGGTCATATCCGCAATGTGGGTGCGCCGATCCGTGAGGGTGTTTACGCCCATCACATTGAGCCGTTCATTGGTGAGGATTTCGGTAATGTCACGCAGCAGACCCTGGCGGTCGTAGGCATGCACCAGAATCTCCACCGGATAGGTGTTCTGGATGTTCTGCGACCAATCCACCTCCAGCAGACGCTCATACTCTGTCTGCTGCAAGCGCAGCAGATTGGGGCAGTCACGACGATGAATGGTCACCCCGCGGCCACGGGTGATGTAGCCAACGATGGCATCAAAGGGAACCGGTTTACAGCAGCGTGCCATGTGAGTCATCAAGCCCCCTACGCCCATCACGTGCACGTCGCCGCCACCGGCAAGCTCCGGCTGGCGTAATACGGGTGGCGGTATTTCCGTCGCCGGCGGCAGCACCTGTTCGTTGACCGCAGCAGCGATCTGCGCGCTGGCCATATCGCCACGGCCCAGGGCGGCAAGAAAATCATCCAGACGGTTGTAATGGAAGCGTTTCGCCAGCAGCTCCAGATTCAGATCCGTCACCGACAGGCGGTGCAGCTCTCTATCCAACAGCGAGCGCCCATCGCTGACATTGCGATCAAAATCCTGCTGGCGAAACCAGCTGCGCACCTTGGCGCGCGCGCGCGAGCTTTTCAGATAACCCAGCTGTGGATTGAGCCAGTCACGGCTGGGCGAAGCCTGCCGGGACGTCAGTATCTCGACCTGTTCGCCATTCCGCAACGCGTAGCCGATGGGCACGATGCGGCCGTTGACCTTGGCACCACGATAGCGATGCCCGACATCGGTGTGGATATGATAGGCAAAATCCAGCGGTGTCGCCCCGCGCAGCAAATCCACTACCTTGCCGTTCGGGGTCAGTACGTAGACACGATCCTGAAAAACCTCGGATTTGAAACGGTCGATGAAATCGCCGGCATTACGCTCCTCGTCCTTCCATTCGAGAATCTGCCGCAGCCAGGCAATTTTTTCACCATACTGCGTATCCTGCCTCCCGCCTTCCTTGTATCCCCAGTGGGCGGCAACACCATATTCGGAATGCCGATGCATCTCAAAGGTACGAATCTGGATCTCCAGCGCCTTGCCCTCAGGGCCCACCACCGCCGTGTGCAAGGACTGGTACATATTTTCCTTGGGCGAAGCAATGTAATCGTCGAATTCGCTGCGGATAGGCTGCCAGCGACTGTGCACCAGTCCCAGCACGGCGTAGCAATCGGCCACTGTGTCGACCAGCACACGGGCAGCGCGAACATCAAACAATTCCTTGAAATCCACAGACTTGCCAGACATTTTTCGCCAGATACTGTAGATATGTTTGGGACGTCCGGCCACCTTTCCCCGGATGCCGGCGTGCGCCAGCTCGGCACGCACCTGCTCCAGCACCAGGCTGATGTATCGCTCACGATCCACGCGCCGCTCGTCCAACAGCTTCGCCACCCGCATATAGGTCTCCGGCTGCAGAAAGCGGAAGCTGAGATCCTCCAGCTCCCACTTCAACTGCCAGATGCCCAAACGATTGGCCAGCGGCGCGAAGATGTCCATGGTCTCCTGCGCCACATGAGCGCGCTCATCCTCTGAGCGATGCTTTAGCTCGCGCATGATCTGCACCCGCTCGGCCAGCTTCACGAACACCACCCGCACGTCCTCGGCCATGCCCAGCAACAGCTTGCGCAGACCTTCGAGATACTGCGCGTCACCACGCTGCGCCTGCTGGCGGAAGTCACCCACGATACGCATCTTGCGCACCCCATCGACCAGCCCGGCCACCACGCCGCTAAAGGCCGAGTGGACATCGTCCGCAGACAGATCCTTCTCACCCAGACTGCAAATGAAACCGGCCACCAGGGTATCGATATCCATGTGCAGGGTGGTGAGGATGTCGACCACCGCACGTGCGCGGCCCACGACATCCTCGCCCGCGCCTTGCTGGCGCGCCAACCCCAACGCCCGCCCCAGAGGCGAGACATCGATATCCGCCTTTACCGCCAGTTGATCCAACCAGCACTGATCATCGGTGCAGAAATCACCCTCGCTGAGAACCTGTGTCGTCACCATCCAGCCTCACTCCCCGGCGCACAGACACGCATGCTGCAGGGCGATCACCGTCTTGGCATCGACAACCTCTCCCGCACAGACCTTCGCCCGAGCTTCGCTCAGGGACAACCAGTGGATTTCGATATATTCACCGGCCTCATGGGCGGTGGGTAGCGGGGAAAGCTCGCGGGCGAGAAACAGATCAATACGCTCATCACAGATACCGGGCGACGGCAGCAGGGTAGCGAGGGGCTGCCAACGTTGGGCCTGTAAGCCCGCCTCTTCAGCCAATTCCCGCTGTGCGCAGGCTTGCGCCGCCTCGCCCGTTTCCAGTCGGCCGGCAGGGATCTCCCACAGCCAACCGCCTGCGGCATAACGGTACTGACGAATCAGGCACACACGGCCTTCATCATCCAACGCCAGCGCCCCGGCCCCACCGGGATGACGAATAATCTCCAGCAGCGCCTGTTGCCCATCGGGAAACACGGCACGCTCTTCATTCAGCGTGAGGGCACGCCCCTGATAGATCAACTTACAGTCCGTGCCCATGCAGGAGATTCGACCTACCAGGCCGAAGGCAGGCGCTCATTGATGGTGATGATCTTATTCTTGCTGGTGATATAACCACCGACCGTGAGATCTCTCAGGATACGGCTGACCATCTCACGTGAGGCCCCCACCATACTGGCGATATCGCGCTGGGTCAGACGTTGAGTCACGACCAATTTGCCGTCTTTCTCTTCGGCCAGATCCAGCAGGGTGTGTGCAACGCGTCCATAAACATCCATCAATGCCAAACTGCGCACATTCTCGGTCAGTTCACGCAGACGACGCGCCAGACCCTGGATCACCGTCAAGGCAATCTTGGGATTGCATTCCAGACACTCATCGAAGGCGGACTTGGACACCACCGCCAGCCGGGTTTTCTCCAGGGTCATCACCGATGCCGAACGCGGCGCATCATCCAGCATCGCCAACTCACCAAAATATTCCCCCTCGCCCTGAATATTGAGTGTGACCTCTTTGCCTTCCTCATCATTGAGAAACACCTTCACCTTGCCCGACAGCACGATATACAGCGAATCAGAACGATCCCCTTCGCAGATAATCAGCGTATTCTTTGGATACTGACGCGTCACCGCCAACTCCGAAACTGCCTGTAAATCCTCATCAGGCAAGCCCTTAAACAATGAAATACTCTTTATATTCATTACACCAATTCCCATGTCGACATTCCTTTATGTTCGACGACGAACAAAACCGCGTTCTTGATTAATGTGAAAATACCACAAAACAAAGCATGATTATTACCTGGTGACACTATCCCACAGCGCCTATGCTTTTAGTGGTCTAGGGACGGCAGAGGGAGAGACACGGACGTCTACCTATTATAAAACGGACTACCCCGCAAGATTTTGCGGACTGCTTGCGCCGTTGACCATGACCCGCAATATGCCAAAGCAGACACAGCAAACACAGGTCAGACAGAGAGCCGCCATGTTACCGATCATGCAGAAAAAAGAATCCCCTGTTGCATGGAGAGAATTTGCTGCCGGCATGGAATTCCTCCACCGTTACGGCATCCACAACACCGCCAACTCCAGCGCCATCAGCCGGGACAATCTGCGCCTGCTGCATCGCGCCCTGTTGCAGGATAGCGAATACCGGCAGTTAATCACAGCCGCGCGCCGGGAAGCACCACAACTCACCAGCCCCAACTGGTCGCTACTCACGGCATCTCATCAACTGCACGCCCACTTCGTCAGCATCCCGGCAAAAAGCAGCATTCAGCTTACCGTCCATCCCGGTTACCTGGGCATGTTTTTGATACTTTCCGGATCAGCCGAAACCTCAAAGCAGGCAGAGACATCTCTCCGACGCAACTGGTGGCCGCGCGGCTGGCTGCCCAGTCGCCAGGCGCATGCAAAAACACAGCTCCTCAAGGCCAATGACATTATCTCCGTAACTCACAGCACCTCAAATGCAGGTCTGCTGGTGACGGGCAAAAAGGCGTGCACCATCCTCGCTGTTTTCACTACCCGGCAAATCCGGCAGGCACAGCCAAACAGTGACACCAACGGATTGCTATCTCAGCAGATCCCTCTCCACAGCGCAAGCTGATTAGTACTCCGTCAATATAACCTTGACGGAGTACGACCCTCCACGCCCACAAAACAGACTGCCCCCCTGACCAATACCTCGCACCTCAGGATCACTTTTTGCTATGCTCCCCGCAAGCCGCCCCGGGAGTTATCTGTATGCCAAATGGACGATCCGTCCTGAAGAAAACCGTGCCCCTGCTATTGATACTGGGGCTTGCCGTCGGCGGCGCCATTCTGCTGGTCGCCACAAAACCCCGCACACCGCCACCAGAAAGCGAGGAAAAGGTCTGGGTGGTTGCCACGCAGACCGCAACCCCCGCACAACACTTTCCTGTCATCACCTTGTATGGCCGTATTGAATCGGCACGCTCGAGCCGCTTGACCTCCTCGCTGAGTTCGGAGGTCATCGATGTCCTCTGCAAGGAAGGTGAACGGGTGAGCAAGGGGCAAGCCCTGGTGCGCCTGGACGAACGGGATGCACAGTTACGCCTGCAACAGCAAAGCGCGGAACTGGCGGAAATCCGCACCCTGATCGCCAGTGAAACACACCGCTTCGACTATGACCAACGCATATTGGCGAGTGAACGCCAATTACAGGCCCTCGCCCAACAGGAAGTAAAACGGGCGCAGCGCCTCAAAGAAGGCAAGCTTGCCGCCCAGGCACGCATCGACGAGGCACAACAGGTTAAATTGCGCCAGGACATCGCCGTGGCCCAACGCCAGCTCGCCGTACAGGATCACGAAGCCCGCCTGGCCCGTTTGCAGGCGCAACTGAAAAAGGCCGAGTCGCTACAAGCGCTGGCCAAACTCGATATTGAACGCAGCCTGCTCAGCGCCCCCTTCGACGCCCGCATCACCCAGGTGCCCGCCTCACCCGGCAATCGTACGCGGCCCGGCGAAGTGCTGGTGGAGCTTTACGCGTTGGACGCCCTGCAAGTCCGCGCACAGCTCCCCAACGCCAAACTGGCCGCCATCGAAACGGCGCTGAATAATGGCCATCCGCTCACCGCATGGGCGCTTACGGGCACTCGGCAGCGATTGGAATTGCAGCTCAGCCACCTTGCCGGTGATATAAAACCCGGCCGCGGCGGACGCGATGGTCTGTTCGAACTAAAAAACCCGGCCACGGATCCGGCCATCGGCGACATCGTGTCGCTGCAACTCCAGTTGCCAGCGGTCGACAACAGCCTCACCCTGCCCCGCAAGGCCCTGTATGGCAATGACCGCATCTACACCATCAGCGATGGCCGGCTGAAGGGCCACCGGGTCGAGCGTCTCGGTGAAACGCTCGCCAACAATCCCGGCTCGCCCTTCGATACCCTGTCCAGCGCCGAAAATACAAACTGGCTGCTGGTGCGCAGCGCCAGCATCACACCGGGCAGTCTCATCGTCACCACCCAACTGCCCAACGCCGTGGAAGGCCTGAAGGTGCGTGAGCGGCGCACATCGGCCCCATGAACACAATGAATGGATCACCTCGATGAGCAATAACCCGGGCGGCTTGATCCGGCTGTTTGCACGCCATCGCGTCGCTGCAAATCTACTCATGGCGCTGATGGTTCTCGCCGGCAGCTGGGCCCTGGCCAAGCTCAACACCCAGTTTTTTCCCAATTTCGAGCTGGACATCATCACCGTGCGCATCGCCTGGAGCGGCGCCAGCGCCGAGGATGTAGAGCGTGGCATTACCGCACCGCTGGAACAGGCGCTGCGCAGCCTCGATAACTTACACAGCATCACCTCCACCTCGGCCATGGGTATCGCCGCCCTCAGCCTGGAATACGACGACGGCACCGACATGAGCGCGGCGCTGGAACAGGTCAACGGCGTCATCGCCCTGGCGCGCAATCTGCCGGAGGAGGTGGAAAAACCGGAGGTCAGCCGCATCATCCGCTACGAACCCGTGGCCCGCCTGCTGCTCAGCGGCAGCCACGACCGGCAAGAGCTGCGCCCCCTGGCCGAGAAGATGCGTGATGAGCTGCTGGCGCGCGGTATTTCCAAGATCGAGATCAATGGGCTGCCGAAGGAGGAAATCGCCATTCAGGTGCCTCCTGAGCACCTGTTGGAACTGGACATGACACTGGAGCAGATCAGCAGTCAGATTCAAAAACAAAGCCGCGACCTGCCCGCTGGCTCCGTTGGCCGCGATGACATCGCCCGCCAGCTACGCGCCCTCGAACAGCGGCGCGACATCACCGGTCTGGAACAGTTGCCGTTGATCAGCGATGCCGACGGCCGGCTCATTACATTACAGGACATCGCCCGCCTCGAACGCCGCCCCATCCAGGGCCAGACCACCCTGAGCGTCGATGGCGAACCCGCCGTGGAACTGCGCCTGTTCCGCGCCGAATCCGCCCCCTCACTCGGCTCCGCCCGCATACTGGAAGACTGGCTGGAAAAAACCCGTCCCACCCTGCCACCCAACATTCAGTTGCGGGTCTACGACGAAATGTGGCAGTTGATCAGTGAACGCATCAACCTGTTGCTCATCAACGGCGGTGGCGGTCTGCTGCTGGTGGTCGGCATCCTGCTGCTGTTCCTCAACCGCCGTGTCGCCCTATGGGTCAGCATCGGTATCCCGGTGTCGTTCATGGCTGCGCTGGCGGTGCTGTATCTGGCCGGCGGCAGCATCAACATGATCAGTCTGTTCGGTCTCATCATGGCGCTGGGTATCATCGTCGACGACGCCATCGTGGTGGGCGAGGACGCCCTCAGCCACTTTGAAAAAGGCGAGCCGCCCACCCAGGCCGTGGAAGGCGGCGCCTATCGCATGCTGGCGCCGGTGATGTCCTCCTCACTCACCACTGTGGCCGCCTTTATTCCTCTGATGCTGGTCGGTGGCATCATCGGTAACATGATGTTCGAGATTCCACTGGTGGTGATCTGCGTCATCATCGCCTCACTGGTCGAATGCTTCCTGATCCTGCCCGGCCACCTGCGCGTCTCCTTTGAACGGCACGGCAAACAGGTACGGCGGCTGCCCGGCAACTTCCGCCGCCGCTTCGATGCCGCCTTCGACCGCTTCCGCAACGGCCATTTCCGCCGCCTGGTCAGGTGGGCCGTGGCGCACCGGGGCATCACCCTCACCGGCGCCGTGGGCGCCCTGATCCTGGCCTTCGGCCTGATTGCCGGTGGCCGCCTCGGTTTTACCTTCTTCCCCAATGTGGAAGGACGCCTGGTCTTCGCCTCCGTCACCTTTTCCGCCGGCAGCCCGGCAGAACGGGTCGAAGACTTCCTCGGCCACTTGCAGGACACCCTGCACGAAACCGAACAGGCCCTGGGCGGTAATCTGGTGGCCATCGCCGTGGCCAGCGAAGGCAGCGCACAGAGCGCCGGCGGCGGCCCGCCCCGCGCCGGCCCGCAGAACGGCTCATTGCTGGTGGAAATGGTATCGCCGGAAAAACGCGACATCAGCAACCGGGAATTCATTGCGGAATGGGAAAAACGTCTGCTCATCCCCCCCGGGGTGGAAACCTTTACCCTTGCCGAACGCCGTTCCGGTCATCCCGGGCGGGACATCGATATCAATCTCACCGGCGCCGATGCCATGGATCTAAAGTTGGCCGCGCAGGCGATCATCGACGCCCTGAAAACCTTCCCCGGCGTACTGGCGCTGGAGGACGACCTGCCGTGGGGGCAGGAACAACTGATCTACCGTCTGACCCCCACCGGCGAGGCGCTGGGACTGGACGTGGAAAGTGTTGGCCGGCAACTGCGCGCCGCCTTCGATGGTGCCCTGGTGCAGATCTACCTGGATGGGCAGGACGAGGTGGAAGTCCGTATCAGCCTGCCCGATGCGGTGCGCAACCATCTCTCCGGACTGGAAAGTTTTCAGCTCATTCTGCCCGATGGCGGCAGTGTGCCGCTGGGCAACGTGGTCGAATTCAGCCGGCAACGTGGCTTTGATGTCCTGCGCCATACCGAAGGCCGGTTGGCCGTGTCGGTACGCGCCGACGTGGATCACAGCAAAAATAATGGCAACATGATCCGTGAAAACCTGCGTCAGAACGTGCTGCCCGAGATCGAGTCGCGCTACAACGTGCAGGTGGATTTCCAGGGCCGCGCACAGGATCAAGACACCACCTTGAGCGACCTCAAGCGCGGCGTGCTGTATGCCTTCATTCTCATGTACATCATCCTCGCCTGGGTATTCGCCTCCTACAGCAAGCCACTGGTGGTGATGGCCATCATCCCCTTCGGGCTGGTGGGCGCCATCGTCGGACATTGGGTGATGGACCTGGAACTGACGGTGCTGTCGCTGTTCGGCTTTTTCGGCCTGTCCGGCATCGTCATCAACGATTCGATCATTCTGGTGACCTTCTACCAGAAATTGCTGGCGAAAGGCATGGCGGTCAATGAAGCCATTGTCGAAGCCGCCTGTCAGCGCCTGCGCGCGGTGCTGCTGACCTCGCTCACCACCATTGCCGGATTGACTCCACTGCTGTTCGAGACCTCCCTGCAGGCGCAGTTCCTGATCCCCATGGCGGCGACTATCAGCTTCGGCCTGGGTTTTGCGACGGTGCTGGTGCTGATCATTATTCCCGCCCTGCTGTCGACACTGGCATCCGTCTCCAATCGTTACCACAGCCTGCGTGGCCAGTTGGCGCATTGATCTAGTGTGGTGTAACGTATAAAGTGTACCTATCAGAGGCCCGCAAATGCCCCAAGACAAGGCGCAGTCCGCCGTTAATGGCCCCCTCCCTTAACAAGGACTGGAACGCAGGATTGGGGCATTTGCGGGCCTCCCTCCGGGCGCGG
>DRKN01000173.1 GCA_011051755.1 Gammaproteobacteria bacterium
AGTTGCATGATATTGTGCACCGTCAAGCCATATTTTAAACAATGGACGCCACCGGAATTTTCCGCGACATTACCGCCGATAGTGCAGGCGATCTGCGACGATGGATCGGGCGCGTAATACAAACCATAAGGCATGGCGGCCTGGGAAATGGCCAGGTTGCGCACACCGGGCTGAAGTCTTGCGGTGCGATTGAGTGGGTCGATATGCAGTATGGAGGTCAGTTTGGCGAGGCTGAGCAAGACGCCTTGGGAATGCGGCAGCGCCCCTCCGGAAAGCCCCGTGCCCGCGCCACGGGCGACGACGGGTACATCATTGTCGTAACACACCCGCACTACCTGTTGCACCTGCTCGACGCTGTCCGGCAAGGCGACCAGCAAGGGTAGATGACGATAGGCGGACAGGCCGTCGCACTCGTAGGGCGTCAGGTCTTCAGGGTCGTGCAAAATGCTGTCGGCAGGCAGGACGCCATGTAATGCCGCGACCAGCGCGGCCTTGTCAATGCGGGGTGTGCGTTCTTCTTCCTGATAAACGTGCATGTAATAACCTCCCTACTTTTCTGCCGGCTTGGTGTTTTTTAGCGCTACTTCGTTATATCCAATTTGCTGAATGAACATTCCCTTCCCAAGGGGCGGGGTATTGGGGGGAATTCATTCGTTACGCATCGCTCAACGTTCGTTCGCAGCAGGCTATGGGGAATTGCCCCTAAAGTAATAAACTAGAATTAGTTTAACTCATGCCACCGCCGTGAGTCGCTTGAATACCGTCGCCAAGGCCTGTTCATCACCGACATTGCCCGGGAAGATAACGACCGGTAAGCCCGCATAACGCGGGTGTTCCCGGGGGCAACAGACGACTGAACATCCAGCCAGTATCTGGCCGGCGACACGCGAGGTGCGCAACGCCAGACCATCGCTCAAGACATCATTGGATGTGATGCCGCCTTTGCTGATCAAAAAACCGATACGGCGGGGCAGGTTGCGCACCACATCCATCAGCAATGCCGATACCTGTTCACCGAACGCCAGACGCGCCTGCTGGCTGGTGAAGGTTTTTTCGCTGCGGCTGGTAAAGACCACCGGCGTTTGATCTTTTTCATGCGCCTGCGTGACTGCGGCGAGGGTTTCTTGCAGTAGGGCTTCACGATCAGCGGAAACACGCTCCACGTCCACTTCGATGGCCACCGTGCCGGCCTGTTCCAGCAATGCCGTCAACTGGATGGTGGTTTTCTTGACATGGGAGCCGACGATGACGACGCCGGCACGGCCGTCGCGGACATATTTCGCCATCTGCTCTGCGCCCACCGGTTGCGGTGGCAGCCGGGCCAGGGAGGTCAGCAGACTGGCGGCGCTGCGGAACAAAAAACGCCGGCCATCGGCAGCGACGTCCTGAACCTGCGCCGCGAAGCGATCCAGGTCGCCTTGTTCTTCAGCGTCGACGACGCCACAGGCGTTATCGCGCAGCTTACGTAAGCGCTGCGAAACATCGCCGCGAATGTCGTCGAGCAGAAACCGCTCGACATGATCCGCAGGAATGCGAGCGGCGGTCTTTTCCTCGACATAGTCGGGCAGGTAACTGGTGCTATAGCCAAATACCGAGTCTTTGGCGAACTCGGTTTCATGGGTCGGCACCGGCTTGCCGTCAGCGATCAGGTAATGAATGCTGTCACGGGTGATACGGCCACCCTCGAAAAATGCCGGCACCAAAAAATGCGCGTCGAAGGGGCCCAGTACATCGGCAATGACATCGGTCTCCAGCGGATAGTGGCCACGCAGGGTCGAGTCGGAGCGGCTCACCAGAATCGGCTCGATCACCTGGCCCTGGCCGGCCAGGTGATCGAGCGCCGCGCGCAGGTTGACACAGACCTCGTGGGTGACCAATGCCGCATGCTCGGCCGACATGCCGCGGGTGTTGGTCAGGACGAAAAACAAAGGGGCATCGTCCTGTAATGCCTCGGTCAACGTGGCCTTGTCCCAGCGTGTCAGCAGCAGGCAACTGTGCACCGTTTGAGAGCCGGTTGGGTCATCGTCCAATACAACAATTTTAGTCGCAGCCATTATTCCGTCCAAAATTCCGTCCAACATTCTGTGCAAAGAGAGATGCGACGTGGGTTATGCGCATGGCGCCTTGTCTTGCGGCATTTGCGGGCCTCTTATATACGTTACATCACACTAGGTGTTACGTTTATTGTTTCGCGCGTTGCACCATGGCGTCGGCCGTGATGCCGTTAAAATCCATGATCTCTGCCGGCGAGGCGGTGGTCTCGCCGCGCTTCCAGCAAAACACGTCGCGTTTGGGCGCGCGCGTGCGCAGCAGCACCGGTTCAAGGGGCGCGCTCGGGCCACCGCTCACGGCCATCAGACAGTCGCCGTCGAACAGGGCGTTGAAGTGATCGTCGTCCATGAAGCGGTTGTCCGGCTGTGACACCGTATCCCAGGCAATATCTGTTGGCCGGTACAGGCGGCGCGGATTGACCACGGCAACGATACGCACACGGTAGCCGTCCGCTTCCAGCCTGTCCCTGGCCTCAAACACCGGCAGGAAAATCATATCGCCGGTGACGGCGAACACCACGGTGCCTTTGTCGCCGGTGGTGCTTTCGTAGAGGGTCGCGGCGCCTTCCTCGATGGCGTGATCCGCCTCGGCCAGACTCATGTACACCGGCAACGGACTTTTGGAGGCAATGATCACCATGCCCTTGTTGACGCTATTGGTCGCGTATTCGTAGGCCACTTGCAGGGCATTGGCATCGCACGGAAACAGTGGATAGACGTTGCCGTTGCGCATCATCGCGGCAAAGTAATTCTCGATCTCCGGGCGTTGATGGGTCCAGCCGTTACGGCCCTGCTCCAGAGCGCCGGCGGTAAACAGGGTGACGATAGACGGTGTCTTGCGCCGCAGCTCGGCCATGGCCTGGGTCACGGTCTGAACGATCGGCCAGCCGTTGATGGCGAAGGACTCGTAGGACAGCCACAGGGCGCGTGAGCCGAACAGGGCAAGGCCGGCGGCCAGACCGGCGCAGGCGTCTTCATTGAGAGGTTCATAGACCTGCCCATTGGGGGTCTGGTTGTAGAGCGGGTCTGCCGTCGGATGGCGGATTTTCAAGGCATCATTGATGTTTTTCATGCCCGAGGCCTCATTGCCATCGGCATTGGTGGCGACAAAACGTGGATCGGCCCTGCCCACCTGCGCCACCAGAGCGCCCAGGGCGGTGGAAGGTACGGCCTTTTCGTCTTTCTTGAATTCCTCCATGACCAGTTTTGGCAGCGGCGCAATCTCCAGCTCAAATTCGGTGACCACGGTCTTGACAGCGGGGCCGCCACCGGCGCGGCTGAAGTTATCGCGCACGATCCGCCAGGCGGCCGGCGGCAAAGCGCGGCGCTTGAGGCCGTCGATGATGTGTGGCTGATCCAGGGTGTCCGTCGGATACAGATTATGGGACTTGGCGCCGAGCGCATGCACCCCGGCCCCCTTCAGTTGCTTGATAATGAACACCGTGAGTGTACCGCCCAGGGCCGACTTGGCCGCCCGGTCGACACCCTGCAACACAGCCTTGCTGAAGGCCAGACGTTTTTCGAAGGAAAAACAGGTGCTGTCGACGTAAGCGCCTGCCTGGTTACCATCATCGAAGTCCTTGGCATCGACCAACACGACGTTTTCAAAACCGTGGCCCTGCCAATAGGCGGTCATGTCCTCGTTGCTCATGCGCGACACCATGGAATGATGTTCCTGGGAATAACCGTTCCAGATCAGTGCGGGCAGGAAATTGGTCACTTTTGGATAGGCGGTGTGAAAGTGCATCATGCTGTTGAGCACATAGGGCTCACCCATGCCACCGTCACCGATGGTCACGGGAAACAGCTTGCCGGGATGCAGCAGCGCACCGGCCATGGCGAAGTGCTGGCCTTGACCGAGGGGGCCGGCCGGTGCGAGCAGGCCGGGAATGGCGCCGGACAGATGCCCGAGCAAACCCTGTTTCTCGCGGAAGCGGGTCATCATATCCTCCATCGTTTGGATACCCATCTCTTGCAGAGAGGTATCGAGGAACATGGAAGAATAAAACCCCGGCGCATGATGGCCGACTTCGGTGACGATATTGCTGTGTCCCAGCATCACTAATGCGGCATGGGCCTCGGTGCTGGAGGCGAAACCGCCGGGATGACCGGAGCCTTTGGCGCCCGTGAGTTGCAGGGTGAGATAACGCAGGGCGTCGGCGGCAAGCAGGGTTTGATAGGCCGCTTTGTCGTCGGTGGCGCTAATTGCGGCCTGACCAGCGCCGATCGAGGCGCTGTCAGCGTGCCGGTCAAATTCCGGCCAGGCCTCGCCGAAATGCTGAATGCCTTTACAAAAACCAGGGACTTCTGGGCTCGTCAATGCATCGGTGGCGGACATGTCTGGCGCTCCTTCAGGTCTCTTCTGACGCCGGTGCCTGATACCTGCATCATGGGGTGAATTTTGGGATAAATTTTAAACTTGGCATAACAGTACCGAATGGTTTAGCATTCCACAATACACAATCGATTTCATAATGTGAAAAATGCAAAAGATCACCACCTCAATCCAGGTCTTGGATCGGGCCACCACCCTGCTTGACAGTCTGGCGCAATACGATGCTGCCGTGAGTCTGAAAATCCTCGCTGCGGATGCCGGTCTCCATCCATCAACCGCCTTCCGTATATTGGCCTCGCTGACGGCCCATGGCCTGGTGGGCCGTGATCCTGCCGGCCAATATCATTTGGGTATCCGTTTGCTGAGTTGGGGTGGTCGCGTGCGCTCGCGTATCGATCTGCGTGGTGAGGCGCGGCCGGTGATGGAATGGCTGCGGGATCAAATCGGTGAGACGGTCAACCTGACGATTCGGGAGGGGGACAACGTGGTTTACGTGGAACGCGTCATTGCCAAGCGCGCCATGCGCGTCGAACAGGTCATCGGCAGCCGGGCGCCGCTGCACGTCACCGCCGTCGGCAAGCTCATGCTGGGCGATCTGGGGGAGGAGGCGATTCATGCGTATGCAGGGCGCACCGGTTTGCCTGAATACACGCAAAATACCCTGACCGACGAGGTCTCCCTGCTGCGGGAAATCAAATGCGCCCTGCTCGACGGCTATGCCTTTGACAATGAGGAAGCAGAATTGGGCGTGGGCTGTATTGGCGTGGTGATCCGTGACAGCATGGAGGCGGTGGTCGCAGGTTTGTCCATTTCGGCGCCGATTGAACGTTGGCAGCAGCAGTGGGTGGATTTGGTCAAAGAAGCCGGCGAACGCATCTCGCAGCGCCTGGGATATGCTTGTTAACACCTCCTAAGAATGACGATATTTTCGGTTTGTTCAGATCAGCGCCATTCCGCTCAGTTGTCCGTCATCACCGCTAGTGTGGTGTAACGTATAAAGTGCACCTATCAGAGGCCCGCAAATGCCCCAAGACAAGGCGCAGTCCGCCGTTAATGGCTCCCTCCCTTAACAAGGACTGGAACGCAGGATTGGGGCATTTGCGGGCCTCCCTCCGGGCGCGG
>DRKN01000174.1 GCA_011051755.1 Gammaproteobacteria bacterium
CGTCGTCTTGCCATGGTCAACGTGACCTATCGTTCCCACATTTACATGCGGCTTCGTACGTTCAAATTTTTCCTTGGACATCTGACGGCTCTCCCGTTTTTTAACTGTTCGGCCACGTTGCGGCTTAACGATTTACTTAGACTTCAACCGGATCGAAAATCATTCGACCCACTAACTGGAGCTCATAACCGGATTCGAACCGGTGACCTCTTCCTTACCAAGGAAGTGCTCTACCGACTGAGCTATATGAGCAAATTCTGCCTCACCCATCACAGGGCACTTTCTCGGCGCGAAGCGCCTCATCTTCCTGGAGCGGGTGATGGGAATCGAACCCACGTATTCAGCTTGGAAGGCTGAAGTTCTACCATTGAACTACACCCGCAATACCTTTATAAATACCGACGACGCCCGCAGGCGGTGCTGCCGCGCTCAGCGCAGCGCTCCACTTCGCCCCTCGACTCGCCGGCTCTATACACAAGCCCGGTCAGCCATGCCGCACCATCTCAAAGCAGATGTCCGGAGGCGAGCACGCCAGCGGCGCGCGATTTCGTCTTGCACCGTAAAACCCTTACTGGTGGAGGGGGGAGGATTCGAACCTCCGAAGGCTGAGCCGTCAGATTTACAGTCTGATCCCTTTGGCCACTCGGGAACCCCTCCAAAACGGAAGCCGCGTATTTTGATCCAGGCACCGCCGAGAGTCAACCGCAGTGAGCGGGATTTATTAATAAAATGGGTGTCTTGCTATAACCAACCGGAAAACCTGATGACATGTCAGGGTAAATACTTTCTGGTAGCATAGCGCCGCTCGCGACCGGGTGAAGCATCTTTTTCTACCCGCCCCGGCATAAACACAAGACCCGACAAAAACAGGTCTTTAGATATAATACTCGGGAGTTTTTAACGATGAAAGTCACTATTTACGGCTCTGGCTACGTTGGCCTGGTCACTGGTGCATGTCTTGCGCAAGTCGGAAACGACGTCCTTTGTGTCGATATTGACCCTGACAAGATCGAAAAACTCAAACAGGGGGAAAGCCCGATTTTTGAACCCGGCCTGAGCGAGATGCTCCGCAGCAATCAGGCTGCCGGCCGCCTGAAATTCACACTGGATCCGGCAGAAGGCGTTGAGCACGGGCTGTTTCAGTTTATTGCCGTCGGCACACCACCGGATGAAGACGGGTCCGCTGACCTGCAGCACGTACTGGCTGTAGCAGGCTCGATTGGTGAGCACCTCAAGGATTACCGCATCAT
The DNA here is from genome assembly GCA_011051755.1 of Gammaproteobacteria bacterium. Classification (GTDB taxonomy): domain Bacteria; phylum Pseudomonadota; class Gammaproteobacteria; order SZUA-152; family SZUA-152; genus DRQN01. The sequence continues at coordinate 1,251 of DRKN01000174.1, forward strand.
CGTCAATAAGTCGACAGTGCCGGTAGGAACAGCTGACCGGGTGCGTACCCGTACCCGGGAAATTCTCGATCAACGCGGCCTCGATATGGAATTCGACGTGGTATCAAACCCGGAATTCCTTAAAGAAGGCGCGGCTATTGACGATTTCATGCGCCCTGACCGCATTATTATCGGCACAGATAATCCGCGCACCACCGAGTTGCTGCGCGCGCTCTACGCGCCCTTCAATCGTAACCGTGAACGCATTATTGCCATGAACATCCGTTCTGCCGAACTGACCAAATATGCAGCAAACTCATTACTCGCGACAAAGATCAGCTTCATGAATGAGTTATCGAACATCGCCGAGTTACTCGGCGCCGACATTGAAGCCGTGCGCAATGGCATCGGCTCGGATCCACGGATTGGCTACCAGTTTATCTATCCCGGAGCCGGCTATGGCGGATCCTGCTTCCCCAAAGATGTCCGGGCACTGGAACACACCGCCAAAGAACACGGCTATTCTGCTGAACTGTTACATGCCGTTGAAGCCGTTAACTTCCGGCAGAAAGAAAAACTGTTCGAGAAGATTTCTACCCACTACGACGGCGATGTGAAGGGGAAAACCTTTGCCCTGTGGGGACTTGCCTTCAAACCCAACACCGATGACATGCGCGACGCATCAAGCCGGGTACTGATGGAATCCCTCTGGGAACACGGCGCCAGCGTGCAGGCCTTTGATCCGGAAGCGCATGACGAAACACGGCGTATCTACGGGGAGCGTGATGACCTCACATTATGCGATACACCGGAGCAAACCCTGGAAAGCGCGGACGCGCTGATTGTCATTACCGAATGGAGTCAGTTCCGCAGCCCCGATTTCGACATGATCCGTGATCGCCTCAAGGCACCGGTGATTTTTGACGGACGCAACCTGTACGACCCGGAAATGCTTGCCACCCAGGGGTTTTACTACCACTCCATTGGCCGCAGTACTCACACTCCTGCGTAGTTTTACAGGTGACAGCTGAAGTCCGTGTGCTGCGCCTCACCCAGCAGGGTCTCGAACGTTTCACCACTGACATGCACCAGCTGTTCGTGGTCACCGGCCTCGAAATAGATATCCGGCTGCTCGGCCAGGGTTTCGTCGATAATGGTCTCGAGATTGTAAGCCGGTCCCAACGGTGGCACAGCACCCGGCTCGCAGTCCTCGAACAGCGCGCTCAACTCATACTCTGTCGCCAGGCCGAGATTACGCCGGGTCTGACGGTGTAATTCACCCAGATCAACCCGGCAGCTCGCCGGCAGAACCGCCAGAACATAGCCCCGCTCATCCTCCAGCACCACAGACTTGGCAATCCGGTCTCCCGACACGTGAGCCAACTGAGCAGTCTCCATGCTGGTGGCGGAATACGGGTGATCGACCAGATCGAAATCGACGTCCTGTTCAAGCAGGTAGTTTACTACCCGGTTTGCCATTGCCATGATCACGCCCTCCGTTAACCACACCTCGACCCCAAGTATAGTCCATGATCTGCGTCTGCTGGCCCTTTCCCGGATCAGGCATTTAGCCATTAGCGGCAACGTGAGATACTGCGCATCTGATCTTTGCCAGATACCCTGTATGTCTATCCTGCTGGCCACACTACTCCTGCTGATTATCCTGTTTGGCCCACAACTCTGGGTTCAGGCGGTTTTTCGCCGTCATGCGGAGCCTCGACCCGAACTGGCGGGTAACGGCGGAGAATTTGCCCGGCACCTGCTCAATCAGCTGCACATGGCCGATGTCGGGGTCGAATCTGCCGACGGTGGCGACCATTACGACCCCGTAAGCAAAACCGTGCGCCTCAATAAAGACCGTCTGGAGGGAAAATCGCTCACCGCTATCGTGGTGGCAGCCCACGAAGTCGGGCATGCCTTGCAAGACAGGCTGGGCTATCAGCCACTGCGTTGGCGAAGCCAACTGGTATTTCTGGCCCAGGCGGCCCAGAAGCTGGGCAATATCATGTTTATTCTCGCACCCGTGGTGGCCGGCCTGGCGCGTGCGCCATCGGTTGCGGTCATTATGTTGCTTGCCGTGGTTGTCAGCTTCGGCTCGGCTGCGTTGCTACACCTGATTACTCTACCGGTTGAATGGGACGCCAGTTTTCGACGCGCTTTGCCACTGCTGGAAGCCGGGCATTATCTGTCTGAAGAAGATCAGGCCGCCGCCCGGCAGATTCTCACGGCAGCAGCCTTTACCTATGTCGCCGCATCACTGGCCAGCCTGCTCAACCTGTGGCGCTGGCTGCGCTGGGTAAAACGATAATCTAATCCCGCAATCCTTCAAGTTCATACCCGGGCATGCCGATGCGATGAACGAAGCCCACAATAAGGACGCCAGCATGAAACGGACAACCTGCCTTCACGCCCTGGCATTCGCTGCCAGCGTGTTTGCCACAACGGCCCAGTCGCGTGACATGGATGGCCAGTATGCGGTGTTCAGTGTCGGTGCGGAAAATTGTGCGGCCTACCTCGTCGCCCGGGACCATGGTGGCGCCGCAGAGCGCTGGTACCACCATTGGCTCGCCGGGTTCATGACGGCGGTTAACAACGCGGCCGCAGGCACCTACAACATCCTCGGCGACAAAAGCATGGCTGACACCCTGGACTGGCTTGAAGGCTACTGCGCGGCTAACCCGAATGTAAATTTCACCAGCGCTGTCGCCGACCTTGTGTCCATCCTGTATGAAGAACGCCAGAATATCGCACCGGGCAAACAGGGGGGCTGGAACAAGCTCAAGGTCCAGACGACCCCTGAACCCTGACAATCACCCGTGAACCCAGCGCCAGGCGCATTTCCGCCAACCTGATGGGCGCCGCCTCGCTGGGTGCCGCAAAGGCACCGGAACAGACCAGCCACTCGGGATCTGACCGTTTCGAAGCATTCAACAGCATGCGAGTTTCAAACGCGATCACGCCCGGATCATCACTATTGCTGGCGAGGACGCCGTTGTGAGCCACCCGCAACGGCGTCGCAAGCCGCACGTCCTGCTCACGAAGCTCAATGGAGAGCACACTAAAAATCGCTGGCCGGATTTCGCGCCCCAGTGGTGAGGGTGCATGCATCAGGAAATAGCAAAAAGGCTGATACTGGTCGATACCTGCGTAACGATGTATTTCGCCGCCTTGCAGATACACCCGTGCCAGACCCGCTGGCACGTGCAGCGGCTCCACCAGTTCCAGTTCCGCACCGACACTGACAGGATTATCAAAGTACGCCACCGCGCCTGTCTTCACCGATTGGCAGGCGATCAGCCCCAGTGACATAAGTAAACCCGCTACTGCACGAATGTTCATCGACTTTTCCTCTTGCCTTGTTAGCCCGTCGCGGGACGCCGCGAAAACTGGTCCCACTGATGTACCAGCAGCCCACTCAGTATCAAGGCTGTCCCGAACCATACGCCAGCTTCAATCACCTCGCCATTCAGCCAGTGCCCCAGCAGTAAGGCCGTCACCGGTGTCACCAGC
>DRKN01000175.1 GCA_011051755.1 Gammaproteobacteria bacterium
AGCCCCCGAAGGTGAAACCACCGGTCACGTCTGGGATGAAACGCTGGCTGAGTACAACAACCCGATGCCACGTTGGTGGCTGTGGATGTTCTATATCAGCATGATCTTCAGCCTGGTTTATCTGGTGCTGTACCCGGGACTCGGCAGCTTCCGTGGCGTACTGAACTGGACGCATCAGAATGCCTACGCCAGGGAAATGCAGGCTGCTGATGCCAAATTCGGGCCTTTGTTCGCCAAGTATGCGGCGAAACCCATCCCGGAACTTGCCAAAGACCCTGCCGCTTTGCGCGTTGGTGAGCGGCTGTTTGTGAACTACTGCGCCAGCTGTCATGGCTCGGATGCCGGTGGCGCTATCGGCTTCCCCAGCCTGCGTGATCACGACTGGCTGTACGGTGGCACCCCGGAGGCAATCACTGCTTCCATTCTCGATGGCCGTAGCGGCGTCATGCCTGCCTGGAAGGATGCACTGGGAGGAGAGCAGGGTGTAAAGGAAGTCGCTGCCTACGTGACCAGCCTTAGCGGGCGTGATGCCGATGTCACGCTGGTCAGTGCCGGTCAGCAGCGTTTTGCAACCTACTGTGCGGCCTGCCACGGTGCTGACGGTAAAGGCAATCAGGCGCTGGGCGCACCCAATCTGACCGATAACATCTGGCTGTATGGCGGCTCCATGGGCGCCATCCGTAAAACCATCTCGGAGGGGCGTAATGGCCACATGCCGTCACACCGCAACTTCCTGGGAGAAGACAAGGCGCACCTGCTGGCAACTTACATCTACAGCCTGTCGCAGGAGAAGCGTTGAGTCGTGTTGAGTGAACGTCCAAAAACCACCACATCTACGTCCGGCCCGGAGCCACAGCAAGGCTCCGGAATGGACGAGATGTACGCCGACCACAAGAAAGTCTACCCCCGCGAAGTACACGGTATCTTCGCCAACCTTCGCGTACTGGGCGTGGTGGTATTACTCGGATTGTTCTATGGCATAGCCTGGCTGCCCTGGGACGGTCGCCAGGCTGTCCTGTTTGATCTTCCGGCGCGCAAGTTTTATATCTTCGGACTGACCTTCTGGCCACAGGATTTCTTTTTCTTTGCGTGGCTGCTGGTTATTGCCGCACTGTCGCTGTTCTTTTTCACGGCACTGGCCGGACGCCTGTGGTGCGGTTACGCCTGCCCACAGACGGTCTGGACCGAAGCGTTCCTGTGGATCGAGCGCAAGATCGAAGGCAGCCGCAACCAGCAGATCAAGCTCGACAAAAGCGACATGACACCGGTCAAATTCCGCACCAAGGCATTAAAGCATTTTGTCTGGATCAGCTTTTCACTCTTCACCGGTTTCACGTTTGTCGGCTACTTCACGCCCATCCGTGAACTGACTGTAGAAGCCATCAATCTCAACCTGGGACCCTGGGAAAGTTTCTGGGTGTTCTTTTACGGCTTCGCCACCTATGGCAATGCCGGCTGGCTGCGTGAACAGGTATGCATCTATATGTGCCCCTACGCGCGCTTCCAGAGCGCCATGTTCGACAAGGATACGCTGGTCATTTCCTATGATGAAGGCCGTGGTGACCCGCGTGGCTCGCGCAAGCGCAATGTTGACCCGGCCAGTGCCGGGCTGGGTGACTGTGTCGATTGCACTCTGTGTGTACAGGTCTGTCCGACCGGTATTGATATCCGTGATGGCCTGCAATACCAGTGTATCGGCTGTGCTGCCTGTATCGATGCCTGTGATGATGTCATGGACAAGATGGGGTATGCCAAAGGCCTGATTCGCTACACCACCGAAAACACCATGATCGGGCTGAAAACCCCTCTGTTTCGACCGCGTATCATTATGTATTCCATCGTCCTGGTGGCGCTGAGCATCGGGCTGGTATATGCCATCAGCCAGCGCAAGCCACTGGAACTGGATATTATCCGTGACCGTAACAGCCTGTACCGGGAAACCGCTGATGGCATGGTGGAAAATATCTATATATTGAAGCTGATTAACATGGACGATAAGCCCCATACCTACCGGCTCAGCACCTCGGGACTGGAAGGCATGCAGCTCTCTATAAAACCACCGATTGTCGAAGTCCCGGCGGGCGGGGTCCGCAGCCTGCCGATCTCGGTACGAATTGACCCTATTGTGCTAAAACGCACTGCGAACACCATCGAATTTACATTACAGTCCGTTGATGATCCCGCACTGTCGCGCACGGAAACCGCACGTTTTCTCGGCCCACTCATAAGGTAGACACCATGCAACAGACCGCAGGCATTGATTCGACCCCCTGGTACCGGCAAGCCTGGCCCTTGCTGTTGTTTATCCCGCCAGGCGGCGCTGTGATTGGCGGCATACTGACCATCATGCTCGCGATACAAAGCCCGAACGCGATGGTTGTTGACGACTATTACAAGGAAGGTCTGGCCATCAATCAGCAGAAACATCGCCTCAATACGGCCAGAGAGCAGCGGCTTGACGCCCTGCTGCGTAGTGACGGCAAGCATCTTTTGCTGACACTCCATGGCAATGAGAAAGCCGGGGACGGTGAGCTGACGCTCCAGTTTATTCATGCAACACGCGCCGAGCTGGATCACAGCGTTCAACTGAAGCCGCTAGGCGACAGGAAATACGCTGCACCCGCGCCTGCGATACCCAATGGGGTCTGGTACCTTCGCCTGCGGCCCGCTGACAAGCACTGGGAGATACGCACCCGGATACAAAGTGGGGAGCACTTCCAGGCCCGCCTGAGTTCAGACGAACTCGGAAAATAATCGTGGAATAGGCAATGGAGGAACCCATGTCGGATACACCCATTATTCAGCGTGTCATCGCCGTGTTCTGGCCGTCTTTCCTGACTTCCGGTATTGCTACCGGCGCTTTTTTCACACTGTTCGACCCGCTGGACCTGGTTCAGGTCGCCGGGCTGCCCGAGCTTAGCCGTATGGGCGTCTACAGCATTGGTTTCTTCCTGTTCTGGTTACTGACCGCCGGGACTTGCGCACTGACCTGCTACTTCCAGAGGCCTTGCAACCCCCATAACAACCGGGTTACCCGGGCCTGACCTGCAACCAGAAGGTTACCGGGCCGTCGTTTACCAGGCCCACCTGCATATCCGCACCAAACCGCCCGGTCTCCACCAGCGGGTGTACGACCTTCGCCTGTGCGACCATATACTCGAACCATTTCCGGCCCTGTGCCGGTGAAGCGGCCTGACTGAAGCCGGGCCGACGGCCACGCGAAGTATCCGCCGCGAGCGTGAACTGTGGCACCAGTAGCAGCCCCCCTCCCGTATCGCCCAGCGCCAGGTTCATACGGCCTTCCGCATCACTGAACATCCGGTAGCCCAACAGACGTTCCAGCAGGCGATCTGCCTGTGCGGCGCCATCGTCGCGCTCCACACCGATCAGGGCAAGCAGGCCGGTGTCGATACGACCAATCCGTTCGCCGTCAACATCGACCCACGCTTCGGTCGTACGCTGCAGCAGAGCAATCACGACAACTGCTCCGCGAAATAGTCAGTTGCCTCCAGCAATGCCTCCGCCACGGCCGGCTCGCCGGCAGAATGCCCGCTTGCCGGAACAATCTGTAACGTCGCCTTCGGCCAGGCGCGGTGCAAAGCGAAGGCCTGGTCGACCGGGCACACCACGTCATAGCGGCTGTGGATGATACGGCCCGGGATGCCCTCAAGCCGCCCGGCATCCTCCAGGATCTGGTCAGGCCGGATAAAGGCATCGTTGATGAAATAGTGGCATTCGATACGTGCCATGCTCAGCGCAATATGGCTGTCGGCAAAATGCCGCACCAGCGATGGCTTGCAATCGAGGGTGGATGTCGTCCCCTCCCACACGGACCAGGCCCGCGCTGCCGCCAGACGCCGGACTTCATCATCGCCGGTCAGCAACTCATAATAGGCCTGTACCATCTTGTCGCGACGGCGCGGCGAGACAGGCGCGATAAAATCCTGCCAGGCCTCCGGGAACAACCGAGATGCCCCCTGTTGGTAAAACCAGTCAACATCCCGCTTGCGGCATAAAAAGATACCCCGCAGCACCAGCGCCAACACCTGTGCAGGGAAGGCCTGTGCATACAGCAGGCAAAGCGTTGACCCCCAGGATCCACCGAACAACATCCATCGTTCAATATCGAGGTGCCTGCGTATCCGCTCCATATCTTCGAGCAGAGCCTGCGTGGTATTGCCTTCGAGGCTGGCATGCGGCGTCGAGCGGCCACAACCGCGCTGGTCGAACAGAACAATACGGTAGCGGTCCGGGTCAAATAGCTGTCGGTGCCACGGCGCACAGCCACCACCCGGGCCTCCGTGTACGAACAGCACCGGGATACCGGCCGGATTTCCACATTCCTCAACATACAGGACATGAGGCACCTCAACTTTCAGGCTATGGCGCACATAGGGTTCGACGGGGGGGTACAAGGTTCGCATACTTTCATTCTGACATAAAAAAAGGCGTGCAAAGCACGCCTTTTCCGGATTGTAGACGCGCCTAGATAAACAGGCAGATATCAGAATCCTTGGCGACAGGCAGGAAGTAGGTCGCACCGACATAGTCGGTCACTTCCGGGATGAATTCGCTCTGGTCGAAACCAAACACATCCACCGTCATCTGACAGGCAACCATCTTCACATCAGCTTCCAGACACAGATCGCGCAGCTCTTCGACTGTGGCAACACCCTTGTTCGCAAAGGTCTGCTTCATCAGGCCAGTAGCGACCTTTTCGAAACCGGGAACACCTGCCATCAGCAGGTTAGGCATATTCCAGTTGATCCCCTGGAACCATTTGGGACCAAACGGCATCTTCATGGGCATAGCCGGGTTGCCAAGCGGGCTGACCTCGCAGGGCAGTTCTTTTTTCAGTAGCAACAAGCCATAGAAGGTAAAGAAGATAGAAGTATCCCAGCCGAGTGCGGCAGAGGTGGAGGCAAGGATGAAGGGCGGATAGGCCCAGTCCAGCGTGCCTTTGGTGGCAATAATTGACATGGCAGGTGTACGTGATTCGTCAATCGTTTGCAGTTTTGCCGGTAACAACTCGTCCAGTTTTTTATTTAGCCAATCGTCCATTTGTGCTTCATTCATATCTGACATCAGTTTTCTCCTCCTAGCCGTTCTTATACGGATAGTACTTTACAAATATTATTTACGCGGATGCTGCGCCGTTGCGAAACAAAACCACGCCCCAAAACAGGAATATAGCTGAAGTGCCATTACCGCCAAGTCTCAACACAGCAACCTGGATAAAACAGCAGAGGGCTGGCACCCAGCGACTGAGTATAGGAGCGGAGTTTTTCGGGGTCAAACAAATGACTGCAATCGGCGACAAACCGATTGTCTGGTTCAGCACTGTTCCCAGGGCAATCCGTGAAAACGCCAACCCCCTTTTGTGCCCCGATGATGGTGCTCATCCAGATCCCCCTCGAACCCTTCCGCAATATTATAAACGTCACAAAAACCTTCTTTTATCAATAAATTACCTGCTTCCAGTGAGCGCTTCCCACTGCGACAGATAAGCAGGATGGGGGCACTCGATCCCGCCGCCTCATGACAGACCCCTCCGAGTACCAGTTTGCGTATTTCAGTGACGAAATTAGGATTGAGATTCCAGTCGGGGTAGTCGATCCAGGGGATGTGAATTGCGCCAACCGGATGACCAACAAACAAATATTCCATATCCGAACGCACATCCACCAGAATGCTGCGCGGCTCATCCTGCACCATTTGCCAGGCTTCCTGCGGCGACAGTGATTTCACTTCTTCCATATCTCTGATCCTTTACTCAAGTGCTCTGTTCTGACTGTGAAGTATAGCGTCTCCCGGCAAATCGGCCCGACTGACCCTGAACGCCTGACGCCAATAGGTCAATATTTACCACTATCTCGTGATTTTGGCAGATTTTACTGCATATAAACGCCACCATATTAAGATTTATAGAAATTCTATATTTTTGTGGGAAATAATGACGTTTTGTCTCAAAATCTTTCACCATTCCGGACTGGCTGGTAACTTCATCGCCGCCAGAAAGCCGGGGACAACAGCACCAATAGCGTAAATATTTCCAGGCGCCCCAGCAACATAGCGAGGCTCAGTATCCACTTGGCGGTATCATTGATATTACTGTAATGGAAGCCGACTTCTCCCAGACCGGGTCCCAGGTTATTCAGGCAGGCCGCAACCGCTGAAAATGCTGTGACCTGATCCAGCCCGGTAGCCAGCAGCGCGATCATCATAAGGGTAAAGCAGCCGATATAAATGGCAAAAAATCCCCACACCGCTTCGACTACACGCTCCGACATGGCTTTATTTCCCACTTTTACCGGAATTTGGGCATTTGGATGCACCAGTCGGCTGATTTCACGCATGCCTTGCTTGAAAAGCAACAGGAAACGGATCACTTTCATGCCACCACCCGTGGAGCCGGCGCAGCCACCAATAAAACTGGTAAACAGCAACATGACCGGCAGGAAGCTCGGCCAGTGGAAATATTCTGCCGTGGTGAAACCGGTGGTGGTGCCAATGGAAACAACCTGGAAAATACCGTGGTGCAGCGCGTCACCGAAACGCTCAAAGGTTCCACTCAGGTACAGGTAAGACACCGTGACGGTCGCCGACAGCCCCAGCACAGCCATGTAGGCCCGAAACTCCGAGTCACGCAGGTAGGCCAGTGGATTAAGTGAACGCCAGGCCACGAAATGCAATGAAAAATTGATGCCCGCCAACAGCATGAACACCACGGCAACTGTCTCGATAGCCGTGCTCTGGAAATAACCGATACTCAGATCATGCGTTGAAAATCCGCCAATCGCTACGGTGGAAAAACTGTGCGCGATGGCATCGAACACATCCATACCGACTGCCCAGTAGGCCAGCGCACAACTTACCGTCAGTGTCAGATAGATGTACCAGAGCGCCTTGGCCGTTTCAGTAATGCGTGGCGTCAGTTTGCTGTCCTTCATCGGCCCGGGCGTTTCAGCACGGTAGAGCTGCATACCACCAATACCCAGCATGGGCAGGACGGCGACGGCCAGCACGATGATGCCCATGCCGCCCAGCCACTGTAACTCCTGTCGGTAGAACAGAATAGAACGCGGCAGGTAGTCGATACCGGTGATCACGGTAGCACCGGTGGTGGTCAGGCCCGACATGGATTCAAACATGGCGTCGGTAAAGCTCATGTGTGGGTGATCGGCCAGTGAAAAAGGAAACGAGCCGACCAGCGCCAACACGACCCAGAACAGTGACACCACCACGAATCCGTCACGCACACGCAACTCACGGCGCTGGTGGCGGACCGGAAACCAGAGCAAGGCGCCGGTGATCAGCGCTCCGCCAAATGTCACCAGAAAGGCTGACTGACTGCCCTCTTCCAGCCAGAATGCCAATGCCAGCGGAGGTAACATGGTGAAACTCGACACCATGAGTAACAGCCCCAGGATTCGCTGAATAGTACCGAAGCTCATGCGCCGGATCGCTTCAGAAGAAGGTGACGCCGACCTGGAACAGGCGCTCAACCTCGGCGATCTGCTGCTTGTCGATCAGAAACAGGATAACGTGGTCATCACTCTGGATAACTGTGTCGTGGTGAGCAATCATGACCTCTTCACCACGCACCAGCGCACCGATTGTCGCGCCTGGCGGCAAGCGTATTTCCTCCACCGTGCGCCCGACCACACGTGAGGTCTTGCTGTCGCCGTGCGCCACCGCCTCGATAGCCTCAGCAGCGCCGCGACGCAGGGAATGCACGACGGCCACGTCACCGCGCCGGATGTGCGTCAGCAGACTGCCGATGGTGGCCTGTTGAGGTGATACTGCGATGTCGATGACGTCGCTCTGCACCAGGTCAACATAGGCTGGCCGGTTAATCAGTGACATCACCTTGCGGGCGCCCAGCCGCTTGGCCAGCATGGCCGACAGGATGTTGGCTTCTTCATCGTTGGTCAGGGCGCAGAAAACATCGGTATTCTCGATGTTTTCCTCGATCAGCAACTCTTCATCCGCCGCATCACCGAGCAGCACAATGCACGATTCCAGCTGTTCGGAACGTTGCCGTGCCACTTCCGGATTGCATTCAATCAGCTTGACCTGATAACGGCCTTCAATCGCTTCGGCCAGCCGCAGCCCGATATTGCCACCACCGGCGATCATGACCCGCTTGACTCGCTTGCCCAGCGTCCGCAGTTCGCTGGTTACCGCACGAATATGCTTGCGAGCGGCAATAAAAAACACCTCATCGTCCGCCTCTATGACGGTATCGCCCTCTGGCAGGATAGCCGCACCACGTCTGAAAATGGCCGCCACCCTGGCTTCAACACCGGGCATGTGTTCCCGCAACTCACATAATTCCTGTCCCACCAGCGGGCCACCACGTACCGCCCGCACCGCCACCAGCTGTACCCGCCCATTGGCGAAGTCCAGCACCTGCAGCGCTTCAGGCTGTTCGATGAGACGTTCAATATAATCGGTGACCAGCTGCTCGGGGCTGATAAATACATCAACCGGTAACGCTTCCTGGGTAAACAGCTTGGGGTGCTTCAGGTATTCAGGTGCGCGCACACGGGCGATCTTGATCGGCGTATGGAACAGCGTGTAGGCCACCTGGCAGGCCACCATATTGGTTTCATCACTGTTGGTGACGGCGAGGATCATATCGGCATCCTCGGCGCCCGCACGGGTCAGGATATCCGGGTGCGAGGCGTGACCGACGACAGTACGAATATCAACACGATCCTGCAAATCCTGAAGGATATCGGATCTGTGATCGACCACGGTGATGTCATTGGCTTCGCTGGCCAGGTTCTGGGCTACCGATGACCCCACCTGGCCGGCACCAAGAATAATAATTTTCATGGGCTGATCAATCGCTGCCTTTTTTGAAATCTATACCCAGGCCGCGCAACTTGCGATACAAATGCGTGCGTTCCATCCCCACGCGTTTGGCAAGCTTGCCTACGCTGCCCCCGACTTCCTGTAGCTGATGTTCGAGATAGACTTTTTCAAACTGTTCACGCGCCTCACGCAATGGCAGATCGAGCGGCAAATCAGCCCCTGCCTCATCACCGGCTGTAGGCGCACGCTCGTGCTGCAGCGCACTCTCGACCTCTTCTACCTCGATGACCGGACCCTGGCCGAGGATCAACATACGCTGAACCATATTCTTCAGTTCGCGAATATTACCCGGCCAGCGGTAATGGCGCAGCCGGTTCTGGGCGGCAATGGAAAATTCGCGATACGGCAGGTTCTCCTGGATAACAAAGCGATCCACATAGTAGTTGAGCAGCTCGGGCACATCCTCGTTATGTTCACGCAGTGGCGGCATAGCCAGTGGCACTACATTCAAGTGGTAATAAAGATCTTCGCGGAATCGCCCCGCTTTTACCGCCTCCTCAAGGTCTGTCGAGGTGGTTGCGATAACGCGGATATCCACAGGCACCGGCTCGGTACCCCCCATACGCAGAAAAGAATGTGTCTGGAATACACTGAGCAGACGCGATTGGGTCTGCATATCCATATCGGAGATATTGCCCAGCAACAGCGTGCCACCGTTGGCCTGTTCGAGGCGCCCGTAGACGATGTTGTTGTCTTCCTCGCTGCCGAACAACTCCGCCGCAGAATGCTCCGCTGACATGGATCCGACGGCCACTTCGACAAAAGGCTGGTCGCGCAAACTGCTGTGCGCATGAATATACCGTGCCACCACTTCCTTGCCCGAACCGGGCTCACCGCTCACCAGCACCCAGGTATTATGCTGTGCAATACGCTGTGCCTGTTCGCGCAGTGCCTGCATCGCCTCACTCTTGCCCGCCGGTTCTGCAACTGGCAACGCCTGGCGTTTGAGACCCTGGTTTTCCTGTTGCAGCTTCTGTGATTCCAGCGCCCTGCTAACCACCAGCAACAACTTGGCCAGGGAAATGGGCTTTTCAATAAAATCGTATGCGCCCAGACGCGTCGCCTCGACCGCTGTCTCAACGGTGCCATGGCCGGACATAATCACCACCGGGCAGGGCAGGTCACCGCCTTCCGACCATTCTCGCAGCAAGGTGATGCCATCGACATCATCCATCCAGATATCGAGAAGAATCAGATCAGGGCGACGTTTGCGTCGCGCATGGCGCGCAGCTTCCCCACTTTCCGCAATACTGACTTCGAAACCCTCGTCTTCAAGGATCTCCTTGACCAGATTACGGATGTCCGGTTCATCATCTACCACCAGAATGTGTCCGGAGGA
>DRKN01000176.1 GCA_011051755.1 Gammaproteobacteria bacterium
CGAAGGACTGAACTCGAAGATTCAGACCATCAAGTCGAATGCCAGGGGTTATCGTTCATTCGATGGATTCAGAAATAGCATATTGTTTTATTGTGGTGGCCTGAAAATGGCCCCATAGGCCTTCACACAATTCTTCGAAGAACCTAGAGGAAGTGCATCAATACCCGTTTGGGGCCGGGCATGTTGATGGCCGTTTCGGCATTCTGTGTTTTTTCCGGCAGGTAGAGCGCACCCACATAAATATCGAAAAAGAATTTGCTGCGGATGCCAACGCCATTCAGCGTGAGAGCGGTATCGGCGAGTGTGATTCTTTCTGGTACGGTGACGCCGGCCACGTCCCGTGCATGAACATCGGTAAAAAGGAAACAGAGTACTAACAGGCTGGTAAGTGCAATCCGGTGATTCATTTCAGGGCTCTCCGTGTTTTGTTGTTTGATTTATAACACAAGCCGAGAGGTTTGGAATACCCATATTGCCGCGAAGATGGGAAGCCGGAAATCCAGAATATATGCCGTTTTGTAATTATTCAGTTCGTTACAGGGTCATGGCATTCACTGGGAAATCATAAATTAAGGGGTGTAGATCAGCCACTGACAGATTTTTACGTTTTCCAGCCTGCTGGTGCGGTGAATTTTATGCATCACAAACATTCCGGGAAGAAATAATGACTCCAGATATGTATCAGATGTTTGGTTGTGGCGGCATGTCTTTGGTAGGGAAAATGCACTCTACATTTTCACAGCAAACAAAAACTCTGAAAATATACGGGAAAAATAGCGGCTTTTCTTTGTGTCTCAATCTTTCAAGAGTGACATTTCTGCAAATAATAGTGTGGGTATTTTCAATGCCGCTTTTTGTCAGTGGCTGATCTACACCCCTTTCCTCTTTCCGAAACTTGAGTATATAAAAAAGCCACGCCAAAAAATGACGCGGCTTTTTGCCGATAGCAGATTTGAATCGTGTGGAGTCTATTTTCCATTAACTGGGTCAAAGCCACCGTCTTCAGACGGTGACGTTGATTTTCATGTTTTGACGCATACGCGCTGATGGCGGTACGAGCTTGATGACGTTAGTCATTAGCAGCGAATACGCTAACCCACCCACTTTAGTCGGTGGTCGTTTATTTCCGCTTTTTGTCCGATGCCAGCCAATCGGTCACGGCGAACAACAGGGCGGATACCACGAAGGTCATGTGTATGCCAACCTGCCAGGCGAGTTCCTCATTGGTGTATTTGTCGATACTGAGGAAGGCCTTGAGCAGTTCGATGGCCGAGATGGCGATGATGGAGCCGATGAGCTTCATCTTCAGATCGGAGAAGGTGACATGCCCCATCCAGTTGGGCCGGTCTTCACTATCGCCGGTATCGATCCTGGAGACAAAGTTTTCATAGCCGGCAAAAATAATGATCAACAGCAGATTGGCGATCATCACCACGTCGATCAGGGTCAGGATGCTGATAATGACCTCTGAGCCCGTACCGCTGATGGCCGTTGGAACGAAACCAATGAATTCTTTGACGAACTTGACCAGCAGCAGGGCAATGCTGAAAACCAGCCCGAGGTAAAACGGCACCAGCAGCCAGCGGCTGTTGAATATGATGGCTTCGATAAAATGCTCTACTTTTTTCATTGATGTGTCGTTCCTTAGAAATTTTGAAAGCGAGGATATTTCCGTGTCATGCGCCACGGAAACGTTTCTGTATTGCTCAGCCCTTTGCCTTGCGTGCGGCAACCGCTTTACGTCTGCCCGGTTTTTTCTTGCCGCGTGCCTTCTCGGTCTTGCCTTTTGGCTTGCGCGGCTTTGCGGGTTTCTTTTCTTCGCCGAGTCGGTTGATATCCAGTTTCTGTCCGCATACCCAGGTTTTTTTCAGGGCCATGAAGATATCTTTGGGCATATCGGCGGGCAGGTCGATGGTAGTGAAATCCTCGAAAATTTCAATATGACCGATGTACTGGCTATCGATGCCGGCCTCGTTGGCGATGGCGCCGACGATGTTGCCGGGTTTGACATCGTGGCTATAGCCCACGGCCAGACGGAAGCGGCTCATTTCCACGTCGGGATGCTCTTTCAGCGGCCGCGGCGTGTTGCTGGGGGTGGCGCTCGATGTGCGTGGCGGGCGCTGGGGGCGTTCAGCGCGGCCCTGGCGGCCATCACGGCCCTCGGCAACGATGCGCGGCGGGCGTTCGCGGCGTTGTGGCTTGTCGCTCAACAGCAGCGGCTCCTTGCCCTGCGCCATGTGTGCGAGGGCCGCAGCGATGGTCAACGGGTCGCTGTCATGCTCGTGCTGATATTCACCGACGATCTGGTTAAAGATATCGAGGTTTTGGTTGTCGAGGGTCTCGCTGATGCGTTGCTTGAAACGCTCGATACGCTGCACATTGATGTCCGAGGCGGTAGGCATCTGCATGGCTTCGATGGACTGGCGTGTGGCGCGCTCGATGGCGCTGAGCATGCGGCGCTCACGCGGGGCGACGAACAGGATGGCGTCGCCTTTACGGCCGGCGCGGCCGGTGCGGCCGATGCGATGCACGTAGGACTCGGTGTCGTGAGGCACATCATAGTTGATGACGTGGCTGATGCGCTCGACGTCGAGACCACGAGCCACCACGTCGGTGGCGACGAGGATGTCCAGCTGGCCCTTTTTCAGGCGCTGGATGATGCGCTCGCGGTTGTTTTGCGGAATATCGCCGTTGAGGGCGGTGCTGGCATAGCCGCGCGCGGCCAGTTTGTCGGCCAGTTCCACGGTGGCGGTCTTGGTGCGCACGAAGACGATCATACCGTCGAAGTCTTCCGACTCCAGAATGCGTGTCAGGGCATCCAGTTTGTGCAGGCCGCTGACCGCCCAGTAGCGCTGGCGGATGGTGGTGACGGTGGTGGTCTTGGTGGCGATCTTCACCACCACCGGATTGTTCAGGTGACGTTCGGCGACCTTGCGAACGACGGCCGGCATGGTGGCGGAGAACAGCGCGATCTGGCGCTTTTTCGGTGTCTGTTCGAGGATCCACTCGACGTCATCGATGAAGCCCATGCGCAGCATTTCATCGGCCTCGTCGAGCACCAGCGCCTGTAGGCCGCTGAGATCCAGGGTACCGCGACGGATGTGATCCATGACCCGGCCGGGGGTGCCGACCACCACCTGCACGCCGCGCTTCAGTTGGCGCAGCTGGTTGGTGTAGGACTGGCCGCCGTAGATGGGCAGGACGTGGAAATTCTTCAGGTGATGGGCGTAGCTCTGGAAGGCCTCGGCGACCTGGATGGCCAGCTCACGCGTGGGCGCCAACACCAGCAGCTGCACGGCGGCGCGCTTGACGTCGATGCGTGACAGTAGCGGCAGGGCGAAGGCGGCGGTCTTGCCGGTGCCGGTCTGCGCCTGGCCCAGCAGGTCGCGGCCTTCCAGCAATAAGGGGATGCTCTCGGCCTGAATGGCGGAGGGCTGTTCATAGCCGGCATCTTCGACAGCCTTTAAAATCGGTGCAGCCAGGCCCATGGCCTGGAAGGTGGTGGGGGTGGATGACATGTAAAACCTCTGTTCGTTCGTATGCGCCGCCTGACTTTGCTGGAAAGTCTTGGCGGCAGGGGATTCCATCGCGCGGTCGTTTATGGGGCAGATGCTGTAGCAAAATACCCGATACGGTACGCGCCCCGTCTCTCGTGGACGAGGGAAAGCTGGAATTGAACCTCGAACGGAGTGGCCGTGGGGAACGTCATGCGGCCGTTGGTACGCTGCTTACGGACGGCGGGCTGAGAGGTGTTTCATGCCAGCGGTTGGAATGAAGGCGCGGAGTATAACAGAGCACGCCAGATTTGGCTAAATTTTGACCAGCTTTGGTCATGGCCCGGGTTGAGCCTGCGAAACCCGGGAGCCCATAGCGCTGATTCTTATACCGGGTTTCGCAGGCTCAGCCCAAGCTACAGACTTCGTTCTGCCCGGAAGGACGTTAAAAATTCTGTGCCATGCAACGATTCCTTCAACGACCAGTTGATTCACATCCGTTCGCTGGCTTGCATGTTCAAACGTGATGGCGCAGACATTTCCCTCTGCATCGCGGTCGAGCAATAAGGGGTCTGACCCCTTTTCCGTGACCCCTTTTCCCGCGCCTTTTCCCGATTTTCAGTTCTCACGACAGCGCTAAGCCGCACCACTTTTTGGCATCGGCTTTAGCGCATAGTTAGGGCATAACTGTTGATAAAGAAACTCCGGCGCAAAATCCGCACCGTTTGGCCAAACAATAGTCCCAAGCTCCTCGTCAAGACAAAATTCTGAAAAGCGCGCTTTATCTTTTAGCGGCTGAAACACTTCACCCCATAATTCCTTTTCCAGATTGACTTCTCCTTCAATACCATCCGCAAACTTTAACCAAATACGATAGTCTCCTCGATACTCGGTTTCTTGCAATTTCGGTAACATCACTCCAGTCGATTAATTTTCTTCAAAGCCTTTCTTTCCCTCGCAAGATTCCAATCTTCGGTCAATTCATCCTTGTGATATTCACGCCATTCTTGAACCAAACCTAAAGCTCGGGGAGGCAGGCGGCCTTCGATA
>DRKN01000177.1 GCA_011051755.1 Gammaproteobacteria bacterium
GGGGGTCCATGGCCAGGGCCCGGGCCAGGGACGCGCGCTTGACCATGCCGCCGCTGAGCTGGGCCGGGTAGAGCCGCGCCGCATGTTCCGGCAGGCCCACCATGGCGATCTTCATGTGCACGATCTCGTCGATGATGGAAGGCGGCAGACGGGTGTATTCCTTAAGGGTAATGCCGATGTTCTCGGCAACGGTCAGGGAAGAATACAGGGCGCCCGCCTGAAACAATACACCCCACTGGCGGCGCAGCCAGGCCGCCTGGCCGCGTGACAGCCTGCCAAGCTCATGCCCCAGCACTTCCAGGTGCCCGGACTCGGGCCGCTGCAGCATGATCATCTCCCGCAGCAGGGTGGATTTTCCTGAGCCACTGCCGCCGAGCAGGCCATAAATCTCCCCCTCCCCCACGGTCAGGCTGACATGGTCGTGCACCAGGTTGTCGCCGAACCGGGTCACCACGTCTGTTACACGAACGACAGGGTTCATATGCCCAGCCTGGTGAAGACCACCGAGAACAAGGCATCACAGGCAATCACCAGGAAAATGGCGTTCACCACGCTGATGGTGGTGTACCGCCCTATGCTCTCTGTATTGCGTGATACCTGAAAACCGCGGAAGCAGCCGACGATGGCAATCAGCCAGGCAAAGAATGGCCCCTTGGCCACGCCTATCCAGACGTGTTTCACATCCAGCACGTTCTGCAGGCGGTGTATGAATTCCGTCCAGGAGATGTTCAGGTGGATATTGGCCACCACCATGCCGCCGATGATGCCGATGATGTCGGCAAAGAAAATCATCAGCGGCAGGGCGATCATCACGGCAATCACCCGTGGCAGCACCAGGAACCTGTGCGGCTCGAAGCCCATGATGCGCATGGCGTCGATTTCCTGGGTGATTTTCATCACGCCGATCTGCGCCGTGTAGGACGAGCCCGTGCGGCCCGCCACCACGATGGCCGTAATCAGGGGCGCCAGCTCGCGGGTCACGGAAATGGCGATCATGTCCACCACGAAGATGTTCGCCCCGAACTTCTGCAGCTGCACCGCGCCCTGGTAGGCTATGACCACGCCGATGAGAAAGCTGGTCAGGGTGATGATGGGCAGGGCCCGCACGCCGGCTTCCTGAATGTTCTTCACGATGGCGCCCCAGCGGAACTTCCAGGGCTGCACCAGCAGCAACAGCAGAACGATGAAGTCCTCTCCCAGAAAG
The DNA here is from genome assembly GCA_011051755.1 of Gammaproteobacteria bacterium. Lineage (GTDB taxonomy): Bacteria > Pseudomonadota > Gammaproteobacteria > SZUA-152 > SZUA-152 > DRQN01. Next base: position 1,205 of record DRKN01000177.1, read on the forward strand.
GAAAGGAAGGCCACCAGGTCCCGCCAGGCGGCAGCTGTCGCCTCCCCGAGCTGCACCAGGGGGCCCAGCAGGCGGGAACCCAGGGTGGAGCGCCGCGGCGGTACAGGCGTGAGATAGGCAGCGACCATCCGCCGCAGTTGCTCCTGGTCGGCCGTGAAGCCGGTCACTTCGACCTCATATCCCTGGCCGCGCAGCCGGTCCAGGGTGCGCAGGAACAACACCATGCCGCTGGAATCCATTGCGGAGACCTGTGACATGTCCCATTGCAGCCGGCGCTGCCCCAAGCCCTGAAAGCGGCTGTCCAGCTCACGAACCAACTCATCCAGCGCCTCCACGCGCCAGTCTCCATGTCCCTGGATCAGCAGGCTGTCACCTTGGGTCAGAAACCTCATGCCGGCCCTGTGCTCTCTTTCCGTCATCCTGAAAAAGCAACCCCGCTATTTGGTGTGAACAGAACCATTCTACTGCCGCAGCCGCGAGTGATGGGAACTATTCATGCTGAACAGCAAACCGGAGAGGGGCAGATGGTGCCCAGGGCCGGACACAAACAGTTAGAAATATCAGCAATATGCTGATTTCATTCGCCCACATCTCGTCTCGATGGGCAAAGAATGTCCGGGCTCTATAACCCTTGATCGGGCGTCGGACAAGCACACCCGGCGATGCCTGCCCCAAGCCGGTCTCTGCCGGCGATGATTGAGCACCACCCTTGCGGGTGGCTCTAGGCTCCCACCTGAGCAACAGATCACGTCTGACCTGCTGGATGGGGGCTTCCCGGGGACTCGCTCCCCAGCGGCCATCCGTTGACCCTCGGATGGATGGGGGACTTACGCCGCTTGGTCATTGCGGCTGCCTGGCAGATGCGGGCATCTCAGCCCCTGGTGCTTCTTGCCGATCGGAGGGGTGTGCTCCCCTGCATGACGGACACTGGAGTGGCGCTCCAGGCCGATCCGTCAAGCCGCGCAGCGCAGGTAGTGGTCACCCTTTCGGCATCCCTATTAAGGATGGCGGTGGCCAACCCGCGCTTTTTCCCCACGCTGCGGCCGTCGGCCAGCCCGCTTGCCTGTTTCCAGGCTGCCACAGACCATGTGGCGCGGGCTGCATCCGGTGGCGGTTCCGGTTCAGCGCTTTCCGCCGCCACCGCCGCAGACTGCTCACCAGCTGCCCGGCCATCGCAGGCCGGCTGGCTTCTTTGTCCCCCTTTCGCGCTCTCGTCCCTGCGGCGACTCAAGCGACCGGCGCTGCGTCCAGCACCGGCGGGTTAAGTGAATTATACGCTATTTCTTTGTTTCGGCTATTTCTGCAAACTTGCAGAAATAGCTGAAACAATGCCCCCCCTGGAGTTAATCAACCGACGCCGCCCAGCACTCCAGCACCACCTGGAGCAGGTAGGGCGCGGGGCGGTAAGATGACCTGTCCGCGTGGATGAGATGACGCCGAAAGTTGTTCTCGGCGTACCCCAAGCGCTTTGCGATCTCGCGCTGGCTGAGGCCGATCTGGCCGATCAGGCTGCGCAGGTAGGCGGGGTCTGGGTTGTAGTGGGCAACCTTGTTTGGGGGCCGCATCAGTTTAGACTCCCGCTGCCGCCACGGATCTCTACGCCGGTGATCTCCTCCGCCTCGATCTCGGCAATGATCTGTTCCATGACCTGATCTGGCGCACCACCTTGGGCGCGATGATGCTGATACCAGGCAGTCATTAGTGAGGTGACGATCTCCTCGCTGAACGGTAGATCGTTGTCCTCACAGATTTCCCGGAGGATTTCTGCATCGAACTCGATATCTCCGGTTTCTGGATCGCGCGCGAGGCGCAGGTCGGAAAACTGGAGGTCGGCTGGGATTCTGATTTTCGTGATGTGCATGATGTAAATGCCCCGGCGCACGCCGGGGCTTCTCGTGATTATTGGTGGTTGTCCCATTCGTCGCACAGGCGCTGGAATGCGTCATACGTGTCAAACTCCATAACGAGTATGTACGCTTGATTTGCAAACTCTGTCCAGTCGTCAGACTGATAGTAATATGGGTATGACCCCATATTCAGCGCGTTGAGGACCTCCTCGCGGCGTGCATTAGCCCAGTCTGCGACGTATTCCTCGTTCCCGCCCCAGTCACCAATGCTATCAGCGGCATAGACTGAACTGAGGGGGCCACCTGTCGTTGGGCCGCTATTGGGCGCTTCCGGCGTGCCCATTTTTTCGTGCAGTTCATTGATTTGCTCCATTACAGGAGCATAAAGCCAATTATTTTGGATTTCGGTGTCGGTGAAAATCGCCATTTTTCTCTCCTCGCCCTTCGGCTGGTTGCCAGCTCGGGGCCCATTCCCCTGCTGTTGAATACAGTATATCCTCACGGATATACTCTGTCAACGATTTTTTCAGTTTTTTTCCGGAAAGGAACGCCGAGGGTGAAAGCGGCGCGGCCGCTGCCGCAGGTGGCTAAATCCCACCCAGGTTATACACCAACGAATCCAACGTCACACCGCACACGGTAGGCGTTGCGGTGATTTGTCCGCCGTAGGAGCTTTCGCGGATTGACACCATCCCGTTGACTATATCGTAATACAGGCCCTCACCGGTAATCACGATATCCCACGTCACATCGTTACAGCATAGTTCCGTGGCGTTTTCGACTGGCGTTGATGTATCTGCCACTACGCCGAAAACCGGCGGATATACGTCATCTGTTGCGCCGTTATCTATTGACGTCCCGAGGTAGGCCATACCAGACCCGGCATCTCCAACCCACTGCGATACGAAGCTATCCGGCACACAGCTGCCACCTTCACACGGCGGACACTCCTGCGGCACGGCGGCTTTCTGCAGCACGATTCCGCCACCGCCGGACGGGCCGGCAATGTTGATTATCCCGCTGTCGGGTGTCAGTGTGCGGCGTATCTCGCTCATAGCGTCACCGTCACCGTCTGCGTCATGTATCCTGCAGCATCAATGACCAGCTCATGCGAGCCTCTGCCGACCGTGAACTGTACCTTACCCTGATTGTCAGTCAGTCGCGTGGTAGCCCCGTCCAGCGTGACCGATGCGCGTGATATTGGGTTGCCGGATGCGTCGGTTACTGTGTATGTCAGCTTGCCGTCGGCATAGACGTAATTGCTCTGCCCCTGAGACTCAAGAGACACGCCAGACGAACGGGAAACGATGCTGATGGCCCCAGCCAGTCCATCAGATGCCAGCGCCTTTGCTGTGCTGCCAAGCTCTCCACCCGTCACCTCGGTAACAATGGCGGCGTCTATCGGGCTGTAGGGGTGAGATATGGACACCGACTCCCCTGGCGATACCGTCTCAGATGTATCGCACTCGACCGCCCACACGGCTGACCCGTACCACGCCAGCCACCGGGATGCATGGGCCTCTGCCGCCGCCGTGGACTGTATCCACCCAGCGGATACCTGCCCGTCCCGGCGTCCGTAGCGCTCGATGGATTCAGACTCCAGCACCATGGCCCGGCCCGGCTTTCCTTCGGCCCAGTCATGCGCGTAGGAGTAATTGAGCGCCGTCACGATGCCCGTTGACTCGCATTGCGCCGTCAGTCGTGGCGTGTTGATGTAGCCCAGCTCTACCTGACCGGCAGAAACAGACTCCGGCGGCCACGGAATAGCAACACCTTCCACGTTCGCGCCCCAGGCCAGCCCCATGCCTGCTGCTATTCTGTCTGTGGCCCGCTGGATGCTCTCGACCGTATCCACCACGCCGCCACAGATGATGCTCGTGGACTGCGACCACGCGCGCAGGTCGTCAAAATCCGATACCGCGTAGTCCATGCCACAGACGTTCACGAGCCAGTCGTACAGAATCAGGTCAGGGCGGTTCAGCAGCTCCCCGGTATCAGGATGCTGTTTGCCGCGAACCGAAACAGTGATTTTGCTCCGGTCATCAACCGGGTTCGCCAGCTCCAGCACGGCCACCGGAAGCCCCAGCTTATCGACACCATTCTGCAATGCGTAGCCGTCAATCTCCTGCCCGTCCACCGTTACCGAATCAATACCCTGTATCGGATGCCCGGCTATCAGCCAGAACACCCCGGAACTGTCGTAGGGCTGCGGGCGGAGTGTCACGCGGCCATAGACGACCTGCAGCGGGTATTCTGCGGGATATTCCGGCCATTCCGTTGATGACCGGAGCGGCACCATGTCTGTATATGCAGCAGTCATTTCTTGCGCAGCTTCCTGACGATTTTAGCGGGCAGCGAGATGATATTCATTACCGCCCCAACCTCCATGAATCCAACCATCATCAGCGCCTGTCCGATTCTCTCAATCATTGACCCACGCCTCGCAATCTGCGAACGAATACTCCGTAGCCGTAGCACCTACAGCAGCGCCCACGGCCAGCGATAGCGCCGTAAGCTCACCAGTTGCCATCGTCACCAGATTGCCCCCGGCAGCGCCGCAGCCTGCGGCTGTGAGCGTCGTTTTCAGTTTGTTGCACTGCTGGGTTGGCAGTGATTCGGCGTATTCGTTAATGGCAAGCTTGAGAGGCAGAATAGCCACGCCAAGCGGATTCCCCTCAGCAGCACCAGCACCCGCCGCCAGCAGGCTGGTTACCACGTCAGCGCCCTGACAGACCTCTGCGGCGTCGAACCGGGAACGCGGGTACTCACGCCACCACCACAGCTCCCCATCATCAACCAGCCCCACGAAATACACGCGGGAACCGTCGGGCCTGATGAGATAGCCCTGTCCGAGATTGGCGTGTTGATGGTAGTTCGTGATGACGCCGGGATGCGAGGCGGTGATGACCTCGCGGTAATCACCAGCGTGGGCCAAGGTGACCAGCAGGAACAGCAGTGGCAGCGCTCGAATCACAGAATCTCCCTCACAGAGACGTTATCGAAGAACGTCACGTTGCCCTCAGCCACCGCCGCTCCGTGCAGGTCAACATTGACCGAATCAGCGCGAGCCGTGAACATGCCGGCCACCACGCCGGATTGCTTGTTGCCCTGGTCAAGCGTCAGCAGATGAGCATCCGTGGCGTCATTGATTGACAACCTGCCCGCTACATTGTTGTACACCTCGCTGCAACGGGCATCGATGTGTCCTGTGACGAAATAGGTTTTCCCCGGCTCCACGGGAATGACCTGACGTTGCAGAGATTGAGAGTTGACGGACGGCTCAATGCGCATCCTGCCGTTCTCCCATGTCGCTGAACCATGCTCATAGAAATCATCCCAGCCAGAAATGTCATCGGTGAACTCACCGTTCACCACCAACTCAGGCCCCAGCTTGAACGCCGACGCCACTGGAACACCCAGCATGTTTGAAATCGCGCACAGAATAGACATTACAAAACCTCCCGCATAGATACGTTATCAATGAATGAATAGGAACCTGCATCACAGCCCGTTACGATGTCCAGATTCACGCTGGTTCCTGTTGCTGTAAATGTTCCGATGAATGTGCCTGATTCACCATTTCCTGCCTGTAGAATGAGAGAACCGTTACCTGTCACTGAGAGACGAGTTGCAACATTGTTATAACAGCTCGCATTCGTTGCATCTAAGTCGACGGATACTGCATACGTCTTACCTGCCTCTACAGACACGATTTGCCGCTGCAGTGTCTGTGAACCGCAGCCTTCTGGAAGACACGATAGACGCATCTTTCCTGCTTCCCATGACGCAGTTCCATGCCCATAGAAATCCGTCCACCCGCTCAGGTCGGTGTCAAACGTACCGTTTGTTACCAGCTCAGGGCCGTATCCTCCGCCGCCAGCGCTTTCCGTTGGCATTGCCAGCGGGCTGCCAACCGCAGGGCCAATACCTGACATTACCGGCGTGTCCATCACAAATCCCACCGGCGGGATGCGTACACGCCAACCGAGCCAGCCGTGGCCGCTTTGCTGAACGACAGGCGCATGGGGGAATAAACAGCAATGGTGGTGTCGGTGTCGGTGAACTCGACATTCGCGCCGTCTTTTGTCAGCGGCTGCCAGTTGGCTCCGCCGTCGATGGAAACATGAACGCCCACGGTCTCACCCGCACCAAGTCCGGTACAGATTAGGGTCGTGGGTACTTTCTCCACCAGGTATTCATCATCACCGGCGGAAACCGCGTTGGTCGTGTCAAAGATTTTCAGCGCCATGGTTATGCCTCAAGGTCAAGTGTGATTACCGCGCCGGTTTTTATTCGGCGCACGATGCCACGGAACAGCATGGTTCCGCCGCGATTGATGGTGACGGCAGCGCGCAGCACGTCACCTGAGAATCGGTTTGTCAGCTCACCATCCCCGTTGTCAATGGTGATGCTCGCATTCGGCGTCTCGCCGCCGCTGATGCGCAGGGAGGAGCGTATTTCGCTCACATCCACCAGTCGGCGCCAGCGGTTATCAACATCCGGCGCATCGATGCCGGAGTAAAACGCCATGGACGGTTCTGACTGAATGATGATGTTCATCACAGGTTCCTGAACGCCGTTTCTTTCATAAAGATGTGAACGTCCTCATAGTCTTTTATGTCATTCACGCAGTCATTGAACCCAACAAGTGTTGGGCATGTTCCGTACCCTGATGATGTGCATGACGCCTCATACACCTCAAGCACCGCCGTTCCTCCGGAATTGGGTACTGCATCGCCCTTTGTGATGGTCGTTGCCGATGAATAATCAGGCTCTGTGCCTAGCGTTCCAGCCGTAGTGCATAGGGCCGTTACATATCGGTAGTCATAGTTGTTTGCATCAGTAAAATTCGAGCTTGTGATTTTCACGTAATGTCCAACCGGTACATACAACCCTTCTGACCAATCGCACGTCATCGTATAAATGACTGAATCGCTCTCATATCCAGTTTTCGACTGGCCATTGGCCGCGATATTCTCCGCCAGCGTCTCATCCCACAGCACCAGCGGGAGCCTTTCCATGCACTCCCAGACCACGGTTCCATCCGTGACCGTGCCGCCGATTGCTGTGGGGAATGTCACCGAACCCGCCCCGGTGGTGCCGGCCTGAACGCAGGTATAGCGGAAATCCCCGTCCTCGATGCTGTCCCCGTAGGCATACGCCGTGGACGCGGCGCGGGCTGGCCATTCGTATTCCCCGGCAAAGATTTTGTTCAGGGCGCTGATGAGCAGGTCAGTGTTTTTGTCCCAGACGTAACCATTCCCTTCCCAGTGCGCGTCTCTTGCTCCTTTGAGCAGCATCAGCACTTTTTCGAGGCGGATTGTGTATTTGTCAGCGGCCATCAGTACACCCACCCGTTCAGCGTCATTTCAAACTCGATTTCCTCCCGTCCAGGACAACTGAACGTCCAGAAGTCGGAGAAGTCCACATCATCAGGGAACGTCACCATGGCGGCGTAATCCGGATTGTCGGTTGCCGGGATGAACACGGCTGGCCAGTCACCACCCGATTTGTGGGCGTCGATTCCAGCTTCCAGCGCCTCCGCCTCCGCCCGGGTGATGAACCCCTCCCAGATGACCTTCCAGCCGCGCGCCTTGCCATACAGCGCCGCAGACGGATTCACGCCGTTTCCACGGTTCATGTTCCAGCTGGATTTTCTCGATGCGTTGTTGCCCGGCGCGTCGAACTCCAGCCCCATGCCGGCCCACAGCCAGCCAATCTCCGCATCCGGTGCGTTCGTGATGGTCACGGTCAGCGTGGGCGAACTCAGCACAGGGTCGAACAGCAGCACCATCACCCCGTCCCTGACGGTCATCGGCCATGTGTCCGTGCCGTCGGTCACACTGACGGTAGCGGATGAGGGCAGCGTGTGCATGGCGATGGCCAGGGTATCGACGTTGCCGGATGTCGGCAGCGTGATCGTTGTTCCGGTGCCATCCCATGCGTACCGCCCATCGTCCGGGTGCTGGGCGGATGAAATCGCGTGGGGCTGGTAGGCGGTGAACGAGGCGGAATCACCAGCCACGAATGAGGGGCAGGCCCCATCCTCAAACGTCACCGACAGGCCATCCACCAGCGACGTAGCGCCGATGTCGGCAGGCGCAGACCACGACCCGCCATCCTGCCGCCAGCGGAACTGGCCAGTTTCCACGCAGAAGGTGAAGGTGTCGCCAAGCTCAAACCCGATGCCGCCCGGCGTGATGCGGGCCTGAATCTGTCCGTTGTCATACAGTGCTGGCGGTGCGTTCTTGTCCACGACATAATCCGCCGTGAGGCCGTCAACAGACCCCTGAACCTGAAACGTGATTTCGTCCGTGCCGTCCACGCCGCCAACCAGATTCAGGGCGCCGGCGGCAATGGTGGACAGATAGAGCCTGTCGCCCACCTGATAGGTCGGGGGCCAACCGGCATCGCCGATGGTGAGCGTGACGGTATCGCCCTCCTGCAGTTGACCGACGCAGCTCTGGTCAACCTTGATGACGAATCCGAACTCATAAGTCGGCACAATCTCCCCGCCGGCCATTTTGACGGAGTGGTATTCCTGATTGGTGAACGCCGGCAGATACCCGCCGGTATCCGGCACCCACCAGTAATCCGAGCCGTTATCCGGCCAGCATTTGTTCTGGTTTCCTGCGGCATCCGGGTACACTTCAGCGGCTGCCAGGATTTCCTCGTAATGTTCTGACATATACGCCAGCACACTAAGATGATGTGCGCTTCCGCATGTTGGTACTGGGAACCCAGTCAATGTTGGGCATGATGAATCGCTCGAAACGCAAAATACAGACTCCACTTCCAATACCGCCGTTCCGCCGGAATTAGGAACAGACTCTCCTTTTGTGATGCTCGTTGCTGTGGAGTAGTCAGGCTCATCCCCCAGCGTTCCACCTGTCGTCACCCGGCAAATGACCTCAATATAACCGCCAACCTTATCGTTATTCACCCGTACAGAATCACCAACAGCAACTGTGCATCCCTCGGCCTTTGCCCATACGACATTGATATCAGGGGCCTGTGTTTCGGTATCATCAATCTGCGAGAGCGCATCCAGCAGCTCATCCCACCAGACAAGCGGTTTTTTGGCCATGCAAATCCAGACCACGGTTCCGTCCGTGACCGTTTCCCCGATTTTCGTGGGGAATGTGGGCGCTGATGCGCCGCTGGTGCCGTCGTTTTCCGCCCGGTAGCGGTAGTCACCGGACTGGATGGAATCGCCCTCGGAATAAGCCGTGCTGGCCGCCCATTCGTCCCAGCTGGTGGTTCCCGTGAATATCCCGGCCAGCAGGGACAGCATCACGTCATGGGGTTCGCCGTACCGGGCAGACGTGGTGTTGAATTCGCCAGTCAGTCGCGCGTCCGCCCGGTCTTTGCGGATGGTGTATTCGGGGTTTGCCGTAGTGGCCTGGGCCTCGTCACCGAACAGGCAGGTTCCTGGCAGCGACAGGTACGGCACGGACTCGCACGGGCAGTCTGTCGTGGGGCGCTTGGTGTACACCCACTTGATGACCCCATCCACCGCATCCGGGCCAAGCTGCAGGGCATCCACACAGACCGCCGGCGGGTTGCCGGATTGCCGGTCGGCATAGGATACGGTGGCGGAGATATCCCCGGTCTGCCACTCGGTGTAGCCCTCGGGGAGTTTCTGCGGGATTCGCAGCGTGAACTTCCCGGGGGCGTCATAGAGGACATTGGTTATCAGCGTGCCCAGGTCTCCAGAGACAGAACCTGACAGCTTCCACTTCTCCCGGCCAACACCAGCGCCGTTCTTGCGCTCAACGGCGTAACATTCGGCGGTAATCAGCTCGGTATTCGCCGATGCACCTGCAGAGTAATCCACAAACCCGGTGGCATAGGGCGAGCCGTCCCCGCTGGTGCTGTCCACTCTGGCATCGGTGCGGGTGCGCAGGTCAAGCACAGCCTGGGGGTTATCGGCAATCAGGTCAGGTGAGATGACACCAACCACCTCAACCAGCGCGGACGGATTGTCGCGAATCTGCGACAGCAGGTCATACAGCGTCACCACCCCGGTATAGTTCTCCGTCGTCACGCCGTCGGTAATCGTCACCGTGCGGGAGCCGGAGACAAATTTCACCGCATCACCCGCTGAATGTTCCATGGCGATTTCCGGCATGAACCGATAGTTCCACTTGCCGTCCTTGTAATACTTCCACTGCCGGTAGATGGTGGAATCTGAGCCGATTGTCAGGCGCTTGGCGGATGCAGGGATTTCCGTCTCGGTGCCAACCGCCGTATCCCAGTCGTACCCGACGCCCTGCACGATTTCAGCTCCTGCGCTCAGGGACTCCAGCAGGCTGTAACTGGTGGAGGCCTCAGTGATGCCTGACTGGTCAACCGTGATGCTGACGCTATTACCCGCCGCACCTGACGACAGCGCCCGCAATACGACTCCCTCTATCTGTGCCTCTGCGGTGGCCGTGTCCACACCAAGGTCAATGACCACCATCTGCCATTTCTGCGGCGTCGCGCCCGCCAGAACCGCCATATCCGACATTTGGCCGGAACCCACACCAGCAAATGACGGCTGGGTGATTCGGTTGGAGCCGCCGGAGACAATCTCAACGTCGATATCGGTATCAGCGCCGCCCGTATATGGCCCTGTGAGCGAGATTCTGCCGTTACCTGACCGACTGACCGCCGTGCGCTTGATGGCGCTGCTCGGCTTTACTGAGCTGGCAGACGGGCCGGTTATGGCCTGATTGTTGTCAGTGAGGATTCGCTGTACTGTCATCCGCTCAGTTTCCCGAATTCAGATACATAGGGCTGGATGGAACGGGCAATGGCCTTGCCGTCCAGGATTACCGTGGTCTCGATGTTCCCTGACGCGCTGACCGACGTTTCCGATGTGCTGGGTGACTTGTCCCCAAACCGCTTTCTCGTCGTTGTCGCCGTGGTTCCCGATGCCTGCGCCGCCGCCTGGTCGGCCTTGAGGTTCGCCACTTTGATGGCGTGTATCTTCTCCAGCAGCGCCAGCGACTCTTTCAGCCGCTGCAGCGCGAGCGCATCCCCGGCTTCCTGCGCGGCGTTTATCTGCTCCAGCAGTTCGAGCCGCTTCTGTTCGTATTGCCGGTTTTCGATGGCTAGCAGGTTGCCATTGAGCCTGTCCAGTTCGTTTTGCAGGCTTGTCAGCGTGGCCAGGGCGCTCTGGTCAAGTGCCTCTGTTGCCCGCCGCAGGTCATCAACCTGGGCCCTGATGCCGTCCAGCCGGGCCTTGTCCAGCAGGTTGTAGCTCACCAATGCCTGCTCAATGGATTTCGCCTGGTCCTCTGTCAGACCCTTGAGTGAGCCAAGGCGATCCTCCAGCCGCGCAGCGGCATCTTCCTGGGCCAAAAATGACCGCTTCACTACCAGCCCCGCCGTCTCGACAGCTATCATCCAGCGGTTCACATCGCCGGTTGCCTGGGCATATGCCGTGCGCATGTGGTCAATCTGCTGGTTCAGTGATGCAATCTCCGCGCTGTTGTCCTGTGCGGCCCTTGCGGAGGCGTCAAACGACGTGACCATGGCACCGCCGGCGCGGTTGATGCTCTCGACCATGCCATCAAAAGCCGTCATTGCCGTATCAGACAGGGCGCTCATTTCCTCGCGCCAGAACTGAAGATGAGCAATCATCTTGCCCATGACAGTCTGGGCTTCAGTGATAGCCTGATTCTGCTCCTTGACGACGCTTGTCAGCTCTTCGACAGCGGCCGTGGTATCCTTGGTGTTGTCATTGGAAGAGGATTTTTCCTCGTTGAGCTGGCGTTCTTTTTCAGCCAAAGATTCAATTTCTGCCTGAACCTTCTTTATCTCCTTGGCGTACTGCTCTTCAGACAGGATGCCTTTTTGTTTCTCAAGGTTGAGCTTTTTTTGTTGTTCGATTAACTGAACAGTTGCCAGAGCCAAATCAAAAGAGCTTTTTGCGGATTTTGCCTTTGCTATTACATCAGCATTTGATGCAATCGCCGCTTTCTCTTGCTCCTTCCTCAGCGCTTCCTGCTGTGTTTTCAGGTCACGCATCGCGTCTGTGAGGTCAGGCAAAACAGCCGCATTACCAGTAATTGCAGCCTTAAACAGATTCCAACCCTGGGCTGCCTGTTTCAACGCGGCATCAGCACGTTTCACCGCCTCCGCCGTCGTCTCTGCACTGTCAGAAATTCCGGTATATGCAGAGGAAATCTTGCTTAGCCCGGTTTTGATATCCTCCACATCTTCAGCAATAGACTGGCGCAGTTCGTCATTTGCTGCTGCAAGCTCATCAGCCGCCTGTTTCCACTGCTTTGACACATCGCCAAACGTGATTTTGGCCATACCTTTGTTGATGAGGTTGATGCCTTCATTGATGGCAAGGACAACGGTCTTTATGCTGATTTGCAGGCCGTTCCATGCCACCTGTATGGCACCGAATGCACCTTTAACAGTGCGTGCCATTGCAGATACAGCAGACGATATTTCAGATGACGAGCCTTTAACGCCAGCCGTCACCTCTTTGTAGGCATCATTGATGGCGTTCGTGGCATCTACCGCGTCGGTGGCAAACAGCTGAACAGCGTTGACCAATCTGTTCCAGTTGGCCGTCAGGGTGTTGATTTCCCCGCCACTGTTGTAGAGCTTGTTCAGCTCCGTGGCCAGCCTGGGCAGCAGCGTTTCGGCGGTGAGCTGTCCGCTTTGCAGCATTTTGTCCAGCTCTGCCGTGGTAACGCCGATGGATGCCGCCGCGGCCTGGAACGCACCGGGCAGGCGCTCACCAAGCTGTCCGCGCAATTCCTCGGCGGATACCTTCCCCTTGGAAATCATCTGCTGGACGGCCTGCAGGGCGCCCTGTGTGTCCGCCGACGACTTGCCAAGCTTGCCCATGGCCAGGGAAATGGCCTCGAATATGCGGCGGGTCTGCTCGCCCTCCAGCGCGGTGCCTTTTGAGGCCGCTGCCAGGTCGAGATAGGCCTTGGCGGCGGCCGACACACCGATGCCCATGCGCGAGGCCACATCCCGCACATAGGCCATCTCCCTGGCGGCCGCCCGGGACGAGCCAAATACCGCCTTCAGGCCAGCCTCGAGCGATTGCAGCTCGGCATTCGTCTTTACAAACGCCCTGGCGGCCAGCGCCGCTGCCGCCAGACGCAGCCCGGCGGCTACCTTGGCGGATACCGCCCGGACGCGCCCAAGGCTGGACGCGAGCCGGTCGGTATCGTTTGAGGTTTTGGCGCTCTTTCTTCCGAGCCTGTCAACCTCTTTGTTGAGGCCAAGCACATCCCGGGTGCCATTGACAATGGCATCGATGAACAGCTTTATGGAGTACTTGGCCACAGGTCAGGTCAGAACGCCAGGCGCGCCTCGTAGAACTGCGACAGCCCGGTTCCCTTGGTGGTATCCGCCAGCAGTTCACCGGCCAGGCTCAGTTCGCCATAGTCGTCACCGATGAGCGACATGGAATCCGTCGGGTCGAACTTGATGATGTGACACACCACCACGAACGGCTTGCAGCTCTGGGCCTCGTTCAGGCCCTCGAACACCCCAATGTAGGGAATCTGGCTCTGGGTCAGGGCCTGAATGACATCCTGCGCCAGGGGCGTGTAGTCCAGCTGGATGGTGGAACCATCCGTAATTGCCCCCGTGGACAGCGGCTCTATGCCGGCCGTGGTGCGCACATAATCCGTGCCCTCGGTGTAAGTCGTGGTGCCCCCCCCGTCCTTGACGGTCATGGCCACATCCGGGTCAGGCACCCTGTCTGCCAGAACAAGGCCGCCAAGCTGGGCCGTGTGGGTTTCGCCCGTGATGGGCGTCGCGGAAACCGCGGTGATATCACCGAACACGGCGCGGGCCATGTTCTGTGCGCTGTAATCAGACACCTTGAAGGCCAGGTTCACCTTGGAGATGCGGCTGGACTTGTTGATGTTGCCGCCGCCGCAGCCACGGTAATTGGCCAGGGTTTTTTCTTCCACCTCGTGACCGATGGTCAGCTCTGTGGCATTGCCCACATCGATCAGCGGGGCGGAGCCATCAGCCGGGCCGAGGCGGAAGACGCCTTTTCCGATATAACTCTTTTCTACATAAGACATTTTTCTTTCCTCAGTTTTCGTTGTGCCAGGTGACGATGGTCGTCACCAGGCGGGCTATGTCTGAGCCCGCCTGCTCCCGGCTGAATTGCCGCCCGCTATAGGTCAGCTTCTTCGTCAATGCACCGAGGCTGTCGTTCGGGTCAAACAGCGCCCGGATTACATCCGCCTCGATGTCATATAACGTCTGTAGGGCATTTCCTGTTACCGGCACCAGCGCCTCGATTGCCCATTGGATTCGGTATCTGCCACGCCCGGGCAGCCTGGCAGGCTCGGTATCCGGCTCATAGCCGGTTTCTGTCACTGTCAGGCTGGGCAATCCCTCTGCCCGGTCGATGCTGCGCCAGCCCAGGGCCACGTTTTGCCCGGCATTCGTCTTGTACCCGTTCGCCACGGTGATATTGGCCAGGCGGGAAGCGATTTCCTGTGCCACTGCATAGCTCATCCAAATGCCCTCTTGAATCCATAGCGCATGGCGTCATCCAGGTGCTTCTTGTGCGTCCGCTCTGCCACGCCAAAAAAACGGTACCGCTTTGAATAGGACGCCGATGGCGCGAATATCAGCACCGGCTTTATGGCGCTGCCGAATGCTGTGTTGATGCGCATGTAAATGCCGGGCTGCAGATGCCGGGTTTTTTCATTGGGCCGTTGCGGATTGACGGCGAAATAGGCATAGCCGCGGCGCTTTCTGGTGCCGCGCCAGCGGCGGCGCTTGCCCTCTGCCGTGGTGTTTGCCGTGTACCCCGCGGCGGAATGGGCCTGAAACCAGGACATGATCTGCACGATCTGCCCGCGGCTCATGTTGCCGTAACGATCCAGCTTGGCGCCCTGGCCGGGCGTCGAAACCCAGCCCGTCGGCATCACGCCGGCATGCTGCAGCGCCAGCTCGAACCGCTTTATGTTTCTGCGTCCGCCAAATATCTGCGGCGCCAGGTACTTGGTGGCCGGGGTGCCCTTTGGGGCTTCATCCTTGAGCCAGACAACGGCCTGGGGGCTGTTTTTTCTGGCATAGGTCACCCGGGTGCTGTTGAGCGTCCATGGGGTCGGGTTTTTGAAAACCGACTGCATTTCCTTTTTTTCGGCATCGCGGATTTTGTTGGCCAGGTAGTTGGCCATCTGCGCGCCGGCGAAGGCGGCCTTTTTGTCGAACCGCTCCAGCTCTTTCCTCACCCGGTTGATGCCGGTAATCACGAATCCGCTCATTTGACCGTCACCACCTGTTCCAGGCCATCATCTGAAACCTGGGTATCCACAACGAATGACCCGCCATTGATTATCAGCTCATCGCCGATTGACAGACGCATCCCGGGGCCGATGGACTCCAGCTCCGCCACCCTGACTGCCAGGGCCCGTACCACCTCGAGCCGCTGCCCAATGTCACCCAGCGGATCCGGGTCGATTTCTTCGATAACGGTAATGAGGTGCGCCCCGCCAGCCTGTGGGTGCCACTCTGCCTGGTCCCCGAACGTCACCTGTATCCGCTGGATGGCGTTATCCGCAATGCCGGAAAATTTACTCATTCAGCGGCCCCTTCGGCTGGAACTCGATATGGAAGTGGGTCTTCTCTTTCACAACGTCGAACTCATCACCCAGCACGGCCTTGAGTTCGGCGTGCAGCAGGTCAATGAGTTTTTGCGGGACACCGCGAAAAGAGATGTCCAGCGCATACCCAACATAGTGCAGGCTGGCCCGCGAATGCTTGCTGTCAGTGCCTGACGACAGCCGGGACGCAATGCCGTGGCGGGTGAACAGGGCAACGATGAGCGTGTGCGCAATGCACATCTCCGGTTTGATACCGCGGATGGACGCCGCGCCAGCGCCTGATTTGATGTGATGGTCAATCATAGGCCCTTGGTCACCATCAGCAGATAGAACAGCCCGCCACCCAGAACCGCCAGCAGCTGCCAGTTGCGGGCAATCCAGTTCCAGGTGCCGCGCCTGGCATCGTCTCGCGCCTGTTCGATGTTGAACTCATTGCGCAGGGTCTGAAAATCACGTTCAAGCCGCTCGATTCTCGAGAACCCGCGCTGCATGGTGCTGTGCATGGACCGCACTTCGGTCTGATACGATGCGACGCTGTTCAGGGTCTTTGTCAGGCGCATTTGCTCTTTCACCAGGATGCGGATATCGGCGTTCATCAGGGTTTGCTGTTCCGCCAGTTTCCGCGAGGCGTCCGCCAGCTGTTTGACGGACTCCTCCAGTGAGGACAGGCGGAATTTGATGGTTTCTGTTTCAGACATGCGCCCTCTCACACGCCCATACGCGGGTTCATCATCGGTTGGAAAAACGCCGTTGACCACGGCCATGGCATCACCCTGACTTGGATTTGACGTAGCTCACCGCCAGCTCGATGAGAAAGTTCAGCGTGGAGGTTCCCATGTCGGCAAACAGCTCTTTCGCCATCTCCCAGGCCTGCTCCCGCTTCTCGTCGCTGGGGATGTCCACGTCCATCAGGCGCTCGACAATCTCGCGCAGCTGGTCCAGCGCGCCGTTATCGACCCACAGGCGGACAATCCGCCATACCGCACTCATTACCAGATATTGCATATCAACCTCTCAAAATGTTGGCAGATGCAGTGCCCGCTTGAGCATCACCGCGAACTCTGCCCGGGTAACCGATTCGTCAGGGCAGAAATTGCCGCCCCCGCATCCGCTGGAAATGCCGAGCGTGCCAATGGTGGTTATCGCATCGAACGCCCAATGCCCGGCGGGCACGTCGTCAAACCGCTTGGCATTGCTGAATTTGTCAACACAGTGGGCGGGTATCAGGATGCGCATGTTGCCGGCGGAATCCTGCTGGAATGACATGACTTCGCACTCATAGACCACGGAGCCATCATCCAGGTAGATGATTCCCGCCGGCGTGCCGGTAACATCGGCAGAAACGATGCCGGAGAACATCAGCATTGCCGCAACAAAAACCCGAATCATCACTCCACCACCTCCCGGCATGTAATCCTGATTTGCGCGCCGTCCAGGGTCAGCATCCACGCTTCGAACAACGACAGGCTACCGACCGGAAGCGCTCTCGTCTGCGCGTCCAGCGGCGCCGGGTACGCTACGCAGTCCAACCGGCTTGCGGGTGAGAATGCGCAGGACGATGTTTGCAGCAGCAACCCCAGCAACAGCCAGGGCCGCCACTTCATCCTCTGTAAGCGTGAGCGCATCATTGCCTGTCACCGCGTAGGCGATACTGCCCGCCAGGGCCAGCAGGTTGGCCCAGATGGTCTTGGACAGATACCAGCCCTTGACCTGCAGTCCGGCTACTGCCTCGGACACCCGGGGCAGCAGCCTTACCAGTTCCAGCAGGCGCATTACTTGCTGTCACCGCCTTTTTTGGGCTTGTCGGCGGGAACCGCATAGCCCGCCCTGATGAGGCGGTTGGCCTCGGCATCGCCCACGTCCACGACGGCGCCCTTTTTGTGCTTTTTCACCTTGCCTTTTTCCGTCGTTTCATAGGCCACGTTGAGTTTGATTTTCATGATGTATCTCCTCAGCCGTTCAGCTTGATTTTGACGGTGGCATCGGCGGCGGCCGCATCCTCGAACACGTACCCGGCATAGGGGTTGGTGTTCGTGTCATCGATGTTGCCGGCAGTCGCATCCCAATACGCCAGGGCGCCCTGGGAAAGGGCGACCGCGGTGTCCTTGGGCAGCTCGAATACGCCGGACACCTGAACGGGCCCGGTTTCGCCATTGGCAATATCGTTGAGCGCGACGCCCACCCGCGCCCCGACAACGACCACATCACCGGAGCTGATGTCGGCAGAGGCGGTGTAATCCATCACCTCGCCGGGTTGAATGTAATTGGTAGCCATTTGCTGTTCCTCTCGTTTCAGTTACCGGTTACGCGCCGGGGTTCTTGGCCAGTGTGCGGAAGTCCAGCGCCTTTACGGCGGCGTCCATCCGTACCTTGAATTCCGCGCCATCCACGGTCCAGCCCTGCTGCTGTTCCAGATAGGGCATGTCATTGCCGTCCAGGTACGCCACTTCGATGACGTCGTGCATGCCGGCGGCTGCCGCGCCATACCAGGCCGTGGCGCTGTCGGCGTCGAGACGGGCGTCGGCAATCACGTCGAAGGTGCCGCGCACGCTGTTGGGGATGGTCTTGTCTTCGTTGCCGCCGACCTTGAACTCGGATTCCGCCACGACCTTGGCCGTGCCCTCGAGGGCCACGGGAACGATGAGATGCGCCAGGCGGATGTTGAGCGCAGTGGCCCCCTTGGCGGTGCTGTCCTTCTGGGTCGCCATGGCCACGCGCATCTTGTCCACCGTCTCGGTCATGATGCTGGCCCCGGTAAGCAGGTTCTTGTGGTTGGCATGGAACAGCGCGGTGCCGTCGCTCATGGCCGGATTGCTGGTGAGCACGGCATATACCAGGTCACCCACGGTGCGGATGGCCGCGCGGCCCATCTTGGCCGGGATGCGGGTGAAGGCGCCCAGGTCATCGTTGATGATGGCCTGACGGGTAATGCTGAACAGGCTGCCATAGGTGGCCAGCTGGATGGTTTCACCACGGTCGCCGACGGTGGCATACCTGTATTCCGCGCCTTCGCGCACCTGCTGCAGGGAGGGGAAGCTGTTGAGGTCAACGCGGCTTGCCGGCTTGAAGTCGGGAAGCTCGCCCTTGTTCGTCCAGGACTGGAAGGTTTCCTCGGCCTCGTCGTACCCCTTCAGCATGGCCTTCTCGGCTACGTTGGACAGCAGGTTGCCGAAGTCGCCACTGGTGTGCGTCAGGGCGGCGGCAACGCGGTCCATCTTGTTCATGCGCTCAGGGGATTTGCCGTGCATGGACAGCACCTTGCCCGCCATTTCGAGCAGCGTCAGGCCGCGGAATTCGTTGGAGGCGTCTTCACGCTTCTCCAGGCCGGCCCTGGCAGACAGGGCGGCCACGGCGCCGATGCGGAACTTGTCTTCGGCGCTTTCGCCGGCCGTGGCCGGGGGCATGCCGGCAATGGGCTCCGCGCCTTCAGCCAGCTTTTCCAGGATCCGCGCCTGCGCATCCTGCGGCGTGATGTCGGGATCGTCCAGGCAGGCATTGAGCAAATCGCTCATGCCATCGTGCTGCATGAATGCGGGCTTGAACAGCGCGCGAACATCGTCACGGCGCTGCTTTTCGGCAGCCAGGGCCTCTTTCCTGGCCTTGGCCTCGATTTCGGCGGTTTTTTCAGCCGCCTGTTGTGTCTTGTCAGACATTGGCTTTTCCTCTTTGGGATTGGCGGCGGCTGTTGCCGCCTGTTCATCACGCGCAGCTCGCGTTGCGGCTGCAGTTGGAATCTTGAATCGGGTCTTGTTCAGGCTGGCGGCCATGTCCAGGTCGCTGGCCTCGTCAATCTGGTCGATGAGGTTTTCCGCCAGCGCTTCTTCGGCGGTGTACCAGTGGTCCTCGCCATCGGTGAGCAGAGCCAGCATCTCCTCCGCCGGCTTTCCGGTCTTTCTCGCATAGCTTGTGGCCATGGCTTCGGCGTGCTTGTCCAGCACGTCGGCGTATTCACGCATCTCCTTGGCGTTGCCGTAGATGCCGGCCCAGGGCGCGTGGATCATCATCATGGCGTTCTCTGCCATGCTCACGGTATCGCCGGCCATGGCAATCAGCGAGGCGATGGACACGGCCATGCCATCGATGATGACCTCGGTATCAGCGGCATGGCGCCGGATGGCGTTGTGGATGGCAATGCCGTCCTTCACGCTGCCGCCATAGCTGTTGATGCGAACAATCAGGTTCTGCACATCCAGTTCCTGCAGTTCCTTCACGAAAGTCTGCGCGTCCACGGTCTCCGTCCACCAGCTTTCGCCGATATCGCCGTAGATGAGCACTTCCGCCGTGCCCTTCCCTGCGTTCCTGATCTCCCAGTATTTATGCGGTTTGGTTGTCATTGCCTTGTTCCTGTTTGGTGTTTGCTCCGGCCTTTCCGAACGACAGCCCAACGCCGGCCTCTTGCGCTTTTTTGCGCCAGTTGGCCTCCTGCTTGAGGGTTTCGCTGGGATTGCCGCCACGGCGCCGGATGATTTCCGGGCCTGAGATGTAGCCTGCCGCTTCCAGGGTGGTGAATGCGTCCGCTTCTTTTTTGGGGTCTATCCACGGCATGGCAGGCGTCACGAACATGGCGTCATCCAGCGTTTCCCAGTCGATGTCATCCGGAATGTCCAGCAGGCCGGCCGCATGAGCGGCGGCGACGAAATGACGCCAGACCGGCTGAACGAACCCGCTGATAAAATCCGACGAGAGCACGGCGTAATTGACCCATTGCTCAACCATCTCCTGGCGTTGCGCGGAATAGGTGCCGTTGTAGTCTTTCGACATGGACGAGTAAGAAACACCGACACCCGCCGACGCTGCCCGTATTTGGCCGGTTCTGAAACTCTCCACGTTGGGGTTTGGCCGGTTGGTGTCGATGGTTTCGATGGATTCGCCCGGCAGCAGGTCATCGAAAATCATGCCGGGCCTGAACTTCATGTTACGCGGAACGGTATTGCCGTTCTCGTCGAACACGGGCTTGTATTCGTCCGGCGAACCCTTCTTGATGACTGCCGCCATGCTGGCGGCCACCTTGGCGGCAATGCGCTCGGACTCCTCGTAGTCCTTGATGTCATCGAGCCGGGTCATGATGCTGGCGAATTCGGACACGCCACGCAGCTGCCCGAGGCGATCCACCAGCGCCAGGCGCAGCATGCGGCTCGCGGGCACGGACTTCAGGTCCTGCCGGCGAACGAAAACCCCGCTGTCGCCCGGGTGCTGCTTGAATACCCAGTAGTTGACCGGCCTGCCCCAGGCGTTGACCTCGATTCCGTTTCGGATGCGCTTGCCCGTATCGCTGTAATCCATGGGCAGGTAATCGGATTCCAGCAGTTCGAGCGACAACGGCACGCGGGTGCCATGGTTGAGCTTTCGCACAGGCCCGGCCAGCACCTGGGACAGCACTTCCCCGTCACGGTACCATGACAGCGCCACCATGCGCTGTGCCCGCGCCCAGCTCATCTGGCCCGTGACTTCCGGCAGGAGACTCCAGTCGCGGTACAAATCGAGCAGCTGCTTGGCCAGGGGCTCGATAATTTCTCCGTCTCTGTTGAGCGGCTGCGGCTCTACGCCGATACCGTTGGGCCCAACCGTGTTGTTGACCAGAATACGCAGGGCGCCGCGCGCCACATCGTGATTGCGGTGCAGGTAGCGCGCATAGTTTCTCAGTTGCACGGCACTGCGTTCCGCCAGTGTCGTTCCAGAGCTTGAGTCATTGCGGTTTTTTCTGAGGCGGCCAGGCTTGGCCGCATCGTATTGGGCCAGGAGCGCGTAATATTGCCGCCGGCGAAACGCCCAGCGCGGAGAAATGGCGGCGATGGCGCGGTCCACGATGCTCACTCCGTGAAATCCGCCAGTTGGTGCCGGATACTCCCGGATTGAGAAGAGGACCGCAATGCGAGAATGATGCGGCGCTCCGCCTGCATCAGCTCTTCCATGCTGCGGTATGTGACCAGCTTTCCATTCACGCGGACGGTCAGCTCGCCGTTGGCGATGGCCGCCTGAATGTTGTCAAGGTCTGTCTGGGTAAATGCCATGCTGGAAGTTATACATGGCGATTTGTGACATTTTTACCGAAAACGTGTCACTTTTTTTCCTGGCACAGGATCCGCCTGACCTGGCGTTCTGTGATGCCGTATTTTTTGGCCAGTTCAGCGTGGTTCGCCCCGTTGAACGATTCTCGAATGTCGCGGTTTCGAACATGGGTTTTGAGCTTTTTCGATGACGGGATGTACACCTCAGACGCCCCGTATTCCTCGCACAGACACTGCAGAATGTCGTCCGCAATGGGAACGGCAAGATGCTCATGCATGCCGGTTGCCGTTCTGACAGCCCGCACCAGCCGGGCTTTGAGATTTACAACAGCATCGGTTTCGCTCATAGCGCCCAATCCTCCGATCCGAATCCAGAATCCTGTGACGGGTTGCTTACCGCCACCGGTTTTTGCGCCGATGTTTTCTTGCTTTTGCGCTGCCTCTCCAGCAGGGTGAAATCAGGGTTCCCAAGCCGCAGCGCCGCCAGGGAGTAAACCTTGCAGTCCAGCGCTTCGTTCCGCGCCCGGGTCTGCACCCACTCCTGGAACGGTCGCCCGCCGCGCACCTTTGTGACCAGTTTCTCCGCCGCCAGCTGGGCGAAATACTCGTCGTCAAAAGCGGGGGTCCGCGAGAAATGGATGTACTGCGGGCCGGGTTCGATGATTTTCAGCCGCGCATAGAGCAGCGCCTTTCCCTGATCCACACCCAACGGCTCCACCGGGTTGCCTTTTTTGCGCCGCCGGCGCAGGCGCTGACGGCGGCGGCGTTCGTCCTCCACCAGCGGCCGCCCCATGCCGGTAACACCCTTCACCGGGATGGCCCAGCTCCGGTTTTCGCAGAATGAATACACCATGGAGGTGTTGTAGCCTGAGTCGATGCAGGCCAGATTGATGTGGTATTCACTCAGCTCATCTTCCAGGGCGTCCCACACGTCCTGCAGGGCGGTATCGCCTGGAATGATGAGGTGGTCGATGGTCCAGTTTTCCTCTCCATGCGACCAGCCGTCGATGGTGACCTCCAGGCGGTCTTTCTGTACGTCAACCCCGGCGGTGACATAGAGCCAGGGGGCATTGTCTCCGTAGTCCTCAAGGCGCGTTATCAGCGCCATGTCATCGATGGTTTCGCCCTGCTCTTCCCAGGTTTCGCCAAGCGTGGTGTTAATGAAGCGCTTGAGGCTGGCGGTATCGCCCTGGGAGGCTTCCCATTGCTGCCATATTTCCCGCCAAGTGAAGCCCAGGCCAATGGGTGAGTACAGGCCATTGAGGTGGTAGCCGCGCACCTTGCGCTCTGGATGCCTGGCGATCCAGCGCCCCTTGGCAAGCATTTCAGGCTTGTGGTGCTCGTCGATGCGGGCGCCGCATTCGCGGCAGGCGTAGAACACATCTCCCGTGGCCTTGACGTGTATCAGCCCGTAGCTGCCATCCGCATGCTTCCAGCGCAATACCTGGTATTCGCCACAATGGGGACAGGGCACATGGTATTCGCGCATGTCCGACTGGTTGTATTCCAGTTCGATGCGCGAGCCACCCTTGACCGTTGGCGTGGAAACCATGAGCAGCTTGCGCCGCGGGAATGCCTTGGTGCGCTCATCGATGAGGCCTATGGGGTCGCCTTCTTCACCCACTTCCCATGGAAACCGGTCAACCTCATCCAGCAGCACGTTTCGAATCGGCATGGAGGCCAGTGAGGCCGGGCTGTTCGCGCCGGAGATGACCATGAAGCCGCCCGGAAATTCCTTGATGTCTTCGGAATTGGCGGCGTCGCGGCTGGCGTAGGCATCGATGATTTCGGACAGGACCGGGGTTTCGCGCAGCAGGGGGTTGAGCCGCTGGCGCACCCAGCGCTTGCGCACCTCCAGCGTGGGCAGCACCACCAAAGTGGGCGCGGGGGCGTGTTCGGTGATGTAGCCTAGCCAATTCAGGCCCGCTTCGGTTTTCCCGATTTGGCTGGAAAACATCATCACCACCCGCTGCACCGGGCTGGTGACAGACAGGCAATCCATGATTTCCCGCAGGTATGGCGTGCGGGATGTCTTCCACCGGCCCGGCTCAGAGCTGCCCTTGCTGGAGAGGATGCGGTACTGGTCTGCCCAGTCAGACACCCTGGTGACAGGGCGCGGCCTGACGGATTGGGCCAGGCGCTGGTACATCCAACCGATATCAGATTGCACAAATTCCATGTCAAAGCCAGCCATTGTGTTTCGCCAACCGCCAGGCATCTGGGTAGTGCTCGCGCAGGTACTCGATGCGCCCGTGCTCCTCGCCTGAGCGACCAATGATGCCGTTGCGAGCCTGCGGGCCCATGCGGTCGTAGATGTCGAGCCAGGGCAGGCCACGGGTGACGATGTAGGCCCATACATCCCTGGTGGTCCATTTGGCGATGGGCAGATAGGCGCCGCCGCCGTCGGCGTAGTCGTAGGCCTGTCCGCGTTTGGCGATGAGCATGCGGCGGGGGCCGCTCTCCTCTGCGCGCAGGCCCATGACACGGTGGGTCAGGCCGTGGCGGTTGGCATAGTCGTAGATGGCGCAGAACATCTCATGGTGAATGCCGCGCTGATAGGCCTCCACGCTGGCCTGGGTGCGGTCACCGCCCCACTTGTCCCACTCGAAGCGGTGGAAGTTCCAGCCTGCCCGGTCGATCCAGTTGAGCCACTTCTGCCTGTCGTCCTCGGTCCAGTGCGTTGGCACGCCAGGGTCGATCATGAGGATGGGGATGCCTGGGTGGATGCGGTGACAGAAGTCGGCGATCACGGCGCTGTCCTTGCCGGCGGAGAATCCGACGTAGGTGCGGGCCGGGTCGATGGTCTCGATCAGGCGCTGGGTGTCGCGCAGTTTGCGCTGGTAGCCGGCGGTGGTGGCGTGGGCATGGAACCCGGCCAGTACGACGGGGCTCAGGCGAGTGGCCATGGCATGATCTCCGGCAGGTAGATGAGCCCGGCACCGAATGCTTTGTTGCGGCCGATGCCGAACTGCAGCAGGGTGGCGAAGCGGGCGCGGTCGTGGATTTCGATCACGCCGGTGGTCTGCACCAGCAGGCGGCGCATGCCGCTCTTCAGCCTGATCCAGTCGTCCTCGAACCGCACGAAGCGCAGGCTAGCGGCGTCGCCGAGCTGTCGCTTGAGCCAGTCGCGGCGCCCGAACCGGTCGGTGATGTCTTCCTTGCCGCTTTTGTAGCGGCGGCTGCTCTTCTGGATGACCAGGTCGGCGGCGAACGACAGTGGGCGGCCGGTCTCGATTCCGTCCAGCGTCAATGGCTTGGCGGGGTGGTGCGGCTTGATGACCGACAGCACCAGATAGTCCTCTGGGCTCATGCGGCGGAAAAGGAACTGCCGCTGCTCGCTGTCGAACAGCTTGTGCAGGTGCTGGTGCACCTCATAGTCACTCACCCGCGGCAATTTGACGTGGCTCAGAAACACGGCAGGCCCTCCACGCAGTCCTCCCACCAGGGCGAGTACCAGTAGGGCGGCACCCAGGGGCGCAGCGGCTTGGCCTGTCCCTCGATGAGGCCGGCGCGGGCTGGCACGTTGCGTCGTGCGGCGATCCATTCCGGCTCCAGGTCCGCCTCCTCTGCGCGCCAGTCATGCACCGCGCCGTAGCCTGCGGCGCCGTTGGGGCCGATGGCGCGCACGTCGTTGAGCAGCATCAGGATGTCATCCGGGTCGGCTCCGTCGCCCAAGATCAGGCCGGCCTGCCATTCGCGTGCTGACAGGGTGCGGATGGGCCGGCGGCGCTCCTTGAACTGGCCGGCGGCGGTGTTGATTTTCATCCGCTTGCCGAGGTTGGCGCGGTCGGCGGGATAGCGCTTATGCAGGTACTCGCGCCCCTCCAGCGGCTCGCCGACGGGGTAGATGTCGGTGCCGGCCCAGAGTGGTTTGCCATCCTCGTCGCGCCAGATGGCGTGCAGTGGCACGGGCACCACCACGGGGCCGTCCTGCAGCGAGGGCAGGTCCTGGTGGCCAGCGCTGGCCCAGGCGATGAGTGACGCGATGTTAATGCGCGCGCCGGTGCTGACCACAGGTGTGGTGACTGTAGCGGTGACGATCATGCCGCGCACAGCACCTTCTCCGTGCCGAGCGTGCCGTTGGTCAGGCCCTCGCGCATGGCTTCGTAGTGCGCATCGATATGGTCTTCATAGGCCTCCGATAAATCGACAATCGTGCAGTCCATACGGACAATCTCAACGCGGCCTCTGCCTTGCCGTGCCTGGCCACCGATGTAACGGTCCCAGTTCTCAAGGGCGACGCCGATGCAGCCTCGTGTAGATTCTGGGGTGAGATTGTCAAACGTCAGTTCGATATGGATCTTCGCCCCGGCGGCCAGCGTCTCGTAGGTGTAGAGCATTTGGTTGCCGTCGGAGTCGGTGCCGGTGCCGCGGGTGCGCGTCTCTTCCTCAAGGAGATCAAACGCACTCACGCTGCGGGCCTCGTCCTCCAGGTGCGGGGCCACCAGCGCCAGGGTATCGGCGTACTCGCGGGCCACCAGCCAGGCGGCCAGGCGCAGGCGCGAGCGCGGCAAGATGAAGCCGTCCACGGCGCCGCCGAGCAGGTCCAGGCTGGGGTAGAGCAGGCGGATCTTGTGGCCCAGCTCGATGTCGTTGGTGGGCGCTTTGGCGCCGGCCTTCATCTGGCCGCCGGAGTAGAGCAGGTTGACGACGCTCTGCGGCATGTCGCCTGGGTGCAGGTCGAGCTCATCCACCAGATGGTCGGCCAGTGGGATGCGAAACAGGGTGGCGCGCAAGGCGTTCTCGCTAATCGCAGGCACACGCGCCGGGATGCCGTTGACCAGCATGGCCTGCCGCATGAACAGCCGGGTGTTGGTCTGGTTGTCGATGCCAGTCACGGTGTCGCCGTGGGCTATGGGAGTCATGGTTTGCAAGGTGATGGCGTATTTCACAGGATACCCTCCAGTGTGTCGTCGAAATCGGTGGTGTCTGTGGCCGTCTCGGCGCGCTTGGGCTTCTGCGCGCTGTGCAGCATGCGGGCGATGGTGACGATGCTCACCGCATCGGTGGCCAGGGTGCGCAGCACCTGCGGCTGGTCGTCGGCCTGGAACAGCTCGGCGATGCGGCTGTCGTACTGGCGCGGCGGCACAGGCCAGCGCATCTTGCGCAGCAGTGCGGCCCAGAACTCCGGGATATTGCGCGCCTGCACGGCGCACAGTTCCACGCGCCCGGCCAACACCTGGTAGCGGGTCATGCCGGTGAACAGGCCGGTGCCGTCCACCGAGTTAAAACAGTCCAAGCTGAGCTGGATCAGCCTCACCGCGGTCTGCTGGGGTGGTGTCAGTGTGTCGAGCAGGTTTTGCATGAGCACGTTTCTCCTCTTTGGTAACGCCGGCAATGAGCAGGGCCGGCAGGAATTCGGGGCGGTTGCGGAGCCTGGCCAGGGTCGATTCCAGGCGCAGGGTTTCCGCCGGGTCGCGGCTGGCGCGCTTGTAGTCGTTGAACAGCGAGTGATAAGCGGCGCTCTTGGCGTAGCCGGCGCGCAGGATGGGTAATAGCTCGTCAATGGCGCGCAGTAGGTCCACCAGGTCGAAATGCCGCCACTCGCTCACGTCGTAGTCCGGCGCGTGCACGTAGAGCCCGAAATCGCCAATGGTCGCGATCTGGCAGCGGTGCCAAAGACGGATTTTCACGTCTGTGGTGAGAACGCCGGTGATAGGTGTCTCCGGTGGCAGTTGTGGCAGATCGCGGACGATATGCAGCCATGGGCGCTTGTCCTGCACCACGGACTCAACAGAGATCACCGCCAGCTCAAAGCCCGTCGGCTCACTGGCGATGAAATTGCCGGGCCGTCCCTTGCCGATCTCCATTAGCCAGGCGCAGGGGATGCAGAAGTGCGTCGCCTGTCGGAACCTGAACAGTTGCGAGTCGCCCACGGTGGTGCTCTTGATGATGCGTTTCGCCGGCACGGCCTCACCATCGATCTCGGTGCCGCAGATCATGCAGCGGCCGGAAGCAGTCTCTGTCTGGTGCTTTTGCCCAGGCAACCCCGCGGACTGCCAAATCATGGCTTGAGCCGCGACCGTCATTGGCCACCCCCCAATTTGGCCCGCTTTCGAGCCATGTGCGCGCTCATTTCCTCCAGCATGTCGCGGGCGGTCTGTTCCAGGCTGGCGTGTATGGACACGGTATCACCGCCATGCCCGGCCAGCTCTCCAGCCAGACGGTCAGCCATGCCTTCGAGGAGCTGGCGAAGCGTGGCGCCGAAGTCGGAGAGGACAAAGTCCACGTCCTCGCGGCGCACCAGCTCCCCGGCCTTGCGCGCCTGTTCCATTTCGGCCATGGCCGCCTTGGCTTCTCGCTCGCGGGTCATGGCCAGCTTGAGGCGCAGAGCGACGTCTGCGGCGTCTGCTGGCGGCTGCTCTTCGGCGTCCTTGGGTTGTTCGGCCTGCTGCCGCCGCTTGGCCTTCTTCTCCGCCTCTATCTGCGCCTTTCGCGCCTGGTGGTGCGGCGCGGCGGATTCGGTCAGTTCAAGTTGCTGCTTGGCAGCGTCGGGGTCGAGCCGCTTGTCTGCGCCCAGGGTGATGCGCCCGTTGAGCACCCAGCGGCGCACGGTGGAACGGTTGACGTTCATCATGCGGGCGAATTCGGCCTGGGTGATGCGGCGGGTCATAGGTCCTGCTGCCCCCATCGTTCAGCCCAGTGCGCTTGAATTTCTTCTAGCGAATTCTTCCGACGGCTCTGTTGATGTTCCTCTGCAACAACACTGATTCCCGCCTCTTTCATCAACCCCACTGCTATCTCGTTTTCCTCTCTCCAGTGTTCTCTGCCGTTTGCAGGCCCTACAACACGCCTGATGCCGGCCTGGATGAGCTTTGATGCACACCTTGCACACGGTAGCAGCGGCCAGACATAGGCCGTGCATCCTGATACAGAGCGGTTGGCAAACAGCAGGGCGTTTTCTTCGGCATGAATTACCATCCGCAGCTTGGTTTCGCGGTCATTCAACCGCTCGCTGTTATCTGAGACACCATGCGGCAAGCCGTTGAACCCGACAGATACGACCCGATGCTTGTCATCAACGATTACTGCTCCGACTTTCGTTGACGGGTCTTTTGACCAACTTGCAATAAGCTTTGCCATGGCCATGAAGCGGCAATCCCATTTGCTGATGCTCATTTGTCGAACATCTCCCAACTCCAATACAGCGGCCAAAATATTGCAGCGGTAATACCAGTAACTGACCTGCATTCCTGCTCAAAAGACCAAACTTTTGTCGTGCAATCTGCACGAGATGCGGCGTATCCGAACGTAATCACAAACACCAAGATGTAAAAAATTCCGGCAATCTGAACAGCCCTCAATCTACACATCAATTTCCCCTCCAATACGATCCTGAGCGGCATCGCTCATCTGCCAATACAACTGTCTGAGAAGTGCGACCTGCCGCTGATATTCGTGCGCCAATGTCTCCCCGACCAGCTCCGATAAATCCATGGTCAGGCAGTTTGAACACAGCTCACCGCCTCTTGACTGGGTGCCACAGCGCGGACAGGCTGAGTTTGTCGTTACGGCGCTCCACGGATACTGCCAGTGGAGCTTGCTGATAATTTCGTCCAACACCTGTTGGCTACTCATGCCGCCACCCCCTGTAAATGCTCCAGGCAGGCTCGCCTTGCCTCACTGGCGCTGCAGAACCGTCCCAGGCAGTGGTACGGCTGCGGGGTTGATTCTCCGAGCGCGTAGCGCGCCTTGTGTTGCTCGCGGCGGTAATTTGGGTTTGGGGCATAGGCCAGATAATCGGCCGTTTGCCGGGTAAACAGCTTGGCAACGCGGTACCCCGTGTCAGATTCCAGGCAATAAGGGGTGATTTGTCTCCATTCCATGCGTTTTTACCTGTCGGCCTACAAAACAAACGCAAAAGCCCCACTTGTGGCCTACATTTCAGCGCTTGTAACTCTTTGTTTTTTCTGAAAACGCCTACATTGCCTACATAACCTACATTATTTATTACTGTAAAATTGCTGAAAAAAATATGATGTTGGCCTTTCCTGTAAACACACACGCGCGCGCACGCGTAAGGCGTATATGTAGGCTTTGTAGGCTTTTTTAAGGTTTTCATTCGTTTGCGTCGTTTATCCTGTAGGCTTTTGCTGTGGCCTTTGTAGGCTTTTGGCGTAGTTTTGTAGGCCTCCATCATCAGAACCCGCCATCTTGAGTGCCGTTCACAGCATTGTTGAACGCCACCCAACAGGCCATGAGCCATGTTTTCTGGCTGTCATGCGCCGATTCCATGAGGTTTTCCTGGATACCGGCATGGTCATGTTTCAGCGCGTCGTTCATGTCCACCTGGCTGGGGAAGATGAAGCGCCGGCGCACTTCGCCGGATTTCGTCCAGTCGCTCCATATTCGAATACCGTTCGGCGGCGCCCGCCAGCCTGGGATGCGCTTGAGGTAGTCGGTAAATCGCGTTCGCCCTGGGGCCCGCACGCCGTTGCGCTCACACCATTTTCTGAATTGCTGGTAGATGAGGTCTGGCGGCACAGGGCAGAACGGCAGCGGTGTGCCGTCTGGCGTGAGTACATCGAGACTCTTCCATTCGGCGTAGAAATGCTCTTCCGGCGATTTGCCAAGCTCTACCAGATCACGCTTGGCATTGGTCATCGGAGGATGCGTCCATGGCCTGAAATCGCCCAAATCGAGGTCCAGCAGATATTGATGCAGGGCCTCGATGCCGCCATTGTTGATTTCCTCGGTCACCTCCTCGTAGAACGCCGGCGGCAATTTCGGCGGCGACCAGATGACGCAGTGCCGCCGGTCATCCTCTTCCAGAGCGACAGGTTGCCGCTCATTGGAGAGGAACACGATGTTCATGCAGTTGCGTTCATTGTGGGCCGCGACGTTTTTCGGATTGACGCGGATGGTTTTGCCGGTGATGAACGATTTGAGACGGTTTTTGACGTGGTACATGTCTGCCCTGGCCAATACCTCATCGGCCAGGATGAACAGCTTTTTTTCCGCCCAGTCGGCGTTGAATTTATCCTCCAGCGCTTCCTGACCTAGAACCCGGCCGTATTCGCCGTATATCTCGACGATGGCCTCAAAAAAACGAGATTTGCCCGTTCCCTGCGGACCATGAATGACCAGCGCACTGTGCATTTTCGCGCCCGGGTTCTGGATCGGGTAGGCAATCCACTTGAGAATCCACTGATAGACCTCTTCTGCGTTTTTTTCCTTGCTACAAAGCCACTCCAGCGTCTCCAGCAGCAGATCACACTTCCCAGGCTTTGGCGTGGTGGGCCACCCGCCCCACATGTTGCAGCGCAAATGCGTATCTTCTCCGGTGGGGTCAAACCCCACTTCGGTGTCCCTGGCAACACGCCAGTCCGGGTGTTCACGCATTTTGTCTATGCCGTGGCGCTCCATGATGTTGGCCACGTCTTTTTTGTGAATGAGGCGGCGTTCAACTTCATCAAACAGCAGGTCACCACCAAACCCGTAGGTGCCCCAGTACCGCCGCACCCCCTCTTCTACCGTGATGTGGGAGGGGATGGCTTCTCTTCCCCCGCCCCCTGTTTCGGCGGGCGCCCCGCCTGACCCCTGCGCAAGCTTTCCGTCCCATTTCAGGTAGGCCAGGCGGGCGTCCACCTGGGCGCGGACGGCCTGCAGCCCTTCGGCCAGGTACAAATCGTTGAAATCGGTGTGCTTCTTGTATTTGCGCTCGACACTGAACTCTGGTTTCATCCACTGCCCGTCAACCGCCAGGGCCGCGGCCTTCGCAGATTCAATGCCGGCATTCTTCTGCCGGTGCGGCTCGCCGCAGTGGACGCATAAATCCTCTTCGATGGGCGTCACTTTTTCGCACGCCCGGCATTTCTGCAGATGGTCATCGTCCGCACAGATCAGGATCCGGGCCCGTGGGTACCGCCCACGGATGGCAACGGAAACTGGAACAAGATTGTTCGCGTCGAATGCCACCACAACGGGCAGCCCGGTGGCCTCATGCAGGGTTGCGCCTGTAGCATAGCCCTCGACAACAAGCACCAGATCACGAATCGCGCCGATCTGGAAAAAATGCCCGCGCTTGGTCAGCCCCTTTGGCCAGTATTCCTTGTTCCGGCCTGTTTTTTTACGCCTGGGGTGTTCCTTCGGCAGAATGAACTGCAGGCCATGGATGTTACCCTGCACATCCAGCATGGGGATCACCACCGCCCCGGATTCGGTGAAGCGCAGGCCATGCGCCTGCACACCCTTTTCCGCCAGGTAATCCGCCTCGCCAGTGGGCAGCGCCTTATGCCAGGTGGCGGTCGCCCTGGCAGCCGCCTTAGCTGCTTCACGCTCACGCCTGGCCTTGGCCTTGAGCCTGTCAGCCTTCAGCCTGGCGCGCAGTGCCTCTTGCTGATCGGCATCCAGGGCATTGCGAGGCATCCTGATTTTCTGCGCATTCTGATCGTTCCCACGCCAGATGCCATAGCTTCCAACAAGCAGCGGCTGGTGGTTGCGGTCTGTCACCTGGTGCAGGTAATACCACCCCCGGCGCTCACGCCTGTCATCCTCTGTGTAGGTACGAACAAACCTGCCCGTTTCAAGGCCACCCTCAATAACCAGCCCATAGCCGGTCATCTGCTTAATAACGCTATCGTAGTTATTCATCCAGCCACCATGAACCAGAGAAAACCACAATATATAGTGCGTTGCCTATGCACCAACCACACCCCCTAGAAAACACACGCGGTCCGAACTACCCGTAAAACACGGTTTCAGGGAGGACCCGTTGCCTGGAATATGTTTGTTTCCTCGTGGGTGTTGTTGTCTTGTCGCGCAACTTTGCGCACGAAAACACATAGGGGGTACGGGGTTCATCATCTGCTTTGTCCTTTTGTCGTTGGCGGAACAGGAAGCCCACGATCCAGCGCCATTTCAATTTGCCGGCGCTCCGAGCGTCCGAGCACCAAGCGTTGCATTTTTGCCCAGGCCGCGCGCCTGCCGGCGGGTGACTTTGCGCCGATCAACTCAAAGTAGGCGTTCTCAATCTTTCGCTCACGCTCTGCGTCAGTCATCTTCGGCATGAACATCGCCTCCAGCCATCACGCGCAACATGTCATCGAGCTTTGCGTGCAGCTCTGCCACAGATCCGTCATTGCGGATCTGATAATCACGAAACCCCGGCCTTACGCCGGACTCAGATGCATGAGCCTCAACAGATGGAGCGTCATCGCGCACCAGGTGAACGACTGTGCCGCCGTGGTGGCGGATGAATGCCGCCTCGTTCTCAAAACGCACATCGGAGAACACGGCCCCGGGCGTATAGCGCGGCAAGGCGCCAAGCCACCGCCACGCCAGCCTCAACCACACATCATCCGCCACCAGCTGGCGCCCCCATTCGGTTCCAAGGGTTTGGGCAAGCCGACGCGGTGATACCCCGAGCCAGGGGATAATCTCCTCCTTCTTCGCCCCAAACAGCTGCTCATCCGTCAGGCCAAACCCAGCCCGGAGCATCTGCTTGATAGGCTGGGCAAAGGCGTATTCTGCAAATCCGTGGGCATCGATGAGATGCATGGCCGCCGTACTCTTGCCCGTACGGGCCGCGCCAGCAATTCCGATGATCCTCATTCATTCTCTCCTGTCAGCGTATTCTCCAAAACATGAATGGCCCGCCTGGCCTCCGTGCATTCCCGCAGAATAGCGGCGCGCTCATGGCTGTCGATGCGGCCATCATTGGCCAGGGCCGATTCCACTGCCGCGGCGATATCGGCGTGCTCACGCACCGCATGCAGCACGGCCTGAACCACGGTGCCCGCCTGCTCTTTTGTGCGTGTTGCCAGGCCATAGCCGAAGATGCCAACCAGGGCATCCAGCACATCCACCTGGGCAGGCGCATCCAGACATTGCAGGATGGCCACCAGGGCGCCCAGGCCGGGCTCATGGGTTTCGTCATGCGGATCGAGCTGCGAGTACAGCGTCTTCTCTCGCCGGCCAATCTGCCGGGCGATGGCACGAATGCCGCCGTCATGCGCACGGCAGGCGCGATGGAGCGCCAGGTACAGGTCGTCCAGTGTCATTGAGGAATACTCTCCATGATTCGGCGGCGGCTTGACGCCTCCATGCCTACACTTAACGGCATGAAAAAACGAAACCGAGCCACAATAAAAGACCGCCGAGCAGGAATGCCCGGCGGCAAAATCACCCTCTGCAGTGTCGGAGTTTCATTGGGTGAATGGGCGGAACCCTGCTTATTGCTAGAATGTGGGCGCATCCCATACACACTCAAACGCATCGAGGGTTCCATGACCGAAGAAAAAAATGAAACGCTAAACATCGTGCAGCAGGTCCTACGATTCACGCTCATTGCGCTTGCTGCCGGAAGCCGCGCGGACCTGGCGCTTATTGGTAGCCTGCTTGAAGAAGCCGCGGCCAATCCTGAACTTATGCCAGAGGCGCGCCAGATGCTCGCAGACCTGGCAGCAGGGGCAACGACGCCGGGGGCTGGCAACGTCACCAGGCAATGAAAAAAGCTCAGATGTCAGCCATTTGTTTATGTCTAGCATTTTTTGCTCCTGTTATTGGTAAACATCAGGCAGCCTCATTTTTTTTTGGCAACAGCAGCGCCTTGAAATCCAGGCGCGGATCCGCTTCGACCAGCTTTTCAGCCAGCTCAGGAGACGGGCGCTTGCCCTTCCAGCCGCTGGCGCATTGGCGCAGGTATTGCGGATTTGCTCCGGTAAGCGCCGCCAGGCGCTTCAGCCCGCTGTAGCCCTCTTCTCGGTAGATGTCGGATAGGTTCATGGGACGAATAATAGCCAGTGGCTTTTATAATTGCAATAGCCAATGGCATATTCCTTTGGAAATAGCCCGTGGCTACCATTTAGGAATGAGGGGAATAAAAAAAATCAGGAACAGGGCGGCCAGACTCAGGTTGTTGAACAAGGAATACACATTTGAAGAAATGGCAAAACGCCTTGGCGGAAATGCAAACCCAAGATATTTGAGCCAAATAGCAAATGAGTATCTGGGGAAGGGAAGAAAAACCCCGAGAAGCCTCAGCGATAGTTATGCATCCCGATTAGAATCATGTTTTGGCCTTGAAGAAGGCTGGTTCGACATTCCAATGGACAACACCAACGATGACAGCGAAATGCTGCTGTCGGAAGCCAAGTCTGAGGCCAGGATTCCACCACCAACGAGCATGATGTACCCCTCCACAACACCGCCCGTTTATGGCGTTGAAGACGGGCCGCCGATTCTTGGCCGGGTGCCGCTTGTCTCCAGCACCACGGCGGGAAACTGGGCCGAGATTGTTGAGAACTTTGAACCAGGTGATGCAGAAGACTGGGTCGTGACCACGGCCAAGGTCGGGCCGCGCGCCTATGCCCTGCGCATCCAGGGCGACTCCATGACGCCCCTGATTGCTGACGGGGCCATTGTCATCGTTGACCCGGATACACAGGCCAAGCACCGCTCCATCGTCATCGTGCGCCAGAACCATGACACGGAGGCCACCTGCAAGCGCCTGATCTATGACGGCACACGCCCTTACCTGCAACCCGAAAACCCGCGCTATCCCGTCATGCAAATGGGGCCGGACGCGGTAATCAGCGGCGTGGTGCGACAGGTGATAACGGACTTGGAATGACCGAAGAAAAATTTGCATCACGGTTGAATCAAGCGCGTCAACACCACCAATAAGCACAGCCCTCGATAATGGACTGCGCAATCACCAGACATCCATTTCAGCATGCCCGGAACGTCGTCCTGTAGCATGCACTTGTTGAAATGTCGCCATAAATTGCAGGAATCTTCCTACAACTGTTTCCTCAATTCTTTTATTTCATCCTTCAGCGCATCAATGTCGTATTTCTCAGAATCGATCATCTGTTGATATTTTTCCGTCACCGCTCTCATTTCCGTTGAAATACTCTGCTCCCATGTAGCTCCAGCCAGGTTGTTTCTTGCGTAGCCCTTTTTTCGTTTCAACGCCGCCAATTCAGAGCGCATCATCCTTCGATAGCGCTTTATGTTCTTGTTGTGTTTATCGATTTCATGGTTCTTTTTGTCTATTTCAAGCTGCGCCAGGTATGCCCGTTCAGAATGCCGGGTTGTTTTCGTGCCGCCAGGTTCTGGCCTGTCATTCCCACGGTCATCAATGCGCCGTGCCGGCACTGATGCCGGCGTGCTCCTGACCCGGATTTCCTCGCCCCCTTTCGCACAGGGAGATGCCTGATACACCGTCTCGCCATCCGCCTTGCACTTGTAAACGGCCGCATTCAATACCGCAGGAAACACAGCGATGCTTATCAGCAACCACTTCATTTGATTTTCACACATGTTTATTGTCCAGCTTTTCAGAAATTTCCGCCAGGTGATTATTGATTGAGAACAGCACAACTGATAACTCCATTATCAATCGTAGCAATATTGCTGAAATAACCGCCACCCCTACCCGCACATACCACGCGGTATTGCCAGGCACCACCACGGCGCCCACGATGATGGCCGCCAGCAACACCACGAACAATCCCGTCACGATGTCCGGCGTCGCCATGTAGCGGAACCGAAAGAAATCCGCCAGGGTAAAACGCCGGGCGCCGCGATGGATTCCGTCTTGCGCTTTTTTCCGCCGGGCCCGCAGCGCCCGCGCTTGTTTTTCCTGCTCGGCACGCTCTCGCCTTTTTTGCTCGGCCACCTGACGCTTGATGGCCGCTATTTTCTCCTGTTCCTCGTCTGTCAACGACATAATCCCTCCTTCTGTGCGTGGTTTGAGCCACACAAATGATGCTACAGGCGCGGGTTTTTTTCCACGGCAATTGAATTGATGCAGGTCAAATGAATTCGGGTCACAAAAAAATATAGCCAGTGGCTATTGACAATAGCGAAAGCCAATGGCTATTATTATCCCAACAGCGGAATCACCCCGGAACGGAGATGAAAGTCACAAGCCACAGAACAGACTGCGTAATCCTTTTCACCGCCTACGTGCTGGCTGTGATCGTCGCTGTTTTTCGATAACCCACGGCCAACGGAGAAACCAATGACCGACATCAACACCACACTGAACGACCTCGACGCAGGCATCTTCATGCAGAAGATTGACAAAGCCCTGCGCGACACCGCCCTGGGCGTCGTCACCCAGGGGCGCATCGGCAAGGTCATCATCGAGCTGAAACTGGAACAAATCGGCGAATCCAACCAGGTCAACATGACCCACAAGCTCAAATACGACAAACCCACCGCCCGCGGAAAGCTGGTCGAGGAGGACGCCACCGAAACGCCGTTGTACGTCTGCCGTGGCGGCGCCCTGTCACTCATGCCTGACACCCAGGGCAAATTCGAATTCAACACCCAGAAACAGGAGACTGAATAATGGACCGCTCTGCCATCGAGGCCATCCGCGATATGGCCGCCCTCACTCAGGACAACCTCGACACCGACATTCCGGCACGCATCGTGCCAACCAGCCATTCCATCAAATCGCTGGAACCCTATGGCGCCGCGCCCATGCGTTTTCGCAACCGCTACAGCACAGACGACGTGGAATCGTTCATCACCTACGTCAACGACAACAAAACCGATGACAGCGTGATCTATATCGACAGCAAGCAGATGCAGGCCACCTGTATATTCGACCATGGAGACGACGTCAATCCCCTGTGGGGCGACCACACCGGTACGCTGAAAATGGAACCCACGCCGGAATACGCCGCCCTGCTTGAAAGCAACAGCCAGCCCATGACCCAGCAACAATTCATCGACTGGTATCACGACTGGGCACCGTTTATCCGTTTCGCTGACCAGGACGGCGAAAACCTCTCGAGCCAGAACGCCATCAACGCCGTTCGCCGGCTCAATATCAGCATGGCCAGAGAGGCATCCTCCGTGGTGCAAAACTTCGGCAGCGAAAAGAGCGCCCTGGAAAAAGTGGAGGTGAAATCCACCATCACATTGCCGGGAGAAATGGTATTCATCTGCCACCCGTTCCCGCATCTCAATCAACGATTTATCCGTTGCCGCATCGCCATCCGTGCCGATGACAAACCCATGATCAGCTATCACATCATCGGCCTGCGGAACATTGAACACGGCATGGCCATGGAAATGAGCGACAAATTGCTTGGCGCGACCGACATCAAAACCTATCTCGGCAAAACCGAACACGGCCTCACCTGATAGCGAACCGGAGGACACAGACATGGCAAAGACGCCCCCCCTGCACAAACGCCTGGCCAGGCTGTATCTGCCATTCGATGGCACCATCCGGGCAGAAATTGGCAGGGACACTCGATCCTGCGAATTACACCGCGCCGCCGAGCTGGAAGAACGCAATCGCCAGCGCCGCATAGCCTGGGCGCGAAGGGTGTATGAGTCCACCGGACGCACGCCTAGCATTCACCCGGCAGGCCCCTGGTTCATCGATGGCCTGCTGGCGAAGCGCCATCGGTTGCGCACCGAACAGCACGGCAATACAGCCATCGTTCCATTCCCGCGCCGCAAGCGGCAGTACATGCACACACGGCTGCCGGAACCGCCAGAGGCGGCCTGATGACGACAGCAACAATCATCGCCCTGGCCCTCATCGTGGCCATGGCATTCGGCAAATTCTGCGCCGTCGGGCGCGGCAACAACAAACGGGATCAATAATGGCAAGAGGCATAAACAAGGTCATACTCATTGGCAACCTGGGCAAAGACCCGGAGACCCGCTACATGCCCAGCGGCAACGCGGTGACAAACATCACCATGGCCACATCGGACACCTGGAAGGACAAGCAGACCGGTGAACAGCAGGAACGCACCGAGTGGCACCGGGTGGTGTTTTTCAACCGCCTGGCGGAAATCGCCGGGGAATACCTGAAAAAGGGCGCCAAGGTCTATATCGAGAGCAGCCTTCGCACCCGCAAACTGGCGGCACTGCGCCAAGTAACCACACCAGGCCCATGGGTGCTGTTCGCTGTTGATAATGGCTGGCACATAAATCAACAAGGCGGCCATGGGTTCGTCGGAACCATGCCAATCTATTTGCATCGTTCCGAGCAATGTTATGCCAATGCGCAGCTGGTGGCCGCCGCCCCAGAAATGGCCGCCCTGCTGGAGCAGCTGGCCGACCGCCTGGCGGTATTCGAGGAATGGGCGAGGGACATGTGCTCAACCTACTGCGAGCACCTCTCCGACGAAATTATCCATACACCGAATTGCCCGGCGGCTGATCTCGGCATCGACCAGGAGGGCGCATCGTGATAATCGGCATCGACTACGACGGGACCATCACGACCGATCCAGCGCTCTGGTATGCACTGATCGACAGCGCAAAAAAGTGCGGGCACACAGTGATTGTCGTCACCGGCCGCCCAGGCAATCGCATCGGTGATGGGTGAGACCCTGCTGCTGGCCTGGAGCGGGCAGACATTCACACTCAATGCGCAGCCAGTCTGGGTGAGGCCGATTGCGTTGGCCACATCAGTTGAAACCCCAGATTTGGAGATTAAATCATGAGTAAAAAAACAATCTATTACAGAGTAATTGACGACTGCGAGGACAGCTACTACGAATTGAAAACAAGCTGGGATATTGACGAAGACCCTGATTATATCGCACAAGAGGCTGCCGATGATTATTACTCAAGCCATGACGGATGGGAATCAGATTGGCCATTAACTATTGCTCTGCATGAGCATGAAGATGGGCCAGAAAAAACGCGGATGATTGTTGACATGGAAGCGCTGCCGAATTTTACGGCTAGGCATATTGAAACATAACGGCAAAGCTCACCTGCCGCCGGGGTGGTGGCACGAAAGGAGGAGAAACCTATGACTGAGAACGAAGCCAATAAAGTAAGCACTACCGCCGACGCCCCGGCGGTCAGTGTGCAGCGCATTGTTAGCCCTAAAATAGACAAGGCTTGTTGCAACTGTTTTTATTTTGACAGGAAACGTGATGTTTGTTCAGTCCCTGCTGAACCATCAATGGGTGATGACGGAAAATGTCGTTGGTGGAGGTTAGAATATCATGGCATCCGTGAAGTTGAAGTATTGGATGGCAGAATGAAATTGGTAATCGTTCCGGGGGTTGGAGCAATCACAGCGGACATAGATGAGGTGTTGGAGTTCACTGAGCTGGGTGAGATAACCCTACGCGAACAAGATGATGATTATATACGCAGGAATAGTGTTACTGGGAGATATGTTGGGGCCACAAGAGCAGAGCTTGAGAAACATTTGTTTTCATTGGGGTGGCGGCAATGGAAACATGACAAATCAATTTGGTTAAGTCCGTCACATAAGTGTTTTGAAGGCTAACGACATAATTAACCAGCCGCGCATTTTTTGCGCGGTCTGAGTTAAATGACTTGTTATAAGGAATTTTATCGATGAAAAAGATGAAGATGGAGCCGCCAAATAAATGCCTGCTTTGGCACAGATGGCAACTCGTGAAAGATACAGGTGCTACGCAATACCACCAGTGCAAAGACTGTGGAGCGCGTTTTGCTCGTTCAACATGTAACGGATACCAGCCGATTAATTACCGATGGGTATCGGGGCTTGTCGATTCCTTATAACGATTGAAGTGTGCGGCGCGAGGTACGAGCGTCCACACGACTTGCTTGTTATATGGTGATGCATGGATATTGGAATTGACTATGACGGAACAATTACAGCAGACCCGGTTTTCTGGTTTGGGTTTATTACTCACGCTGTCAAGTGTGGTCATGGTGTTGTTGTTGTCACCGGAAGAAAAGAAGATGAACGCCCGCCTGTAGGAAATCTCCCCATTGTTTTCTGTGGAGATGAGTACAAGCGGCGGGCAGCAGAAAGAGCGGGATATGAAATAGATATTTGGATTGATAATGAGCCTGGGCACATTGAGCCATCTCGAAAACTGGAATGGTAAAAGGCAAAACCAAATGAATGAAGATATTAGAGATGAAGGCTATAAGGCATTTATTGACGCAGTAGTTAAAAGTCTTGATGCATCGAGGCATTCGCTTGTTTGCTCAATAGAACATGCGTTAAAAACCACGCCCTGCCCATATAACGTGGGGACAGAGGAATACAATGATTGGATGGAAGGATTCAATCCAAGCAGACAAAAACGCAGTATGAGAAAAGTTGTTTGTGCAGCGTGTAGAAATAGAAAAACTGGCGACATTATCGCTGGCGTTCGTCATTGGGACGAGATCATGAGAGCGCAAGTCGGGGATGATGTCGATGGAGCGGAATGGGAACAAGGATTTCTGGATAATAAACGCCGTTTTATGACAAGGACAGAAGCTTGGGGCGTTGCAGAGAGAGCGCACCAGATCATTCACCGATGCGGGGGCGACACAACAAATGGCGGAACGCTTTACTCTGAGAACCTTTACTAGCCATATAACACCGAGATAAAGCGATGAAAGTTAATATTGAAAATGGCATCTTCCACGCTGTAATAACCGAAAACGATCATGTTGAGAAGTGCCCGTTTTGCGGAAGCGACGATATCATCGTACAGAACACATGGACGGCCTCGTATTGGGTCGAATGCAGCGATTGCGGTGCAGAAATGCACACGCAATCAAGTGGCGACCACGACAACAAGGATCACCACCTGCGCGAAGCGATGGCGGCCATAGATGCGTGGAATGTTCGCGCCAAACGATAGCGGTAGATGCCGTATA
The DNA here is from genome assembly GCA_011051755.1 of Gammaproteobacteria bacterium. Taxonomy (GTDB): domain Bacteria; phylum Pseudomonadota; class Gammaproteobacteria; order SZUA-152; family SZUA-152; genus DRQN01. The sequence continues at coordinate 42,242 of DRKN01000177.1, forward strand.
ACGATTTAGCTAACCGGCGTTTGCACTGAACTGGAGAATACGATGACCGACGAACAGAACGCAGAAACCAGCAGCCGCGAGGACGCGAAGCGTCCGGTTGAGCGGCTTGTTATGGCGATACCACGTGAACGTGCTGCTAGGTTTGTTGAGCAGCAACTTGGATGGGGAACTAATGCCAGCAAGAACAGCCCAGGCGCGCATTATGGAGCGCAGGAGCTTCGAGAGCTTCTAGATTATATTTACGGCGGCGAACCAAAGACTACAGCTGAAAAAATCAGCATCGAAGGCAAAGGGTGGCATTAGCGCCATAACGATCAACATCAGCGGCACAGCGTAGCGGAGTCCGCTGGATGAGCTTGTTATGTGTTATTTGTTGAGAGGTATAGAAAAATGAAACCCAAAGAATTTGTGCGCCTGGACATGGAATCGCTGCGGAATATGGCAATGACAGCCGACCATGACATAACCGAACAGTCCGCTGATGATAGGTTGGTGGCGTACGCAGCTATTGCGATGAAGGAAAAACTGAGAGTCGCCAGACTAAAAGGGCGTGGCGGCTGGTGGAATCCTGACGAGTGCAACATTGAACAGTTGCGCCACATGCTGCAAGAACATCTTGAGAAGGGCGATGTGGTGGACGTGATGAATTTTGCAGCAATGATCTATGCGCGTGAGTGCGCAGACACATAACGCTTCGCGTAACCGGCGGCTAAAAGCATTGCGAGCGATAGCGAACGATGCTTTTAGCCGTCCGAGTTGACGCGATTGTTATATTTATATTGTACGGTATTTATTATTTTACCAATTACTCCAGACAACAACGGAAAAAACATAAGGAATAATGCTGAAAACATTCCAAGTAATATCCATGCTTTTTGTTCTGAACTTCCAAAGACATATGCGTAAACATTCATTCCCAAGTAGCTGGTTAGCAAATAGATAAACAACGCAATGATTCTTTTTTTGTAGCCTATCCAAAACGCAATAGACGATAGAATTATTTGACCAGAGATAAAACCAATACTACTGTCAAATGGCTCAAATTTATCAGAAACTATCGATACGACAGCCCAGCTTACTGCTCCAGCAACAAAGCCGATGATTATTAAATTTATTGTCTGAAACTTCATGAAATATAACAGAGTATTAGGTGGAAAATCGCCGCCTAGTATGCGGATATTGCGGACTAGACGGCCATATTCTCTCGATTTGAGAGGGTAAAACAGCAAAAAGCCGAGAATACCGGCAAAAAACGGCAAAACCAATGACCGAAATCGAACAACTACTGAAACTCATACAGCCGCAGATCCCGATCACCGTTGATCTGTGGTCTGTCCGTGAAATCGCGGCCTATCTCAAACGAAACCCCAACAACGTGCGGGACCGGGTAACGAAACTACCAGGCTTCCCCACCCCGATCCGCCTGCCAACAGAATCAGGCAAGCGAGGACAGCCATTGTGGAAAGCCAAGGAAGTGATCGCCTGGGCGGAAAAACACCGTGACGCCGCCTAATCCAGTCGATCCGCAAGCTCATCGATGGTCGGGTTGTAATACACCTGGCTGAGGATCTTCAGATCACGAATCCCCAGCATTCGCGCCAGCTCCATCACCCCGAGCTTTTTCGACAACCGCGTGGCCGCCTCATGACGCGAATCATGAAAGTGCAAATCAACGATCCCCGCCCGGTCCCGCATCTTGCGGAACAACGCATCAATACTCTGCCTCGTCAACCCGAACACATCCGGCGGATCCGTCGCCTCCATCACATGATCCAACAACGCCCGGGCCCTGGAAGATAGCGGCACATCCCGTGCGGAGCCATTTTTCGTCATCGGCAAATGCACATGCCGCTCATGCACATCACAACGCCGCAGCCCGGCGATCTCCCCGCACCGCATCCCCGTCTCGATGGCAAACAAGAACGCGGCAATGACCCGCTGCTGCCGTTCAACCGGCGGCACATCATCCGAATACCCGGACGCGATCCGCAACGCTTCGATTTCATCCTCTGCCGGCCGCCTGTGCCGCGGCGGTGACGCCTTCGGACGCGACACCAGGGACACTGGCGACTCACGCAACCAGCCCCACTCCCGCGCCGCCACGCGGCACGCATGAGACAAGATGTTCATCTCCCGGCATACCGTTGATCCGCTGACCTCGCGCAACCGCGCATCCCGCCAGGCGGCGATATGCCGCGGCGCCAGCTCACGCAGAGACAAATCAGCCAGCGCCTTGTTACCCAGGAACCGGTTGATGAACTTCTGTTCACGCGCCGCGCCTCGCTTGGTTGGCGTCACCTCCATCGAATACCGGCGCAACAGATCACCGAACGTCTTGTTCGGTATCTTCCCGGCAATGGCATCCTCCAGCTCGATTTCAGTTTCACGCGCCCAGGCAACGGCAGCCGCCTTGGTGGCAAACGTCTTTGACTTCCGTCTGCCGCCCACCTTGACCTGAACCTGCCAACGATCCCCTCGCTTGCGAATACTCGCCATACCCCCTCCACTGTCGCCCGACCTGTCGCCCTATTGTCGCCCGCACCAAACGGACAATGTTGGCGATTGTTTGCGTTTGTGGATAGTACAGCAGCAGAAAACTCCCGCGCAACTCAATCAGTTGCGCGTATTTGTTGGGGAATGTTGTGGGATGTTGTGGTATGTGTAAGTGATTGATTCTTGGTAAGTGGTGCCCAGGGCCGGGGTCGAACCGGCACGGTGTTGCCACCGAGGGATTTTAAGTCCCTTGCGTCTACCAATTTCGCCACCTGGGCAATGCAGCCAGGGAAGCTGAATGGCGAACCACTGGCAGGAGCAGGATTCTAGCATACCGCCTCCCCGAGCTACCGGGCAAAGTCCTGACCTGTGACAATGCACCAATGGATGAACAGGGATACACTGCCAAGCTCGATAACAGGGAAAACCCATGCAGATTCTCGCAGGTGACATAGGCGGCACCAAGACAACACTGGCCTTTGCGGAAGCTTCCGCGCTCAAGGGCATAGAAGTGCTGTGCCGTACGACTTATGCAAGCCGCGAGCATGCCTCCCTGGACGAGATTCTGGACCTGTTTCTGAAAAAACACGCCGTGCGGCCCGATGCCGCCGCCTTTGGCGTGGCAGGCCCGGTGCTCAACGGCCGCTGTGCCACCACCAATCTCCCCTGGACCATGGAAACGCAGGCACTGAGGGAGAAGCTTGGAACCCGCAGGCTGTGGCTGATCAACGATCTCGAAGCCAACGCCTGGGGAATACAGGCTCTGGAGAAAAAGGATTTCTTCACCCTGAACCCCGGCAGCCCCCATGCTTCGGGAAACCGCTGCATCATCTCCGCGGGCACGGGGCTGGGAGAGGCCGGCATGTTCTGGGACGGCAGCAGACATATCCCCTTTGCCACGGAAGGCGGACACGCGGCCTTCTCCCCCACCACCGAGCTGGAGATCGAGCTGCTGCAATACATGGGGAAGAACCAGGCCCGGGTGAGCTGGGAGCAACTGGTGAGCGGCAGGGGCTTGGTGAATATCCATGAATTTCTGCTGCACCGCAGCCGCGAGGAAGCGCCCCCCGACCTGCGCCGGCAAATGGAGGAAGGCGATCCCGCCGCCGCCCTGGCAAAGGCCGCGGCCCGGGGCCGGTGTCCCAGCTGCGCCCAGGCCATGGGGCTGTTCACCCGCCTCTACGGCGTGGAGGCGGGCAATCTCGCCCTGAAAATGATGGCCACAGGCGGCGTCTATATCGGCGGCGGCATCGCCCCCAAGATACTGGCCGAGCTGCAAAGCCCCGCCTTCCTGGACGGTTTCTTCGCCAAGGGGCCCATGGAATCCCTGCTGCGCGACATGCCGGTGAAGGTCATTCTCGAA
>DRKN01000178.1 GCA_011051755.1 Gammaproteobacteria bacterium
AACCGCCATACCCTCGTGGAAGACTACCTGCTCAGCGGCCTGATCGACTTCGCCTTCTCCGGCCACAGCCACCGGGCCGGGGCCTATAGCCTGGGGGACACGCCCACCTGGGAGTATTAGGGTCAGACTCCAATACCGCAGAAAAAGCGGTGAATATCCTCAACGGCCAATGTGCTCAAGTCGCCAAAGGGCTTCGTATCAGCGCGACGAAACAAGCGATATTCAACAGGGAGAATATTGATAAGTGTGCTGATTATTTGCTCAACAATAAAGAACGGCTACAGTATGGCGGCGCACTGAAGCTTGGGTATCCCATTGCTACTGGCGTTATTGAAGGTGCGTGTCGCCACCTTATTAATGACCGCCTTGATATTACTGGAGCACGTTGGAGTTTGGAAGGTGCTGAATCTGTTTTGAAGTTACGATCACTGAAATCAAGTGGTGATTTCGATGCCGATTGGAAACACCATAAGGAAGCATCGAAAAAGAGAAATTACACCTTTTCTGGCGCGGGTATGTAGATCTTTTATCATGAATCTCGTCGTTCTAAAGGAACTACACCCAATACTGATACTGACAAATACAGCAAGCCACCGGACAACCGGTGGCTTGCTTGACAGGGCATTCAAAAAATAGCGGGATTTTATTTCTCTATAGAAAATGGCAACGGCTTCACGCCTAAATCTCCAACATGACAAGTCGTCAGTTTCGCATAATGGAGATAGACCGCCCAATAATTACGACTATGGGCGGCATCAACATTAACAATAAAAGGAATATTCGGCCCAGCATTTTCCTGCAATCGAGACTTCACATCCCAACATTGCTCACGGGTTTCTTTATCACTTCCGCGGAGAATATCCAGGACTGTACTCCCAAACTGAACCACATCTAATTCAGGGGTGTATGCAGTGGCGCTGTAGAAATCAACATCTGTAAATTTAATGCATAATTTCGCGGATTGAAGTTTGTATCCAGCAAAGTTTGGATCAGCGAACGCACTATCAACATCTTCGTCGTGCCACCGATAGTTAGTTTCGTCCAAATCCATATCCTGGGACGTACTAAACGTACAACTTTTAAGCGCGGCTGACAAAGAGGATGCGCCTGCAATTCTTTGCTCAACGCCTCCGCGCTTGACAGAAATCTTCCCAAGCTGAACTGCGCTACCACTTTTGGAGTCTTTAAAAACTGTCTCAACATCACCTGCTGCATTCACTTTCCCCATGCTGACAACAACAAGCAATGAGGCGCAAACAATACTTCCCGGTATAAAACGAAATGTCATCATTGAAATCTCCTTAGTTTTTAAGTTTTTAGTCCTTTAAGTATTAATGCTTATCACCATGTCAGGGTGGCACTAACCGATAATGAATGTAACCATTCATTGATGATGAGTGTAATCACGACGGGCTGGATTACAATAGAGGTTGCCGGAAATGGCAATATTGCCAAAAACAAAGCAGGGTGGGCAGGTTTTTTGTGGCCACCCTGCTTGGCTTCGCATGATTACTACGAAAAATAAAAACCGGATCAAAATCGCCGAGCCAACCTGCTGTCACTGCGCTCGCACAGGCCCGATGACATCGACCCGGACGGGATAGCCTTCTAACTGCTTGGGCAACTTCGGATCTTCCACACTGGCCTTGTCTTCCACCCCGATGACAATCACCGTGCGGCCATCGAAAGCCCGGCCGATACCGACGGAGATCACGCCGGGCAGAGACAGAAGCCTGGGCTCATACCTGGATTTAACATCAAAAATGGATGCCGCCATGGCCAGTGCCTCGTTCCCTGCACAGAGGATTGCCGTTGCCAGCATCAACGCTCGTAACCCACGGCTCATAGCGTCAGGTCGAGCGCTGAAAAAACATGCTCTATGCGATTGATGATTGTACTCTGCTCACTGCCGGCAAATAGCAGGCCCAACAGCTGGTTTTGCGTATCCAACACGGCAGAACCACTGTCGCCTCCCTGACTCATCGCACCAGCCATAAGCTGATCTTTGAACAATGCGCTGCGCCCGCCACCGTATTGTACATTAACGGTGACATCCACCTGCTGAATCTCACCCTCGGTGAAGCCTGTGGTGCGGCCCATCTTTTTTATCGCCATCCCCAGATCACCACTGATCACTCCTTGAATAGCACCGATATTCATAATCTCCGCCGTGACATCTTCCTCACGCAACGGGCTGGCAATGGCGGCATCCACCCGATTTTTCCCAATGGCTCGTGCACTCACGGCCCGCAGGCGGGTATCACTACCCAGGGTGCCGGCAATGGCATTCAGAAATGCTGCAATAGCGCCGGCAACGGAACAACCACTGGAATTATCGGGCAGACCCGCAAGCTCGATGGGAACAAAATCCTTCAGCACCGCAATCTGATCTGCCGGGTCAATGCCGCCATCGTGAGAACCGGGCTGCAGGATGGCATCACCAATGGCGGCCTCGTTACTGTTGGCCAGGACATGATTGTTGGACAGAATCACCCACTCGCCACTACGGCGCACCCAACAACCCAGAGTGCCGGCGGTGATATCCTTGTGACCAACACTCACCCCACCGGATGCAGGCCGGAAACGTCCGGTCGGTGCCTGCCAGGCACGGATGCAACCGGTTTCAATCACATCGGCAGGAATGCCGTCCAGCTGTGGCGGCACCCGATCACCAGCCGACAAAGCATTGACAGGCAGCTTCTTTTCTACGGAACAGATGATGCCCAGCGTCGTGGTGCGTTTGCCATGCACCATTTTATAACCGACACCGGTCGCGACGACATTACGCCGCATCAGCAGCGCCTTGGTATGTTGCTGTAAAAGACGACGCGCCGTGCTGATGGCGTCATTCATTCCTCAACCTCCTTGCGAATGTGTGGCACAGCAGAAATACAAGCACCCGTCACCGACGACAACAGTCACTGTTACTTGTTTAGGTTTGCGAATGTCCACGTCCTCTAAAGTCGGGCCAGCACTCTCGCCAAGTTGATCGCTTGGGGGTAAGAGTTTAGGAATCGGTGCTTGAAAATCTGCTCAAGATATATGCATCAAAGGCTAACGCGCCATTTCCCCCAAAGTCCATACCCAACAACCACTACTCGACCACGACTAAAAAACAGAATTTTAAACATATAAACAATCACAAAACCAACCATTCAATCCATACTCACGACAAACATATACATCCACTAGTAAGGTACGATTAACCAGTGCAACGAAAATAAAACAATGAACTCAAAATTACGTTATTCGCTGACAATCCAAAATCATCAAAGAGATTAAGCCTTCCCGTTCATATCACTTAAACCTTGCCAGAATACGCCACAACCACGATTGAACAACCTCTACAAATCCCTAGCCATGGCAGTCTTTACCTGACAATAAGCAGGCATCTGCTGGCCTTGCAGGAAGCCACATTCATGAATTATTGATAGCGGTATTATCACCCAAATTTTTTATCACAATTTCTGGATAAAGACAGTTCCTTATCCTACGCTTAAAAATATGCAGCGCACGAAGCAGCACCGGACTTGAATCAAGATGTGATGCAACACGAGGTCAGACCGCAGACATGCCTTCCCTGTTTTCCATGTTTCACCGACAGCCTGTGCCTCCGCCTCATGAAGACATTACCCGGCAGCCCGCCGCTACGGATCCGCTGCTTGCTCCCCTGTCGCTGGTAGCGAACAGCGCCCCTTCTCCCGGACAAATTCTCAGCAATATGCTGGACATACTGCATCATTACCTGCCGTCTTCTGGGCCGTCAGTACCCACCCCCAGCCTTTCAACGGTCAGCGTCAGGCAACGACCGGTTGGCATTGGTAACTGGCGCGGTACCGAACGTCGTGGATCACTTGCCGAAATCAGTCTGAAAGGCGGACGTTTGGATATCGTCGTACGTTTTCAATTGTGGGCGGATACAGTGAGCAGCGCGGACAACATTGTCAGCATACTCCATAATGATTTACTCACTAACTCAGGCCAACTCCGGGTCGATGGCTTTCTGCGTTTGGAATTGACAGCAACCAGCCCAGCCGAATTCATCGGCGGTTCCATCAATGCCTGGAGAAAGATCACCGATTACAAAATACTCTATGAATACCACTATCATGACCTCGACGGCGCGGAAAGTATTATTGCCCGCATTCCCATTCACAGAGACCCGGAGCAACGCGACTCACTGGAACGAGAGACAACGCTGGTCACCGATAAATTAATCCGCTGGGATGATCTCCAGGCGCCGTCACTCGATATTTCTGCGACAGTTAAGAACAAAATACACATTGATGGCTTGGCCAGCCTCGCTCATCATCCATCATCCTGGCCGGGTAATTCCGTCACCGTTGCCCGCCTGCAACGGAATATCTCCACGCCACCGACCACCTATTCAACATTAGCCGAATTCCATGCCGCGGTGACAAGGGAAGTGAACCCAGACCTTCATGCGCAAATTATCTTTCCATCTCTTGCCGATTTCCTGCTCACTTTCGATTCTGCGGGGGATGCATTTGGCCTGGGGGACTGGGATGAAAACGGCACACTCGACACGTATCAGCCCGGCACACTGAAATTTGATCCACCACTTATCCTGGACGGCAGCAACGATCTGTTGCGCGTGTCATATCCAGATATGGCCTTCGACAGTAAAGCGGTTGTTTATCTACGAGCAAGCGTTCATTAACCATATTAAGTCATTACCCAAATAGCTCACTAAGGAATGGAAATTGAATAATTTAATGTGAATTATGCGGCCGCAAGAAAAATGTCGCGGGCATAAATAGCGGGAATGCCTTATAAAACAATACTCTAAATTTTGCGCAAAAAGCATGTCGTTGTGCAGACGTCAACTTCGACTTTTAGCTACACTAATCGATAAATATTTAATTTATTCAATATGTTACAACGTTGGCATTGTTGATTTTGAACTCCGAAACTTGAGTTATAAAAATAAACACGCAAATTAATTATGGATATAATCTTTGATTGGAAAGCTCGGATCCAGGCTTATCTCTTCGGGTTATTGACGTGAATGATTTCACATCATGAACACCAAGCTAAGGTATAAAGCTATAGACAGGTCAATCCGCAAAACCTCACGGGGCGGGATAAATTGAAAGCCCGGACAAAAACGCCTTGTGCGTTGAATACCCACAAAGCGACGCGAACAGTGACAATTTTTACTTGGCAGTCGAGGTGTCGTCCGTATCTTCCCGCACAACCGCCTGGGTGGCGGGGTGCCTCTGCAAACTGGCCTTGATGTCGAGAATATCCACCAGGCCCAGGCTTTCCAGCTTGCCATTTTTGTAGATTCCCTGCAGCTTCATGACCAAACGGCCATCCGACTTGCGATACATACTGCCGTCCAGCTCAAAACACTTGGGCTGGTGCTCACTGCCGAGATCAAAGCACAGGGTGAGGCGCCGGAATTCGCTCAGTCCATCCAGCTCCTCGGCGCTTTCCTCGAGGTTGAGCTGTACGGACTGCTCGGCGAAGTCCCGCAGGGTGCAGGCATAGGTGCCGCCATCGCGCAAACTGAGAGTGGCGGGCAGGCGGGTGTTGACGCGATAGTGTTGCCGCTGATCGGTCAGCACCAGGCTGCTCGGTATGACATCCAGCAATACCACTTGATGACCGGCGTAGATGCCGCCGCTCACGGGCATGATCCTGCGCACCAGGGTATCGAGATGACAAAGGATACCGTCATCGGAATTGGCCGTGAGGGTAATGGTGTTGTGACGGCGGAACGGCCCCCGCGGGCCAAGCTCGGCGCGACGCACATAGTCGCGCTTGTTGTCGTCGCCGGGGTTGAAGGGGATCAGCAGACTAAAGCTTTCCAGCTCGCTGATCAGAATGTGTTCCGCTCCCGTGAACAGGCGCAGAACACCCGCTGTAGCGCGGATTTCCAGCGGCGAATACACAAAATAACCGTTAATGCCGTAACCGAGGATGAGGGTATCCAGAGCACCGTCTTTCTGGAATTCCGGGTAATAGCGAACCTTTTCACCGATGGGGTAATGCTGGATCAATTCGTTGATTCGCGGCAGCGCCAACGGCTCATCCACCATCGAGCCCGAAGCCTGCCGGCCACCCGCAGGCACACCCTTGCCGGTGCTGAATATTTTTTTGAAGAACTTGACCATGGGTCTGTCACGGCCTCCCTTGGCTAACAGTATTCTTCACTGATTACTGCAAGAAATATGCCGGCTTCCTTTCCCATCAAGGGGAGAAGGAAAAAAATATCTGCTGGATGCCGTAGGGTGGACATCGTCCACCCTTTCCATCGATGGCAGATTGGTGGGCGATATCGACTTCGAGGCCGCCCGCGAACGGGCCGGCTGGACTACCCCGGTGCCCGGTGGCGTCGGGCCGATGACGGTGGCGACGCTGTTGCAGAATACCGCGGACGAACGGGATGGTATTCAGTCCACCTGATTTGTGGGAGCGGGCCATGCCCGCGATAGCTTTCGTGCCCAGGTTGGATCAAAGCACTTGTAGACGCCCCCTACCAGTGCTTTTCTCGACAACAACGATTAACACGGAGATCGCAGAGACGCAGAGGACGCAAAGAAAACCCCTTCAAAAATCTCTGCATCCTCTGCGCCTCCGCAGTCTCTGTGTTTCATTCCGAGTCCATCGCGGGCATGGCCTGCTCCTACAGCCCTGTAGGATGGGTATCGCCCACCCTTTCCATCGATGGCAAGCTCTCCTGGTGAGCAGTGCTCACCCGGGCAAAAACACCAAAGCGGGCAATCCAGCTAGCCTGCGGCCACTCTTGCGTTGCGGAACAGGCGTAGCCAGGGGCCGTCTTCGCCCCAATCCTGCGGCGCCCAGGAATACTGCACACGGCGGAATACGCGCTCCGGATGCGGCATCATGATGGTGAAACGACCGTCTGCATTGCACAGGCCGGTGATGCCATCGGGCGAACCGTTGGGGTTGGCGGGGTAGCTTTCGGTGGCCTGGCCATGATTGTCCACGTAACGCAACGCCAGCAAGCCGGCGTCACGCGCCGGTTGTTCGCCGCCACTGCGGGCAAAACTGGCGCGGCCCTCGCCGTGGGCGACGGCAATGGGCAGCCGTGAACCGGCCATACCCTGCAGGAACAATGACGGCGATTCCAGCACTTCCACCAGCGACAAGCGGGCCTCGAACTGTTCGGACAGGTTGCGCTCGAAGTGTGGCCACGACTCGGCGCCGGGAATCAGCTGGTGCAGGTTGGACATCATCTGGCAACCGTTGCAGACGCCGAGGCCGAAACTGTCGGCGCGTTGGAAAAAGGCCTCGAACTCGTCGCGTGCGCGCGGGTTGAACAGGATGGACTTTGCCCAACCCTCACCAGCACCCAGCACGTCACCGTAGGAAAAACCGCCACAGGCCACCAGACCCTTAAAATCGGCCAGCGAGACACGTCTGGCGATAATATCGCTCATGTGCACGTCCAGCGCCGCAAAACCGGCGCGGTCGAAGGCCGCCGCCATCTCCAACTGGCCGTTGACGCCCTGCTCGCGCAGGATGGCCATGCGCGGTCGCGCGCCACGGTTGACAAAGGGTGCGGCAACGTCGTCCTGCGGGTCGAAGCTCAGGCGGGCATTGAGGCCGGGGTCAGCCCTGTCGAGGCGCGCGGCCCGTTCCTGCCCGGCGCAGTCGGGGTTGTCGCGCAGACGCTGCATGTGGAAGGTGGTCTCGGACCAAGCCTCGCGGAAGATGGCGCGGTCGGCGGCCAGTATCTCGCGGCCATCGAAGTGGAAACGGATGCGGTCATCGTCGCCGGGGGCACCGATGACGTGGCTGTGACGCCCCAGCCCAGCTTCGCGCAGCCAACCCAGCACTTCGTCCACATCGCGGTGGCGCACCTGGATCACGGCGCCCAGCTCTTCACTGAAAAGGCTGGCGACGGGATCGTCGCCGAGGTCGTCGAGCAATACGCTGAGACCACAGCCACCGGCGAAGGCCATTTCACACAGAGTGGCGAACAGGCCGCCATCGGAACGGTCGTGGTAGGCCTGGATCAGGCCCTGTGCGTTGAGTTGCTGGATCACCGCAAAAAAAGCCTTCAGTGCCTGCGGATCATCGAGATCCGCCGGATGATGCCCCATCTGTTTGTAGACCTGCGCCAGCGCCGAGCCAGCGAGGCGGTTGGCGCCCTTGCCGAGATCAATGAGAATGAGGTCGTCGCCAAAATCGTTGCGCAGCTGCGGGGTCAGGGTATCGCGCACATCGCTGACCGGAGCGAAGGCCGTGATCACCAGCGACAACGGCGCCGTGACTGACCGTTCTTTTTGTTCTTTATCACCGCCCTCCTCCTGCCACACGGTCTTCATGGACATGGAATCCTTACCCACCGGAATACCGATGCCCAGCGCCGGACACAGTTCCATGCCCACGGCGCGCACGGCGTCGAACAGGCCGGCGTCTTCGCCGGGGTGGCCGGCGGGAGCCATCCAGTTAGCGGACAGCTTGAGACTACCCAGTTTTTCGATGCGTGCCGCGGCGATGTTGGTGATGGCCTCGGCCACCGCCATGCGCGCTGAGGCGGCGTGGTGCACCAAGGCAATGGGGGTGCGCTCGCCCATAGCCATGGCCTCGCCGCTATAGCCCTGGTAATCAGTATTGGTCACCGCCACATCGGCTACCGGCACCTGCCACGGGCCAACCATCTGGTCACGCGCCACCAGGCCAGTGACGCTGCGGTCGCCGATGGTGATGAGAAACCCCTTGTCGGCCACCGTGGGCAGACGCAATACACGCAGGGCGGCGTCCATCAGATCGATGCCGGCGGTATCGAAGTCGGGCTTGTGAAAACTCTTGTGCTGCACATCGCGCAGCATTTTTGGTGGTTTGCCGAGCAAGACCTCCATGGACATGTCAATGGGGACATCGCCGGGCGAACCGTCAAACAGGCCGTCGCCGAGGATCAATTGCTCCTCTTCGGTGGCCTCGCCGATCACCGCGAAAGGACAGCGCTCGCGCTCGCAAATGGCCTCGAACTCGGCCAGGCGCTCGGGGGCCACGGCCAGCACATAGCGTTCCTGTGACTCGTTGCACCAGATTTCCATGGGCGACATGCCGGGGTCGTCACAGGGAATGGCACGTAACTCGAAACGGGCGCCGCGGCCACAGTCGTGGACGATCTCGGGCATGGCGTTGGACAGCCCGCCCGCACCCACATCGTGAATGGAAATGACCGGGCTGTTTTCGCCCAGCGCGCAGCAACGGTCGATGACCTCCTGCGCACGACGTTCCATTTCCGGGTTGCCGCGCTGCACCGAGGCGTAATCGAGGTCTTCGTGGCTGTCGCCAGTGGCCATGCTGGAGGCGGCGCCGCCACCGAGACCGATGAGCATGGCCGGACCGCCCAGCACGATGAGCGGCGAGCCGGGCGGAATAATGTCCTTTTCGACGTGCCCGGCGCGGATGTTACCCAGGCCGCCGGCGAGCATGATGGGCTTGTGATAGCCGCGCACCTCTGCGCCATCCGGTCCCGCGACTCTTTCCTCGAAACTGCGGAAATAACCACAAATGTTGGGCCGACCGAATTCATTATTGAAGGCGGCGGCGCCGATGGGGCCTTCGAGCATGATGTCCAGCGCGGAGACAATGCGTCCGGGGCGGCCGTGATCCGTCTCCCAGGGCCGTGGCGCATCCGGCAAATTCAGGTTAGACACGGAAAAACCGCACAGTCCGGCCTTGGGCTTGGAGCCGCGCCCGGTGGCGCCCTCGTCGCGGATCTCACCCCCGGAGCCGGTGGCGGCGCCGGGGAAGGGTGAGATGGCCGTGGGATGATTGTGCGTCTCCACCTTCATCAGGATGTGCACGTCTTCGGCATGATAAACATACTCGCCGCTGCTGGCATCCGGCAAAAAACGCTGACCGGCATGGCCTTCCATCACTGCGGCATTGTCCTTGTAGGCGGACAGGGTGCCCTCGGGATGCCGTTGCTCGGTATTGCGGATCATGGCGAACAGGGACTTGTCCTGCGTCTGGCCATCGATGATCCAGTCGGCATTGAAGATCTTGTGGCGGCAGTGCTCGGAATTGGCCTGCGCGAACATCATTAATTCGACGTCGGTGGGGTTGCGCCCCAGCGCGGTGAAGTTCTCCAGCAGATAGTCGATCTCGTCCTCGGCCAGGGCCAGGCCCAGCTCGCGATTGGCCTGCTCCAGCGCCATGCGGCCCTTGCCGCTCCCTGCGCAGAGTACGTCCACGCTGCGTAGCGGCGCGGGTTCGGCCTGCCGGAACAGGTCTTCGGCCTCGTCGAGGCTGTCCAGCACGCGCTCGGTCATACGGTCGTGGATCAGCGGGCGCAGGCTGGCCAGCTCGTGATCCGTCAAGGGTGCGCCATCGGCGCTCAGGAAGGTAAAGATCACACCACGCTCAATGCGGCGCACCCCGCCAAGGCCACAGTTATGGGCGATATCCGTGGCCTTGGATGACCAGGGAGAAATAGTGCCGAGGCGCGGCACCACCAGCAGAGTCTGCCCGTCGCCGGCCGCCTCGCCCGGCCCCTCGTTCACCGGGCCGTAACACAGCAACTGCTCCAGCACGCGCCGGCCATCGGCGTCGAGGGTACATTCCAGATCGATGAAGTGAATAAATTCGGCAGAAACCGTCGCCAGACGGGCAAGCTTCTGTCGCGCATTGGCCAGTAGTTTATGGACACGAAACGGAGAAAGCGCGGCGGCGCCACGGAGCTGAAGCATAGGTCTTTCCAATGTGGTTCGGGGCGGCTTACAGGAAAACAGCCGGCATCTGCCGGGGTGCCCGAAAAAGGGGGCAATGATACTGTATTCGCGCCGTTTTTGCCCGGCCCAAACTGCAAATCCCCTCATCCCGTGAAGCGATGAGGGGATGATTCTCCTGTAGATACGATCAACCGATTATTCTTAATCCGATGACTATATATTATGTCGTGTTCAGGAAGCATCGTGCGCATGGCGCACGCTACGGGCTGGTGTAGCCAGGTGGGCAGGTTTTTCATGCCCACGCGGAATATTCTTAACTTCGGATCAAACCTTGAACTGCCGCACCGTGCCGGACAGCTGCTCTGACAGCTGAGTGAGTTCATTGCCGGCCGAGGCGGTCTGCTGCGCGCCAGCGGCGGTCTGCTCGGTAATCTCGCTGATGGCCACGACGGATTTATTGATCTCCTCGGCCACGGCGTTCTGCTCCTCGGCGGCACTGGCAATCTGCACATTCATCTGATTGATGACGGCCACCGCCTCGGAAATAGCATCCAGCGCGACCCCCGCCGTGGCCGCCTGCTGCACGCTCTCATCGGCTCGCGCACTGCCATCCGCCATGACCTGCACCGCCTCGCGGGCACCGCCCTGCAGGCGCTCGATCATGGAGCGAATCTCCGCAGTGGACTCCTGGGTACGCGAAGCCAGGGTGCGCACCTCATCGGCCACCACGGCAAAACCACGCCCCTGTTCACCCGCACGGGCCGCCTCGATGGCGGCGTTGAGGGCCAGCAGGTTGGTCTGTTCGGCAATACTGCGAATCACATCCAGCACCCCGCCAATCGATTCACTATCGCTCTCCAGGCGATTGATCACCTCGCCGGCCTGGCGCACTGCCTGTGCCAGGCTGCCGATGACATCGATGGTCTTGCCCACCACCTGTCGTCCATCATTGGCCGCGGCATCGGCATTCCGCGCCGCCTCTGCAGCCGCACCCGTATTGCTGGCGACTTCGTGACCGCTGGCCGCCATTTCGTTCACCGCGGTCACCACATCATCGCTGCGCTGCTGTTGCTGCTCGACACCCCGGCCGGTTTCCTCGGTCACCGCTGTCAGTCGTTCCGCCGACGCATTCAGTCTTTCGGTATAACCCGCCATTTCGCGGATAATACCGTGCACCAGACCGGCGAATTGATTGAAACCCTGCGCCAACTGACCGATTTCATCGCCACCGCCCGCATCCAGCCGGCGGGTGAGATCACCCTCGCCATCGACGATATCCTTCAATGCCTGCAGGGTCTGGTTCAGCGGCTTCACCACCGTGGACACGATCAGCCACATGACCAATGCACCCAGCAGCAAACCCATCAACAACAGTGTTGCGACCAGGGTATGGGTGGCATCCACCTGATCCACCAGACCGTGAAACGTCACCTGCGCCAATTCATCCAGCTCGACCACCAGAGCCTCGACCTTGTTGCTAATGGCCTCTAACAGAGGCCCGACTTCAGTGCGAATCAAGTGGGCATCGGTGCGCCAGGCATCACCGCCGTGAATGGCGATCAACTGATTCAGGTGGGTGGTAAAACGCGCTTTCAGCGGCAGGAACTGTTCCAAAGCATCGAGCTGATCCAACGTCAGCAGGTCTTCCGCGGCCTGCAGACGCGCCAACCCGGCATCCACACTGCTGAGATAGAGATCGATTTCCTGTAACGCGGCCGCCTGCCGAAAGGCCAGATAGGCGCGCAGGCCATTCATCACATTAGCCCAGGCATAGCGAACACCTCCGATATCCATCAGCAACTGACGGCGCTCGACCGAGGCCTCTTCTTCCCCTTCGGTCTGAATCATGCCGCTGAGCAGTTGCAGCAATTGCTGGCTGAGTGGATTGATGTGCTCGGCGGCATAGGCGAGCGCCGGAATATTCTTGGCGGGCTGCTCCGCCAGCTCGATCATGCGTTCCTGATAGGCCTTGTAACGTGCAATATCCCCTGCAATATCCGCAACATGGGGCGAAATATCCGCACTGGCCGTCACCAGTGGCAACGCCTTCAGCTCATCCAGGATCGAGTCGATATGCTGCAAATTTGTCGCATAGACCTGCCGGTGAGACGCCTCATGGCTCAGTAAATAAAAACCCAGGGCACTGTTAGCCTTGTCCAGGCGGTGTTCCAGCTCGCCCGCCTTCAGCACCGCCGGTTGGATATCTTCGGCAATGGTGGCGACACTCTTTTGGGTGTTGGAAAGGCTGACCAGCGCACTGCCTGCGATGATGGCAATAATCAGCTGCATCAGGCCTAGGCCGGCAATGATTTTTGTGCGGATCGAAAGGTTATTGAGGAGTTTCACGGCGAATTCCATTCTGACAAGGGTCCAATCGCCATGGACATCGGTAAACTGGAGGAGAAACTTTAGGGCATTTCTAAACAGACCGTTGAAATCGTCACAAACGGAACACCCAACTGACGGGTGTAGATCAGCCACTGACAGAAAACCACGAAGAAAACGTAAGATATTTTCCTGAAACCAATCCTCACAGAGAGCTAGAAAATAAAAAGCGGAAAGGGGTCGGGTATGTTGAAAGCGGAAAGGGGTCGGGTATGTTGCGAAGCGGAAAAGCTCGAAAGGGGTCGGGTATGTTGAAGCTCGAAAGGGGTCGGGTATGTTGAATCATTCTCAAAGTGCGGAAGCTCGAAAGGGGTCGGGTATGTTGAATCATTCTCAAAGTGCGTGAAAGAAAGGGGTTACGACAGAAATTCGTCGCTTACTATCTGAGAAAAAGGAATTTAGGTAAAACATTCCACGTATTTTAACGATGATACAATCAACCTGACCCCCTTAATTAGGTAAAACATTCCACGTATTTTAACGATGATACAATCAACCTGACCCCCTTAATGACTAAGAACTTGATCTGACATCTCTTCAGATCCAAGCAAACTTGCTTCAGTGTTTCATCAACTTGATCGTCAAATACAGCACGTCTGTACTTCGCTGGAAATACCAAGTGATACATCAATACCGTAACATTATGACTTTTATGGACATATTCGCTCATCTCGCCATTCTACGCCGCAAGCGGCGGGGAATTGAATCCGAAGGGATTAAATTTTTTGCCAATAACATCAAGCAAAATCATACTTTATTAGTAGAGATTTCATTAACGCCTTCTTTAATCAGGGTAGATTTAGTCGTCGTATCCAGATTGAAGATAGAAAAACAGAACTTCAAAATCAAATAATCAATGGACACGACAACTTCGTTGACAAACACCGGGTTGGGTCGCTATCATGAAGGACAAGAACAAGGAAAACCTACGGGAAATGCCATGCTCGCCAAAGGAAGTGCGCAACCACGAAGCAATACCACACCGTTCACCTACTCTAATTCGTGTTACCAAAAGCGCACATCACTGATGACATGCGCACGAATAACCCCCTCTCTTTTTACACATCTTAGCGCATCACATCTGATGCAGACGCATTGCATCAGATGCGGAAATATGGGCGACAAAAAAATCAGAAGATTCTTGCCCATAACATACAATCGTAAACATAAACTATCACCTACTAAAATAGATGGGTTACTGCATTCGGTGCTGATAAATAAAGCCATCAACCTCGCACCGTCATAAACATGCATGAGTCAAAACATTAAAATCACCGTCTAAAGACAGTGGTTTTTACCGAATTAATGGAAAATAAAGCAAATATTCGTCAATTTGAGGACTGAGTCACATCAAATTTTCAATCTCCTCGGGTCGAATTCCCCGCAGCTTGCTGCGCAGGCCTTTTATTCAAAAGTCTAAGCATTTCAAACGCCTAAGCATTTGAACTGACGGTATAATACCCCGCTTTTGCGTAGCGAAAGTCGAGCACAGAGAGATAGCTTGCTGCAGGACAGTTTATTATCAAAATATTTTTTAACAGACAACCATATAAAAGGCCTGTTGCCGGACTTTCTTTGGCAATTTTGTTTGTATTTTAGAGGCCGATAACAAGGAGAGTGGCATCATGCATACCTCAGTAAACTCCACCTTTTACACGATTATCGCATCTGTTTTTCTGATGATAATTAGCACCATGGCGATAGCGGTAATGCCAGATAATCAGGCGGTCAAATCTTCTGTTGTAGCTGTACAGGCTGATAGCGCTAAAAAAGAAATTAAATACAAAGCGGATGAACTGTTAGTCAAATTTAAGACGATAACAGCGGCAAATAAATTGAATGCCGTTGATCATTTGTCAGGCATTGGCATTTCATCAACAGCCATTGACATACTCTCCGCCAAACCGTTTAACACGATTAGAAATAACAGAAAATTAGGCGTGCAAAGCGGCAATCAATCCGCTTTTGATAATTGGTGGCACATAAAACTGGCCAAAGGAACTGATCTACAGCAGGCATTGGCCACACTATCCGCCAGACCAGACATTGAATTCGTTGAATACAATTATGAAGTGCGCGCGCTTCTCACACCCAACGATCCACATTTCGATTCACTCTGGGGACTGCACAATACACAACAGAGCGGTGGACTGTTCGATGCCGATATTGATGCACCTGAAGCCTGGGACAACAATACAGGTGATGCCAATATCATTATCGCAGTCATCGATACCGGCGTGGATTATGGGCACGAAGATCTTGCCGGCAATATGTGGACAAACTCCGGAGAGATTGCAGGCAATCTCATTGACGATGATGGCAATGGGTATATCGATGATGTACATGGATATGACTTCACCAATACAGATGCTGATCCTTTTGATGACCATGGCCATGGCACCCATGTTTCCGGCACGATTGCCGGCGTAGGCAACAATGGCATTGGTGTTGCGGGTGTTAGTTGGAACGCCCAGATAATGGCCGTGAAGTTCTTAGGGGCTGGCGGCGGCGGGAACATCAGCGATGCCATAAACAGTGTTATTTACGCCGTCAACAATGGCGCTAAAATACTCAACAACAGTTGGGGGGGCGGTGGATTCAGCCAGGCCATGCTTGATGCTATCGATGCGGCCAATAATGCCGGCGTCCTATTTGTCGCCGCAGCGGGAAACAATGGCAGAAATAATGATACCAGCTCATTCTATCCAGCGAATTATGCCGCACCCAATGTGATTTCCGTGGCCGCTACTGATCACAATGATCAACGCGCAACATTCTCCAACTATGGGGCAAACACGGTTCACTTGGGCGCACCCGGCGTGAACACACTCTCCACGGTGCCCACCGGCAACTGCTCGATGTGCACCAGCGGGGGTTACCGAAACGCCAGTGGCACCTCGATGGCGGCACCTCATGTATCCGGTGCGGCTGCATTGATACTTGATCAGGTGCCCACGTTATCCATCAATGATCTGAAATCACGATTGATGGATTCAACCGATCAGATTCCTGCCTTGTCAGGCATCACCCTCTCCGAGGGGCGGCTGAATATTGCCACAGCGCTGGCATTTAATCCGAATATTTCCGTCACCCTAACGCCATTATCACAAAGCGTTTTAGCCGGTGAAACGGCCACTTATACAGTAACGATTACATCCCTGACTAATACGACAGAGCCGGTAAGCCTCAGTCTGGACACCCTGGATACCGGCATCACCGCCAATCTTGCGGATACGCTACTAACCCCACCCGTGGGTGGCTCGGTCACCACAACCCTGACCGTTACCGCCGCCTCCAACGTAGCGCGCGGCCATTTTTTCGTGCGGATTCTGGCGGCAGATGACAGCGGTCAGGTTTTCAGTTCCACAACCGCAACATTGGAGGTTTTGCATCCCGATTTTGATCTCTCGATTTCCCCGCCCAAGCACGAGATCGGCCCTGGTGAATCACGCACGTACGATGTTGTTTTCACTTCCATTGATGGATTTTCTTCAACGTTTACCATCAGCACCACCTCGCCACACCAAAGTATTTCGATGAACGTGTCGCCGGCTCAGGTCACTTTGCAAGCGGATGGAACCGCTGTTGCGACCATTACCGCCAGCACCAGCACAACAACACCGCACCAGCTCTACACCTTCACGGTTACCGCTGCAGACGCGCAGCACACCCGGAGTATTGACGCACAACTCCATGTTCTCGATACGGATCTGGTGATGACGGCGCTGTCCACATCCAGCACCGAGGTCAACACCGGTGAGACCATCACAGTTGACAGCACCATTGCCAACCAGGGAACCATGGAGACCACCAACACTTTTTATGTTGGATATTATCTCTCCACTGACGCCACCATCACCACCACGGATACCCGTATCGGCTCACGTTCCATCAGTAGTCTGGTGGGGGGAGGGTCTTCCACGCAAGCGACCTCCGTCACTATTCCATCCAGCCTGACGGCGGGCACCTATTACCTGGGAGCCATTGCCGACTACGCCAATCAACAGACCGAGAGCAACGAGGACAACAACACCCGCGTGGCAACCACGACCTTACAGGTGATCCAGGACGTCGACCTGCTCATCAGCGCGGTGAGCTCCCCGGACAGCCAAGCTTATACTGGCAACCCCATCAGCGTGACGCATACTATCCACAACGCCGGTGGCTCCTCCACCAA
>DRKN01000179.1 GCA_011051755.1 Gammaproteobacteria bacterium
AAACTATTGAGGCACCGCCAGACGAAAGGGGCGGCAACAGATAGGTTTGATCTACGGGGCGGTAAGCCTGTTCTCTACTCTACCCAAATAAAACCCCAAATACACGATATGTACCATCGGGAGTTTTTGCTATTGATCCCATGCTTCTATCCTCTTAACCAAACAAGTGAATGAATGGCGCGCGCACGGCAATACGATACGATGAGCATCAAAGATTTCTTTAACGCACATTGCCCCGAAAAGGGGGTATTTATTGGTAGTGTCCCGATTTTGCCCCGATAGGCTTGAGAGGAAGATGGCGCGCCTGACAGGAGTCGAACCTGTGACCCCCGCCTTCGGAGGGCGAATCCCTCTCTTTTCGGTTCAGCTACTTACGCGCTAACGCCATGAAAAATAATAAATTAAATTCCCGCCCAGTCAATCTCATTCCCGACCATTCCCGTTAAAAGTGTCCCGATAGTGCCCCGATTGGCCCGGCGGATTAAATCACCAATCGTTATCGATGCCAGAGAATGAGTCATTGATTCCAAAGGAGTTATCGAAGGTATCCATTCCACATCCATTCGTACTATTGAATGAATCGTGATGAAATGGGTCGTCAAAACAACTCGTGCTTCCCATCTCCATATCGTGGTCATGTAGATCAACACCATATGGATTCCCAAGCACATCCACACCACCGGTTCCGCCCACCATTGGCAGGCCGGTCGCCGGATTGACCGCATTTTCATCCAGCGAATCTACATGCACGATACGCATTGCAGTGATTGGCTCGTCGAACACATTGGTTGGGCTATCGCTTGTTGTATCGCTGGCAAACAAGCCAGAGAACCAGTTAAACAATCCCATCTTCACCTCCCAGTTGATGATCCAGTTGGTTTAGAGCCTGCTCAATATCTTCAGCCCGGCCCAAGGTAGCCGCTTTTAGCAATTTGAACTGATAACTATCACCCCACTCAACTGTGCGCCGTTCCAACCAGGCCGTGAAGTACGGCGATGCCATCTCCCTTGCCCGCTGATACTCCGGCACGGTTTTAATGGTTCGAATATCGATACCGGCCATAGCGAAATATGGTGCCAACTCCTTACGACCCAGCGCTGTGAATCTCAGCCGACCGCTGAGGCCCGATAGGTAGTAAGCATTTGATGTTTGCTCCATCATAATCGTTCCCGAAGTGGATAAAGCCAAGTGCCTCTAACAGACAGGCTATCACGCCTTTTAGAAATGCAAAGGCGCGCTAAGGCTCTGAAGAGCCTTAGTATCAACCTTACCGACCATCCTTAACATCACCAGCCACCTTACTATCCCGTTCGGCCAGTACTATAAGGCCCATCATGATTGCCGCGACTCCCAGCAGCAACGCCAACATCAAATAGATCATCTGACAGCCCTCCTTAAATTTCGTGATGCAAATCTGGTTATATGTAGCCAGACAACTATCACTCTCTGGTAAAAGCCTGATCAACCATAACTTCGGTTAGATATAACCAGAACGCCACTGGTCTCTGAAAGCAATACCTAACTGAGGCCCACATAACGTTCAAAGAACATGTTCAATTCGGCTATATGTATTGCCGAAGCTGACATCAACTCTGAAACAACACTTCCATCTTGCCTAGAAAAAATTTTCCTCGTTAAGATAGTTATCCTGGAAAGTAGGCAGTCTAGAGTGAAATATCTGCTCTCGGCCATACCTCATATCAACCACCACTGGCCGCCAATGTCATGCTGAAATCGTAAACATAAGGTGGGCCGGGCGATTGCCCCTCGACTTTAAGAAACACCCTGCCGGTATAGCTAACAACATGCTGGACATTAAGGTCTGTGGTATGGGAAACCACATACTCCTGCGAGAGGGGCAAACCCTGCCCATCATAGAGTTGAGGGTGAAGATGGCCGGCACTGTCAATACTGTTGGAGATCCATAAGGTGAGCGTATCGCCGCTTACCACATCCAGTGCGTACCAATCGAAGTCGTCAGCCATATCAACCGATGAACTGTACTGCGCACCGTTAATGACCGGATAAGCCGCGTTCTTGGAATTGTTCGGCTCATACAAGGCATCATCCTGCACCAGGCCATCATCAACGCTAGGGTGTGCTGTAATGTGATATCGGAAGAACGCCCGCGAAGAACCTTCGATCTTGATCAGAAGACTCCCTGCCTTATCCGCGGCATAATCAAACGAAGTCATGCGCCCTTTGCTCAATACCTCCCGCTGAAAACCATCGGAGATCAACTGCACGCTTATCAGGTTTGAGCTGGATAGATCATTCCTTACATCGATTGAATAGCTATTCCCGGCTGTTACCGGAATTGAATAGTACTTAGTCGTATCCTCATGCTCAGCAATGGTCAGGTTGTAGGCCTGCCCCACCTCAAGTGACTGGGGAACGATGTCATTCCCGCTTTCATCGCCTTCTTCTGGCGCACAGGCTGATAACAGTACGGCCAACAGTAAGATCGTCAGAATGCTTAATTTCATTCCCCTTACTCCCCTTGGCTTGCCAGCTGACCATCTACAGGCCTTACAAAGTAATGCACTCTGCCTTGATGGATGACCATGGGAATCGCTATCGGTTGCTCCTTGCCAACACGAACCTTCTTGGGTGCCAGGTAGAAATAGAGCCACTCAGGTGAGTACTGGCTAACCTTAAGCAGGACCTCCAGTTCATCCAAACCGTGGTTCTCCTTGGGGAACATGAAATAGCTGCGGAACGATTTGGAGGGATCAAAGAAATAATTGCCTCCCTCAATAGGGGCGACCTCCGGGGAGTGCTCAATATACCTCGGCTTTTCCACACCAAAGGCAACCCAACAAACGGTTGGCCCCTCGTTGGTCGAGCACGCATCACCACCACTCTTGAGGAGTGACACACCAACTATCTTTGGCTTGGGGCCATTCTTTTCAAAGATGATATCTTCGGTGGTATATCCCAGCTCAAGGGCCGCCTTTCGAGAGGCCTCAAGCAAAATATCGGCTAGCCGGTTAACCGGATCATTGTCGGCCAGCTTTTCAGGCATCCAGGCAATCAGGTGATTTCGAGCCGACTTCGCCTCAGGTGCTAACAGCCAAAATGCAAAATTCATTGTGGCAGCGGAGGCTGGCGTAAATCCTTTTACCGGCGCATTGTAGCCAGATGCCGCATAGGCAAAACCGTAAGCCGCCGAATCACTGAGACTGGCCACAGTCTCCTGGGGCACCTCAGTATCCTTGAGTTCGTGATCAATATTGGCCGCCTTCGCCACATTCATAGCGTAAGAGGCCTTGGCATCATATTTCACAAGCGTAGTACCACAACCCGCCAACAAGCCCAAACTCACAACCATCAGCAATACTCTTCGCATCTTCTTTCCCCACAAAAAAATTCTGATTTCCCTACGTGAAAACGCGATGTACCGATTTTGGGTACATCGCCCCATCGTACCAATAATCGGTACATATGCAAAAGGCTATCACGTCCCCAAAATATGCAAGTCTGGTCATCTGGCTGAAACAGGCACGGGAGGATCAAGGCATCAGCATGCGCGAACTTGCCAGCCGGTTGGACGAGCCGCACTCCTTTGTGCAGAAGGTAGAAATCATGGAGCGCAGACTGGATGTGTTCGAATACACCCTCTACTGCGAAGCGTTGGGGGTTGATCCTATGCAGGGCATGAAGATTCTGCTGCCCTGAGTCATGAGAAAACAGAGCCGCGGCTATTTTCTGGTTATATATAGACGGTACATCGCCAAGGCTTGGCAATAAGTCAAAAGTTTGGAAATTTTGGTTAGATATAACCTCCCAAGGGAAATCCAGAAAAAGCAGCCCTCGTAGAAGCGTTAAAAAGGTTTCAAAACGACCGAGAAATTTGGCTAGATATAGCCAAATCTCCCGCTACCTCATTCTGCTATTTGCTCGAAAAAGCAAAGTTTTCAGTTTAGATAGTTATTGTGGAAAGTGGGGAGTTTTTACCGCAACGTTGTGCGTCACTGACGCAGGTCATCCAGAAACTCAGATCCCGGCTCCACACCAGTAATCAGCAGATGATCCCGCGCCCGCGTACAGGCCACATAGAGCAGATGGCGCTCAGTGTCATAAACCTCTTCCAGATCGATTGCATCATCCGATACTGATGATAAACGGGATTCCAGTGGAATAATGTCATCATCACACGCCATGACCACCACGGCCTTAAACTCCAACCCTTTGGCGAGATGCATGGTGCTAAGGGAAACTTTCCCGACGACACTTTCCATGCGCCGGTTCATCACATTGATGGGCAAATCAGCTCGCTTGATGGCGGCACCGGCACGTTCAATTTGATCTTCAGAACGTACAAAGACACCAATCTCATGGGGCTCGATACCCTCACTGACGTACTCTTTCAGTTTCTCGGCAACAATATCCCGCTCGGCATCCTCACGCTCAGCCAAGCGAATCACCGGGGCCGGACCATTGAAAACGGAGATTGTCCCGTCGCGACCTTCCACGTTGCCATCACCATCAATGATCTCGTTATTGAGTAACAAATCCGCCTGCATGCGGATTTGGTGAGAGGTACGGTAGTTAATTTTTAGGGTACTTGAGCGACCGCGGATATCGACACCCAGCGACTTCCAGGAGAACGGCTGCTGGAATATCCGCTGACCAAGGTCGCCTGAGAAGAACAGGCTATTGGGGCGATTGTTACCAAGTGCTGCGACAAAACGCAGCTGGGAGATAGATATGTCCTGCGCCTCGTCGATAATGGCGTAATCAAACACCGGGCAATTGTTCGTCGCGAACTTTTCCGCAAGGCGGGTGAACATCTCCGCCTCGGTAATCAGGCCCGCTCCACTTATGGCAGCTCTTACGTCGGCGTAAATATCCCACAGGTGTCGGCGTCTATCTTCGTTCAGGCGAGTCTTTCTACCTAGCCGCTTCACATCCCGATAGCCTTCCCAGGAATCCAACTGCCAGGCATCCACCACGTGGTACCACTCATTGAACAGGAAGCGCTGACTGTATGAAGAGTTGTGGATAGCGGATGCCTGCTCGATGAAGCCCTTAATTCGCTCATCGCTAACCAAGCTGGGACGGCCAAAGTTAGCCGTGTACTGGCGCACACCAATCTCTTTGAACGAATAGACCTCCAACCGCTCACCCAGGCGCAACTCTTCACTGATGAGTCGCTTCAATTTATCCCGCAGGGAATTTGCCAGGATGTCTGAAAAGGTTGCCAGCAACACACGGGCATCGGCGTTCTGTCTCGTCAGATAGACGGCTCGATGCAAAGCGACGATAGTCTTACCTGTACCGGCGGAACCCGACACTCTAGCTGGACCACTAAAATCCTTTTCGACCAAATCATGCTGTGCTGGATGTAGGAAGATAGTCCATTTGTCCCACGGATACTCCAGCGCAAGCTTCAGCTCATCCAGGTCACTCATCACACGGAAACGACGCATCGCATCGGGGTGATCGAACGGATTGGCCCCAACAGGCAGAGGCTGCGCCACCTGTGGTGTGCCACCGGTAGCAAGTTCCAGCAATGCTTCAGCCGCTTCAGCAGGCAGATAGCCAGCAATGTCTAATATGGAATCCTCATCCGCCTGCTGTACATCAGCAACCCAATCCTGCGGCACACCGTAGGAGAGCAGTGTCGCTTCGGCAATTTGGGCGTAAGGGCGTGGCTTGGCAGCAGGGTAGACTACATCCTGCTTGTAGACAGGCACCGTGATCTCTTTGACCGTTTCACGCAGCTCCACCAACTGTGCGGCACCCGTAGTGGGGTGAGTTTCGAGCTTACGTCGGGATGCCCAATCGTATGCCTTATCGTGATGGCCCACATAGCAGAGCATCAGACTTTGCTCGGTCTTGTGCACGATAATGCGCAGATCCATGTTAGCGCTGACCGACCAGAAGTTGGGGTCCTTCATCTTATCCAGTTTGTGAAAGCGCAAACCGGGGCTGGATGGGTCCATTTGCAGATCAAAGGCGCTAGTCTTAACAACCTTTTGTTCCTGCCCCGTCAGCTTCCCCAGGCTTTCAGTGAAGGTATCTGCAATTCTGAACTCCATGGCCTAAACTCCAAATACCTTCATCACCTCATCCCCCAGATGATTGATTACCTTGACCGCAATGCGGCCCGATGAAGGTTTGTTAAACGGGCGAGATGTATCGCTGTAGAGCGACTCCCATGCCTCTTCGTTGATCTCTGCCTTAAGGGTATTTTTCAGCGCCTTGTAAGGGTCATTGGCGCCCAGGAAGTAAGCCTGACGGACAAAGAAGCTCTCTTCGTTGTAGTCGGTATCCACAAACCAACAGGCGATGCCATCAGCATTATCGCTACGCACCTCACCGCTGTTGGGATCGAACACATCCACGCCATTGAGTTTGACTTGGATCTGATCATCATCCGCATCTAGGATGTCGATGTCTGGCTCGCCAAAAATGACAAACAGATTGGCCTTGTCGGTATCTTTAAGATCGGCCGCCATGTGTAGATCGGCGTTCATGCGCGCCTTGAGCACCTGGATACGACCCAGCTTGTCGAACTCAGTGGCGTGGGCCTCAAAATTAAAAGCACAGGCAATTAACACATCGAAATCGGCATCCCCCGCCTCACGAGCGGCGGAAACCAGATCAGGGCGGGAGACCGTACCGAACTCAGGGCCAATAAAGATCGCCGCCCGACGTTCAATGCCAGCATCATCATCCCCTACCACATAACGCCCTTCGGCGCAGATGAAATGGCCCGGCCAGGGTTTGATGGAGGAGAAGTTGATCTTGTCTTCCTTATGGGCCTGCTGTACTCCGGCCACCTTGAGATTTTCCAGAATGATATGGGTGAAGTCCTGGGTATCAGCAAACTCATCCCCTTTGTCTGCCATGGGGTCAATCAGCTCATCGTTCTCATCCAGACCCAATGCACGGTGGGGCGATAGACTCTCCACCGTAAACGGCCCGGCAACCCGCACCTTCTTTTTGTCTTCATAGGGCTTGTCGTAGAGGTACTCCTGATCCGCCTTAGCAGCGATAGAGGCATCGATCTCCTGCTGGCGGGCGATGCGCAACTCCCACCACTTTTTATGTATCTCGATGGCCTCTTGCTTGTCCCACAGGTCATAGGGCGACTCCGGCAGATCCGCCAAAGTGTAGTTGCGCTCTATCGCCTTATTGAGCTTGGCCAAGGCGGTCTGTTTTTTCTTATCTGTATCTGCATTTAACAGCGAGGCATGAAGCTTGGTCTGGGCGTCACTCCAAGGTGTGCCTGCTATTCTGGGAACCTGCCACTCTTCAAAGTCGCTACCTAACAGCTTGTTAAGCTTCTCTCTCAACACTTCCAGTTCAGGTTGAAACCGTTCCCAGATCACATCAATCTCAGTGTTGTTAGCAATGTTCTTTAGGGTGATGTGAGGCACACGCTGGTAAACAAAACCCTGAGAGATTCGACCGTAAGTAGGAGAAGAAGGGGCTAAACTACGAGTAACTTCACCCTCTTTTTGTTGGCCTTCGTAAGTATCTGACAACAGGTAGTAGGGGTAACGTGCCCCCATTATTCTAGCGCGAGCTAGGGCTAAAGAAACTCTGGAAGTATCGATGGTGATCCAGCGACGCCCCCATTGTTCTGCTACATAGGCAGTCGTGCCAGAGCCACACGTGGGATCTAGAACTAAATCACCAGGATCCGTGGCCATTAAAATGCAACGCTGCACTACAGAAGGGGCTGTCTGTACGACATAAATCAACCCTGTGCCAATTTGTAGCGACTCCCATCGATCACTGATTGGAAGCACCGAAAAATCATCTAAATATCGCTTATAACGAACAGTTGCTTTTCCCGATGCTACTCGCTCAGCCAGTGCAAGCCTCGCAAGACCATTAAGAGTTGTTTTCCAATGGTTAGATGAACCACAACGATAGTCGCGACCGTGAAAATTGAACACCTGTTCCGTAGCCGACTGGCCAGAACTAATTAAACTTGTGTGTTGGAAAACTTTGCCCTCTGGTAATGCAATAGAGCGATCCAGTTCTTCTTTTTTTAACCGACGTTCACTTCCATCATTCAACTCAATCTGGTCATAACGGTCTGAGGAAACATGACCAGCAATTCGTTGATTGTATAATTTTCGGTACTTTACTTTATCTTTCGACTTAGCAAACCAAACAATGAAATCAACTGTATTAGCAAGAAGGCTCGCCGCTTGGCTTCCCGTTTTCTGAACTTGTATGATAGATACGAAATTATTTTCCCCAAACACCTCATCGAGTAATGCACGCACTCGATGTAAATTCTCATCACCAATCTGCACAAAAATAGAACCTGACTCTGTGAGTAAGTCCCTGGCAACGGTGAGCCGGTCACGCAGATAGGTGAGATAGGAGTGAATACCATCCCGCCAGGTATCGCGAAAGGCCTTTACCTGCTCAGGCTCCCGTGTAATGTGATCGGCCTTGCCATCTTTTACATCCCGGCTGGTGGTGGACCACTGAAAATTGGAGTTAAATTTAATGCCATAGGGCGGATCAAAATAGATGCACTGCACTTTGCCTTGCAGCCCTTCACGCTCTGCCAATGAGGCCATCACTTGTAGGCTATCGCCTAGGATCATTCGATTGGACCAGTTTTGATCATGCTGGTAAAACTCGGTTTTGGCCTCTCCACTGGGCACACCATTAAAATCGGCAAACAGATCTACCTGTCCGCTATATTGCTCTTCTGCTTTTTGGGTTTGCCGTTTCAGGTCATCAATCAGCACCTTGGGGTGAACTTTATCCTGAATGTAGAGTGGTGGTGCATTAACCACCAGGTCTGACCAATCCTGCTCATCCTTGCCACGCCATACCAGTTGCGGATCAAGATCACGATTACGACGCTTATAAGCCACACGGACTGACTGTTGCAGCTCCTTCTCCATGACCGATTGGTATTCAGCGGTGGGTATGTTGCGGCGTTTGGCCTCATCGTGGGTGATGTTTTCAACGGTTAGGGGGGCTTTGGGTTTCTTAGCCAAGGGCTAGCTCTCCTGTCCTGCGGTTTCGTTTACTGTGTTGTTTTGTGTGGCGGCCTGCTGGGTGCCGGGCTTTTTCAAGCCGGATTGCAGGCCATCTATATGTTCGAAGAGGTCAACATTGACCTGCTGCCATAGTGGATCGAGGATAAATTCGATCCCTTCACGACGGGCCAATTTTGCTGCCGGTACAAAGTCACTATCACCCGCTACCAGGATGATCGTATCTACCTGGCGTTTTAGTGTGAGCGAGGTGATGTCTACACCAATACGCATATCCACACCTTTTTGCTTCAAACCCAGGCTGACCGTGCCGCCATCCAGGGATTTCCACAGATCACGCAACTCCATCAGGCCGAGGGTTTCGGCCTCGCTGAGGGTGAGATTGCCTGCTGCAACTGCATCGCCGGGGTTGGGCATGTCACCTAAGCGATCAAGGGCAGCAATCCACTGGCGGGTTTTGAGTAGCTTTTTGGTCAGCCTGGGGGAAATGGTCCAGTCGTTGTCCTTGGTGACCTTGCCCAGTCGCAACGCCACTTTGCGCTGTTTACGCAATGCATCGAACAGCGCAAGGCGATCTTGGGCAATATCAGACTTCGAGAAGTCGATGGGATGGTTGTCGATAGGGTGGTGGGCCTTGCCGTCGTAAGGCATGGCATCATAAAAAAAGATACGATAAACGTATTGATGCCAGCGAGGGCTTTTATCCCCTGTAAGAATCCGGATGTGGTTTCGACACATAGTGCGAATGCACGAGATAATTTTATCGGGTGACTCGCATTGTCCCACTGATACCAATCTGGGGAGACGGCGAAGGAAGAAGCCACCATCAATCAGGATGGCGATGCTGCGCTGTGTCATCGGCTGAGCCCCCCAGCCATGCTGGCTGAGGCGCCAGAAATAAGAAAGCCCCAGGGGATCGGCACACCCTCAGGATTGGAGAGGGGGCTTACTGCCAAGGGGCGGATGTCTATTGAATTGTCGGCAGCTAGCCCCCGGAAGTCAAGGGGCTGGGCGCTGAAAGTGTGGAATTGGCCTGTAATCATACCTTTTCTCCGCTTGACTGGGAGGCGATCAGGGCATCAAATTCTGCCGCGATCTTGTCGGCAAAGTCGCTTTCCATCTGGAAAACATCGCCAAATTCCGCGAATGCCCAGAGGCCGTATTTCTTCAGGTGATTTACGCCGGGCACCCAGTAGGTATCCATGGTGGATTTTTTGGCCTTGGCGTCCTCTCGGCGATAGCCCTTAACCTCAACAATCAGGTGCAGCAGGTCATCCTCGCCTCGGCCATCATCCACCAGAACAACAAAGTCCGGGATATAGGTTCGGGTAATGGAACCGTACTGATACGGCACTTCCAGACCCAGGTTGTGGTTTTTAACGTAGGCTTTAACCTGCGGGTGCGATTCGACCACGCGGCAGAACTCCGCCTCCCAATCGCTATCCAGTACGACCCAGTTGATATGGCACCGGCGAGAGTCAGTTTCCCAGCGATCAGTCTTGGAGGTATTAAAACTGACCTGCTTAGTGGAACCTATCGGATTGTAGGCATCGAGAATCGCCTTAATGGGGCGTTCTTTCTTCGATTCGGCCTGGGTGATGGCTGCGGTGATCTTTTCACAGGCCATATCGGCCAGCTCCAGGTACATTAGCTGTGCAGGATAGGTATCACCTTTGCATTCCAGATAATTATCCAACCACTGCTTGACGATGCGTTTCACCGGGCCAAACAGGTTGGTGCGGGGTGGCTGGCTTTGTTCCCGCCACTTCTTATAGATGAGATGAGTGGCCAGGAAAAACACCAAGGAAGAGCGGCGCATGTCTTTCAAGTGTTCAACCGTGAGATCTATACGTTCACCGATAATGCCTGATTGCTGCACATGGGATGGGCCGGTCAAATCTGGCGTCAGTTCCAGGTAAGACTCGTCGTTGAATTCCGCCTCGACGCAATCTTCCGGCAGTTCGACGCGATAGCCTTCGACACGGGGGAATCGAATCTCCAAATGGTCACGCCCTGGTCGTATGGCTTTTACCTGGACGGTTTCCCGTGGTGGCTGAGGTGGAGCAACCACCGGCTTGGCATTGAAATCGAAGGGGATACCAAGGACATCGGCATATTCGACGTTGAACAGCCCATGCTCATTGAGGGTATAGGACTGACGGCGCAAAGCACGGCCGATGACCTGCTCACATAGTAGTTGCGTACCGAAAGCACGAACGCCCAGCACGTGGGTAACCGTATTAGTGTCCCAACCTTCGGTCAGCATGGAGACCGAAACCACGCAGCGCACGGTTTCACCCAGGCGCCCCTCTTTACCGACGGTGTTCATGACCTCACGCAGCAAATCTTGATCAGAAATGGACTCTGCGTGTTTGATGTCACCAGTGCGTTCGATGATCTCTTTGCGATAGCGGTCGATTTCGTCCGAGGCCATTTCACGGAAATTCTTATCCAGCGCGTCGCCGGACTCCAGTTGCTCACTGTCAATCAGCAACGTGCGAGGGCGGGCGTACTGTTCACCGTTAGCATCAGCATTCCGAAACAGCTCAAACTGGCCAGGCACAGGCGTAACGTTCCCGTCATCATCTGTCTCGTTGTAACCTGAGATGTAGTCATAGACCAGTTTGGATGTGGCGGTGTTGTTACACACCACGATAAAACAGGGCGGCACCCGAATACCGCTGTCCTGCCACAGTTCGAAGGTCTTTTTGTAATGTCCGTACAAAGCTTCGAGTGCTGTCTTTAGTTTCGACGGCAATCGTTTAGGGTCCAAATCTTTGGCTTTGCCTCTACCTTTTTTGGGCATATCTCTCCGTATATGCTCCCAAAGATTGCGGAACACCGGCATCTCGCCACCAGGAATATTGTCGGCAATGGGTACCCGTGGCAGTTTAACAATGCCGCACTCAATGGCATCCATCAGCGAGAAATCACTCATGGTCCAAGGGAACAATGTACCCTCAGCGTAACCGGAACCTCGCAGGAAAAATGGGGTGGCTGACAGATCGACAATTTGCGACAAGCCAATCTTTCGATTTACCGCCTCAAGGCCTGAAATCCACAGCCTGGCAGCTTCGCGGTTCTTTTCCGCCTCCTTCTTATCGTCACCTTTGAGACCTTCGTCTTCATCGGTGTTTGGTTTTTCACGGTAACAATGATGGGCTTCGTCATTGATAACCATGACGTTCTTCATGCCCATCAGCGCAGGCATGACTCGCTGGAGCATTTGCCCTTCAGTTTCTAACGTGTTGAGTGCAGCGCCGCGGCCTTGCAGCAGTAAACGGCCACCTTTGGAAATTTCCACGCGCTCGCGCAGTTTGAATGCGTGATAGTTGGTAATCACAATCTTGGCCTGTTCCAGATCAGGCAGCATGTCGTGCGGCACCAGTTCACGGCTAGCGTAATAGCTATCCAGGTCGTTGGGCAGTAATACCCGCAGACGATCCTTGATCGTCAGGCCAGGCGCGACAATAAGAAAACCACGAGTGTACTTTTTGCTGTTAGGACGACGTGCGGCATTGATAGTCTGCCAGGCAATGAGCATTGCCATAACCGTGGTCTTGCCTGCGCCTGTGGCCAGTTTTAGAGCCAGGCGCATCAGACCAGGGTTGGCATCATTGTTGGCACTATCCAGGTGATCTAAGAACTGTTTGCCAACCTTTAGCTTGGGAGCCACCTCAGTTAGCCAGATCGCAACCTCAACCGCCTCAACCTGACAGAAGAAGGGCCGTATATCGCTAAAGTTATGGTGACGCCAATGCTGAAGCAGTCTGGCGGTTTCTGGAGTAACACCCCAGCTATTTGGATCTTTCAGTTTGCGCCACTCATCTACATGGCTGCGAAGATTATTAATAATGGGAGTAGGATCGTAGCGCTGGGCATCACCATCAGCACCGATAGTCGTACCCAAGTCCATTGCTGCTTGCTCAATCGGACCTTTGCGCTTACTGGGCCTGGGGATAGGCGTAATGAACTCTGCCTTACGCCGGGCGTTGACGACCTTTTGTGTGGGCTGCCCAGACGTATCCAGCTCCCAGTGCATGTCTGGGTACTCGTATGGTGAGTTTAGAATGGGCCTTTCGAAAAACTGATCAGACACCTGGTCTTCCCTATCTCGTTATCATTTTTGTTTTGATTGTTCTTCCATCCACAGAACAATTTTGTCGCGCTCGAACCGCCACGCATTTCCCACTTTAAATGCGGGAATATCCCCCTTGTTCACCAGCCGGTAGATGGTGCGCTCGTTGACCTTGAGATAACCGGCAACCTCTTTAATGGTCAGGATGTCACTTTCCATGGCCAGGATTCCTCCTGTTTTGGCAAAGGTCTTCATGTGTCAAAAGAGTACAAAAATGTACAAGTTATATAAATCGTATCCTCCATGCAAGTCAATTTGGATAGAGATACCTACAAAAAAGACGGCAATCCGATCATTTACCCCCTTTTCGGGGATTCGTGTAGAACAGGGTTTGAGTGCTCCTACCGCAGAATATTCCAGGTCAACACACACGGATTCAAACCCATGACCTGGCTATCAATCGATCAACTTTCAGAGATTTTCGGCGTAAGCAAAAAAACGTTGCAGAACCGGATTAGCAGCGGAGCACCCATGCCTCCCAGCTATCCCGTTGGTCGGAATAGATTGTTCAAACAGGCCGAGGTCGATGAGTGGATCGAACAGCAACGTGTTGAAACATCACTCGACAAAATCATTGATTAATAGGAGATACAACCATGAAATTGCGCAATCTTAACTATGTCATGAATCTGGCTAACGGCCACCACTCAGACCGTGAAGGCCTGACAGTTCTTGAGGTGGCTCGTGCCAACGTTGAGCTGATGGATCATCTGATGGAAGGGTTGCGAGTCTCCTACGCCCTGCTATACCTCCAATCAACCCTGCACTGCGACCTGTTTCACGAGGGTAAAAATTCATTCAGTGATGTGGGTGAAACTTATGGTTATACAGGTAGTACCGTCAGGGTGGAGAACGGGACACTTAGTTGCCGCTTTTATGAACGAAGGCCTTTGCCCACTGGGACGTTACAACGACGAAGTATACCGATGAAGAGTGGGCGATACGTCCGATCTAGCTTCAAACGATCAGCTGCTCACGATTATGAGAGGGAGCTGGCACTCATGACCGAAGAGCAGTATGCCATCATGCGAGCGACTGGCAAAAATATCAAAACAGCCATTCGCAAAATCCGTGAGTCTGAACTAATGAAGACCTATGGCAAGCACCTCAACAAGTAAACCACAGCTACCCCGGCTTTGCCGGGGTGGCATCTATTTTTAACCCAACTTTTTAGCCAAATCCTCAGCACGTAAGTGCGTATAGCGCTTCAGCATTGCCAGATCCTTGTGCCCGGTAATGGCCGACACCTCCATAATAGAAAGTCCTAGCTCAAACAACCGGCTTGTCGCTTCATGTCGTAGATCATGAAATCTCAAATTCTGGATCTTGGCATTCCTACGCACTCTGGAGAATGCCTGAGTAACCGAATCTCCCCTAATAGGAAATACTCGCCCAGTGATATGGCGTGGCATCGAACGCAATACACCATGCGCCGCCGTCGAGAGAGGGACAATACGTCGATCTCCATTCTTAGTATTTTCTAGTGTGGCCGTGCGCCGGGTGAAATCAACATTCTCCCAGCATAACTCAACCATCTCACCACGCCTCATCCCGGTTTCTAACGCCAGTCGAATAAGGTGGGGTATATATCCGCCGTACTGATCCGCAGCACTCAACAATCTCTGTTCTTCGCCTGGCAGGAGGCGACGGTCACGTTCATTTCCTTTTGAAGGCATGGTGACCATTCGCATTGGGTTACCCATAGGAAGATGTATTTCAAGCTCTTTCTGAGCGTAAGTAATAACGCTGCGTAAAACACCTAACTCCTTACGAACGGTAGGATCTTTTACCTGTAACAGCCGGTCATCTCGAAACTTCTTAATCGCCATTGAAGTCAGAGCTGCAACAGTTAGATGACCCAAACTATTTTTTAGTCGTTTGACCCTGTATTTAATGTCCGCATGCGACTTTTTGGT
This sequence comes from Gammaproteobacteria bacterium, assembly GCA_011051755.1. GTDB lineage: Bacteria > Pseudomonadota > Gammaproteobacteria > SZUA-152 > SZUA-152 > DRQN01. Next base: position 15,037 of record DRKN01000179.1, read on the forward strand.
AGGGACAACTTCCCTAGCGTACAAGTCAAAGAGCTCTGCCATTGTTGTCGTTTCGGCTTCATCCGTCGAAACGAATATCCCCTTGGCCATTTCTGCCTCAACTTGAGTAGCCCAGCGCTGGGCATGAGTCTTTTTCTCAAAGTTCTTCGAGACAGCAGGATAACCCTTGCGTCGAATCTTGACCCGATAGGTGCCATCGGGGGTTTTTACTATTGATGCCATGCTTCTATCCTCTTAACCAAACAAGTGAATGAATGGCGCGCGCACGGCAATACGATACGATAGACGTCAAAGATTTCTTTAACGCATATCGCCCCGAAAAGGGGGTATTTTTTGGTAGTGTCCCGATTTTGCCCCGATGGGCTTGAGAGGAAGATGGCGCGCCCGAGAGGATTCGAACCTCTGACTTCCACCTCCGGAGGGTGGCGCTCTATCCAGCTGAGCTACGGGCGCTTATAAATCAAGGTGTTACAGACAACTACACACTCATATCCACCTAAAAATATGAGTACAATTTTGGCTGCTTTCACAGCCCTTACCTTCCGGATTTGAAACTACATGCGCCTCCGGAGGGCGGTACTCTATCCAGCTGAGCTACAGGCGCATTGTCGTTGAGCATCCCCGATTAGGGTGCGTAGGATATCGCTTATGATGCGGAACGTCCACGCCACTCCCGGCAAATGTTATTTGCGGTGTTTGGCGGGGTCATATTCCTCGCTCACCGGCACCGAGCTGATACGAGCCATGGCCTCGTCCATCCAGGCCTCGCCACGCTTATTGATCTCTGAGGCACTGAGGCCCTCGGTCTGTATCGGTTCTCCGATGACCACGCGGATGGTGCCCGACCGCTTGACGAAGGAACCGCGGCCCCAGAATTCACCGGCATTGTGCGCCACCAGCACCACCGGCGCGCCGCTCTTGGCTGCCAGCAGCGAGCCACCCACGCCCCAGCGCTTATGCACACCTGGCGGTACCCGTGTGCCCTCGGGAAAGATCACTATCCAGATACCGTCTTTCAGGCGCTGTATGCCCTGCTCGGTAATCTGTTTGACGGCCTTGCGCCCGGACGAGCGGTCGATGGATATGGGCCGCAGCATGGCCATTCCCCAGCCGAAGAAGGGCACCCACATGAGTTCCCGCTTGAGCACCCAGCACTGCGGTGGGAACAGTACCTGCAGGACATAGGTTTCCCAGGTGGACTGATGTTTGCAAAAGATGATGGCCGAGCCATCGGGGATGTTTTCCCTCCCCTCCACTTCGTAGTGGATGCCACACAGCCACTTGAGCATGGTCACGTTGTAGGCGGCATAGCCCCGTGCAAAACGCGAACGCCAGACAAAGGGAGTCGGGGCCATGAGGATCAATACCAGCGCGACTATGACGGTCGACACAATCATCGACAGGCTGAACAGTGACGAACGCAGCAACATCATGACGGCGACACCAGGTCGTCCACCACAGCGGCCAGGTCATCGTAGACCGGCACATCTTCCAATCCCTTGCCCGCAGCCAGGGTGCGCTGCCCCTTGCCGGTGCGCACCAGGATCGGCCGCGCACCTACGGCGCGGGCGGCTTCGAGATCGCGCAGCGAATCGCCGATCACCGGCACATTGGCCAGGGAGGCCTTGTAGTGCACAGCGATCTGCTGCAGGAGTCCCGGCAATGGCTTGCGGCAGTCACAGGCGTCGTTCGGGCTATGTGGGCAATAGAAAACCCGATCCACTCTGCCATCCTCTTCCAGTAGCAGACGGGCCAGCTTGTCGTGCATGGCCCCCAGCGTGGCAAGATCGAACAGGCCGCGGCCGACACCGGACTGATTGGTCGCCACGGCCACCGTATAGCCCGCCCGGTTGAGGCGCGCAATGGCCGCCAGGCTGCCGGGCAGGGGGATGAATTCGTCCACGAATTTGATGTAATCATCGGAGTCTTGATTGATCACACCGTCACGATCCAGAATCACTAATTGCATATCGCTCCCGCAGGGTGGCTGTTGGTTGCGGGCATTCTAGCAAAACCCCGGCGCTAATCACCCTCGGCCATAAAAAAGCTGAAGACCCGGATCCAGGCTTTGATCAGGATGAATAAAAAATAGTCGGGTCATTCACAGAATTCGGAGACGCACACACGGCCATTCACCATTTTCGAGATGAACTCGATGCCTTCGCGTCGGGCGAGTTTGGCGGCTGGCACAAAATCACTGTCACCGGCCACTAAGGATGATGGTATTCACCTGGCGTTTGAGTGTGAGGGAGGTGATGTCCACCCCGATGCCGCATATTCACACCCTTTTGACGCAGCTCCAGACTCACCGAACCGCCAGCGAGGGATTTCCACAGGTCGTGTAGCTCTATCAGGCTATGGATTTCAGCATCGCTGAGGGTCTGCTTCCTCCCCTGAAGCGCCTCACCCGGATTGGCCCTGTCGCCCAGGCGATCAAGTGCGCTGATCCACTGGCGTGTTTTCAACAGCTTTTTGGTGAGTCCGGGTGAAATAGACCAGTCATGATCCTTGGCCACTTTACCGAGTCTCAGCGCCACCTTGCGTTGTTTGCGCAGAATGTCAAAAAGCGCCAGACGCTCTTTGGCGATATCGGACTTGGCAAAGTCGACGGGACGGTTATCGAATGGGTGATGGGCCTTGCCACCGTAGGGCATGGCGCTACAGAAAAGATACGGTAGATGTGCTGATGCCCGCATTTTCCTTCATCACCCGTGAGCATTTTGATGTGGTTATGGCACATGCTGCGAATGCAGGCAACCACTCTGCCAGGGTTATCGCAACGCTTGGCTGCCACCAATCTGGGGAGTCGCTTGAGGAAAAACCCGCCATCGATGAGGATGGCAATGTTCCGTTGCGTCATTGGCTGAACCCTCCAACCGTGCTGGTTGAAGGATCAGAAACAAGAAAGCCCCAGGGGGTCGGCACACCCTCAGGATGATTGAGGGGGCGTACTGCCAAGGGGCGGATGTGCTTCAAATTGTCGGCAGCTTGCGCCCTGAGGTCAAGGAGCCGGGCGATAAAAACGTGGGAATTGGGGGTGTCTCATTTCTTTTCCGCATTCATCGGGGCGCTAATGAGACTGTCGAATTCAGCGGCTATCTTTTTCAGCAAAATCGCTTTCCATCTGGAAAATATCGCCAAACTCTGCAAAAGCCCAACGGCCATATTTCTGCAAATGGTTCAGGCTTGGCATCCAGTAGGTCTCCATGGTGGTTTTCTTGACCTTGGCATCTTCGCGGCGATAACCCTTAATTTCCACAATCAGATGAAGTCGGGAATATAGATGCGCATGGTGGAACCGTACCGGTAGGGTACTTCCAGGCCCAGATTATGGTTCTTCACATAGGCGATAACCTGCGGATGCCCTTCCACCACAGGGCAGAATTCGGCCTCCCAATCACTGTCCAGCACCACCCAGTTGATATGGCATTTACGCGAATCGGTTTCCCAGCGGTCTGTTTTCGATGTATTGAAGCTGACGTGCGTAGTGGTGCCTACCGGGTTGTAGGCACCAAGGATGGCTTTGACAGGGCGCTCTTTTTGGGTTTCTGCCTGGGTAATGGCGGCGGTGATCTTTTCGCAAGCCCTATCCGCCAATTCCAGATACATGCGCTGGGCGTAATAAACTCCGCCTTGCGACGGGCGTTGACTGTTTTTTGTGTTGGCTGCCCAGACTCATCAAGCTCCCAGTGAGCATTAGGATACTCATAAGGTGAATTCAAGATTGGTTTTTTGAAAAACAGATCTGACACTTGGATGGCCTCTATTCCATTATTCGAATTGTATCGATTGCCCTGCCATCGATAGAACGACCTTCGCGGCCATTCGTTATTTTCCCCTCACCCTCTCCCCCAGAACGAAGAGGGAATGTCTGCGCTTAACCCTGCAAACGCGAAAGATCCGCCACCCGCAGGAACAAATTGCGCAACCGCGCCAGCAGGGCCAGGCGATTGGCTCGCAAGGCCTCGTCATCCACCATCACCATCACGTCGTCGAAGAAGCGATCCACGGCCTCGCGCAGGCCGGCGAGACGGGCCAGGGCCGGTTCGTAGTCGCGGGCATCGAACAGGGGGGTGACTTCCTGCTCCAGCCCGGCAAGGCGTTCGGCAAGGGTCTTTTCCGCCTCCTCGACCAGTCTTACGGCATCCACTTCGGCGGGTACATCGATGCCCTTTTCATCCGCCTGCCGCAGGATATTGGAAATACGCTTGTTGGCGGCGGCCAGACTGTCGGCCTCGGCCAGACTGCGGAAGTGGTTGACGGCCCGCACCCGGCGGTCGAAGTCATGGGGCTGGGTCGGCCGTTGAGCATGCACGGCGTCGAATACATCCGGGCTCACACCGCTGTCGTGATAATAGGCGCGCAGGCGATCCATCATGAAGTCGAATACCTGAGGAACGACGTCTTTGGCCGTAAGCCGCTCGCCAAGCCCCTCGACCGCCCGCGCAATCAGTGCCGACAGATCCAGCGGCAACTGACGTTCGATGATGATGCGCAACAGACCCAGCGCGGCACGGCGGAGGGCGAAGGGGTCTTTGCTGCCGGTGGGCGGCTGGCCGATGCCAAACATGCCGACGATGGTGTCCAGCTTGTCGGCGATGGCCAACGTCTGACCAGTGGGTGTAGCAGGCAGTTCGTCGCCGGCGAAGCGCGGCAGGTATTGTTCGTCCTGGGCCAGCGCCACCTCTTCGACTTCACCATCGTGTAACGCGTAATAACGGCCCATGATGCCCTGCAGCTCGGGGAATTCGTAGACCATCTCGGTCATCAGGTCGCACTTCGCCAGCCAGGCGGCACGCTCGGCCCACTCGCGATTGGCATCCAGGCTATCGGCGATATCACCGGCCAAGCCGGCCACGCGCCCGACCTTGTCGTACAGGCTACCGAGCTGCTTCTGGAACAGGATGCTCTTCAAGCGCTCGGTGTGGCTGTCGAGGCGATGTTTACGATCCTGGATCCAAAAGAATTCGGCATCGGACAGGCGTGGGCGGATCACGCGCTCATTGCCCTCTCGCACCACCTCGCTATTGCTGCTACTGATATTGGCTACCGTAATGAAATGGGGTAGCAATTTACCGTTAGCATCGACGACGTGAAAATATTTCTGATTGGCCTTCATGGTGCTGATCAGCGCCTCAGCAGGTACGTCGAGGAAACGTTTTTCGAAATCTCCAGCAATGGCCGCCGGCCATTCCACCATCGCCGTCACTTCGTCAAGCAGGCTCTCGTCGATCACTGCGCCGCCATCGAGTTTCTCTGCCGCCTCCAGCACCTGCGCGCGCACCGCCTCGCGGCGCACGGTGAAATCGGCCACCACGTAGCCTTCAGTCTCCAGCAACGGAGCATAACCCTCCGGTTCGGCTATGTAGAGCCTGTCCGGATGATGAAAACGATGGCCACGGGTCTCACGGCCGCTGGTCACGGCGAGGATTTCCGTCTCGATCACTTCATCGCCGAACAACAGTACCGCCCAGTGCACCGGACGTACGAACTCGGCTTCCAGCGCACCCCAGCGCATGCGTTTGGGGATGGGCAGCTTGTCCAGCGCCGTGCGCACCATGTCCGGTATCAGATCGACGGTAGGCCGGCCGGGCTGCTTGGCGCGGTACATGAGCCAGGCACCCTTGTCGGTCTCGATGCGATCCAGGTCGTCCACCGAACTCAGACCACAAGAGCGGGCAAAGCCCTCGGCGGCCTTGGTGGGACAACCGTCTTCGCCAAAGGCGGCGAGCAGCGCCGGGCCACGACGTTCGATGATCTTGTCGGCCTGGGTCTCGGCCAGGTTCTTCACCAATACCGCCAGACGACGCGGACTGGCGTACAGGCTCAGTGCGCCGTGGCTCAGATCGGCTCCTTTCAGACCGTCCTTGATGCCAGCGCCAAAGGCCTCGGACAGACGTTTGAGGGCCTTCGGTGGCAGTTCTTCAGTGCCGATTTCAATCAGTAGGTCGCGGGTAGTGGCCATGATGTATCTCGTCATTGTTTCAGGTTCGGCAATTCAACGCGGAGGACGCAGAGAAAAACATTGAATCCTTTGCGTACTCCGCGCCTCCGCATTTCATGCAAGGCGTCGTCACACCCCGGATGAAGACAGCATGGGAAAGCCCAGCTTCTCACGCGCATCGAAATAAGCCTGGGCCACGGCGCGCGACAGGGTGCGCACACGCAAGATATAGCGCTGGCGTTCAGTGACGGAGATGGCGTGGCGGGCGTCGAGCAGGTTGAAATTGTGCGAAGCCTTGAGCACCTGCTCGTAGGCCGGCAGTGGCAGGCCGGCCTCGATGAGACGCTGCGATTCACGCTCGCAGATATCGAAGGCATTGAACAGGGCCTCGGTATCGGCATGCTCGAAGTTGTAGGCCGATTGCTCCACCTCGTTCTGATGAAACACGTCGCCATAGGTGGTCGTACCCAGCGGCCCCTTCGGTCGCTCCCGGGCGTCCTGCCCTTCGCGACACAGGGGCGTCCTGCCCTTCGGTCGCTCCCGGGCGTCCTGCCCTTCGCGACACAGGGGCGTCCTGCCCTTCGACCACACCAGGTCATAGATACTTTCCACACCTTGCAGGTACATGGCGATACGCTCCAGACCATAGGTGATCTCACCGCTGACGGGTCTGCACTCCAGACCGCCCACCTGCTGGAAATAGGTGAATTGGGTCACCTCCATGCCATTCAACCACACCTCCCAGCCCAGCCCCCAGGCACCCAGGGTAGGGGACTCCCAGTTGTCCTCGACGAAGCGGATATCATGCGCCAGTGGATCCAGCCCCAGCATCTTCAGCGAGCCCAGATACAACGTCTGGATCTCCAGTGGCGACGGTTTGATCACCACCTGAAACTGATAATAGTGTTGCAGGCGGTTGGGGTTCTCGCCGTAGCGACCGTCGGTGGGACGGCGCGAGGGCTGTACATAGGCGGCGCTCCATGGCTCGGGGCCGATGGCACGCAGGAAGGTAGCGGGGTGAAAGGTGCCCGCACCCACCTCCATGTCCAGTGGTTGCAGGATCACGCAGCCCTGTTCCGCCCAGTATTGTTGCAGGGCGAAGATCATCCCCTGAAAGGTCGATACATCCGGTTTCGCTGACATAGGTCGGTACTTGTATTGGCTTGGAGGGTAAAGGGCGCACAGTATAACCGTTGCGCGGTAGCGGCGAAAACGGCCACATCCTACGCCTCGTCGCCTGCCGAACGAGAACAGGGGTAGACGGTTGAAGCTTTTTAACGCATAACGTTACTTTGGGGTATTCCAGAGGACACATGGGCCAGGAAATCGACGACACCCGCTTCAGCCGGCAGGACTTCACGACCTTCCAGCAACGGCTGAGCGAAGAAACCGCCCTGCTCGGTGAATGCTTCCAGCAGGGCCGCTTCGACCCCGGCCCGCCTGTGGCCGGCTTCGAACTGGAGGCCTGGCTGGTGGACGCACAGTTGCGCCCAGCCCCCGTCAACGCCCGGTTCATCGAACGCCTGGGCAACCCGCTGGTGTCTCCCGAACTGGCCACTTTTAACATCGAATTCAACATCGAACCGTTGCCGTTGAGCGGCCACATCCTCTCGCGCATGGCCAGTGATTTGCAACAGACCTGGCAGCAGGCGCGCCAAACCGCCCATGAGATGCAGCTGGAACTGGCCATAACCGGCATTCTGCCCACCGTCCGCGACGCCGATCTCTGCCCCGCCAATCTCTCCGCCATGAACCGCTACCATGCGCTGAATACCGAGATCCTGCGCCTGCGCGGTGGCCGCCCGCTGCACCTCGATATCCACGGCCACGACATCCTGCGCGCCGAACACAGCGACGTGATGCTGGAATCCGCCACCACCTCCTTCCAGATCCACCTGCAAGTGGCCCCCGAACTCGCCTTGCGCGCCTATAACGCCAGCATCATCGCCTCGGCGCCACTGCTGGCGGTGAGCGCTAACTCGCCCTATCTGTTCGGCCACGACCTGTGGGCCGAGACACGTATCCCCCTGTTCGAGCAAGCGGTGGAAGTCGGCGGCTACGAAGAAGACGCCCACGGCCCCATGCGCCGTGTCAGCTTCGGCTCAGGCTACGCACGGGCCTCGCTGCAAGAAATTTTTACGGAAAACCTCGAACACTTTCCGACGCTGCTACCGATGTTGTTCGAGGCGCCGCCCGAACAGCTCACCCACCTGCGCCTGCACAACGGTACCCTGTGGCGCTGGAACCGGCCGCTGATCGGCTTCACGCCCGGCCCGCAAGGTGACAAGCTCCACTTACGCATCGAGCAACGTGTGGTGCCCGCCGGACCGACCATCGCTGATACCGTGGCCAACGCGGCCTTTTTTTACGGTCTCTGCCAGGCCCTGAGTCAGCAGGACGAAGCCGCCGAGACCCGCCTGCCCTTCGCCACTGCGCGCGACAATTTTTATGCCGCCGCCCGCCACGGCCTCGACGCCCAGATCACATGGTTGGATGGCGACAAACAACCGGCTCAATCACTCCTGTTGAGAACCCTGCTGCCATTGGCCACGCAGGGCTTGGAGATTCTGGGCATTGATCATGACGAGGCCACGCACTACCTGGGCATCATCGAATCACGGGTGAAAAATGCCTGCAACGGCGCCGCCTGGCAGCGCGCCTACGCCGCCCGCCACGGTTCGGACATGCAGGCCCTGCTGGCCGCCTATCTTGAACGTCAGCACAGCGGCGTGCCGGTGCATGAATGGGATATTTGAGGAACGACATTATTTTAACTTTTCACCACAGAAAAATATTTGTCACTACCCCAAACCGTGTGTAAACCAAATTGACGTCATTTTTGTCATTTTGGTAGGGTGGGCGGTGCCCACCCTACGATCTGGTGCATATCTGTTTTGCTGTCCTGAAACACCAAATCTTGCTTCAGCCCCCCTACAGGGGCGGCTGCTTGAGAGAAATGGCACCTGCAAGACCTTTCTCGTTATCCCGCCTGCTGAAAGAGATGAACATCCCGTTGCGGAAAGGGAATGGAAATGCCTTCCTTGTCGAAGCTGAGCTTAACCTGCTCCATGAGATGAAAGTGCACGGGCCAGTAGTTCTCCGTATTGACCCAAACGCGAACCAGCAGATTGACGGAGCTATCACCATGCTCCGCCACATAGATCTCATGCGCATGATCAGCATCGGTCAGAATACGATCATCACTGGTGATCACTTTACGCAATACCTCTTTGGCGAAGAGAATGTCATCGTTGTAGCTGATGCCAAAGGTGAGATCGATCCGGCGGGTGGGTTCACTAAAGACATTTTCCACGCAGCCATTGGAAAGATTGCCATTGGGGATAATCACTTTTTTGTTATCCAGAGTGAGAATGATCGTATTGAAGACCTGGATTTCGCGCACCACACCCAAATACCCCTGGGCATCGATAACATCCCCCACCTTAAAGGGTTTGAAAAACAGGATAAGGAGGCCACCGGCAAAGTTTGCCAGACTGCCCTGTAGCGCAAGACCAATGGCAAGACCCGCAGCGCCAATCAAGGCGATGAACGAGGTAGTCTCAACACCGATCATGGCGGCAACACTGATCAGCAGCAAGATCTTGAGCAAAACACCCAACAAATTATTCAGAAAACTCCTGAGCGTCTCTTCGGTATGGCTTTTCTCCATGGCGCGGTTCAGCAACTTCACCACCGATTTAATCAGCCGCAAACCGACAACGAGAACAATCAATGCCAGCAACAGCTTAGGTCCGTAAGCCATACTCAGGCTGATCGCCTGATCTATATATTTTTCTAAATTTCCCATAATAATCTCCCCGGGTTATTGTTATACGGAGGTGCTTGCTTACCAGTTTTCACCCAATAACTCAAAATAGGCCTTCGGATGCAGGCAGGCCGGACAAACTTCCGGCGCTTCTTCCGCTTCGTGCAGGTAACCACAATTGCGGCAACGCCAGACCACTTTGCCATCGCGGCGAAACACCCGGCCCGCATCAAGATTGTCGGCCAGGTCGGTATAACGTTTGCCGTGCTGTTTTTCCGCAATGGAAATGGCATCAAAGGCGGCAGCCACTTCAGGAAAACCTTCCTCGCGCGCCACCTTGGCGAAGGCCGGGTACATCTCAGTCCATTCGTGCTCCTCACCAGCGGCCGCAACACGCAGATTCTCCAGGGTATTGCCGATGACACCGGCGGGAAAACGTTCGCTGATCTCTACCTCGCCACCTTCGAGAAATTTGAAAAAACGCTTGGCGTGTTCTTTTTCCTGATCCGCCGTTTCGGCAAAGATCTCGGCGATCTGCACCAGCCCTTCCTTGCGTGCGGCACCGGCGAAATAGGTGTAACGATTGCGTGCCTGGGATTCGCCGGCAAAGGCGATGAGCAGGTTTTTTTCCGTTTGCGTACCTTTGATGGATTTGGCCATGAGTCTATCTCCTTGGGTTCAGTTTCCTGGACAGTCTGCGGCAATCGATGTCGGTCGGCAAGGTGGTGGACTGGGCCTGCAACAGCGTAGGAGCGGGCCATGCCCGCGAAAAAACAAGCTGTAGGAGCAGCTGAAGCCGTTTTCACAAAATCCAAATCTTCTATCTCTGTGGTGAAATACAGGCCGATCGCGGGCATGGCCCGCTCCTACACTCAATTGTAAGTGCTTAATAAGAATAAGAGAATATAAGAAGAATATATAAGGGGTCAATATATAAGGGGTCAATATATAAGGGGTCAATATATAAGGGGTCCAATATATAAGGGGTCAGGTTAATTGTATCATCATTAAAATACGTGGAATGTTTTGCCTAAAACTCCTTTTTCTCAGATAGCAAGTGACGAATTTCTGTCGTCGCCCCTTTATCCTGCACTTTGAGAATGATTCAACATACCCGGCCCCTTTCCGCCTCCCATAATGGCTCACAGCGGGAGAGTCATGCCAGGTGTGCGTCGCAAAATACGCATGTATCCAAAACTTTAGCGGCGGTTGCGGGGCTTGCGCGATGGTCTGCCGGCGGTTTTTTTTGCCGGCCTGCTACGGGACTTGCCGGCGGGCATCCGTGGCAGGCCGCTGTGCCGGGTGCGAAAGGCCCGCTTGCCCTCATCGGCGCCGCCAGTGCCATCAGGCTGCCAGGTGGGGACGAGGTGACGCTTACCGTTGCCGATGAGGTCGGCACGCCCCAGCTGTTTTAACGCCTTGCGCAGCAGCGGCCAGTTGTTGGCATCGTGATAGCGCAGGAAGGCCTTGTGCAGACGCCGCTGGCGGGCGCCCTTGGGCACCGGCATGTCGGGCGCGCGGCGGCTGACTTTGTGCAGCGGATCCTTGCCCGAGTAATACATGGCCGAGGCGGTGGCCATGGGCGAGGGCAGAAAATTCTGCACCTGGTCGGCACGGAAGCCGTTGGCTTTTAACCACAGGGCGAGGTTCATCATGTCCTCGTCCGTGGTGCCGGGATGGGCGGAGATGAAATAGGGGATCAGGTACTGTTCCTTGCCTGCCGCCTGCGAATACTTGTCGAACATTTTTTTAAAACGGTCGTAGGTGCCGATACCGGGCTTCATCATCTTCGACAGCGGCCCTCCTTCGATATGCTCAGGGGCGATCTTCAGGTAGCCGCCGACGTGGTGGCTGACCAGTTCTTTGACGTACTCCGGGGTCTCCACGGCGAGATCGTAGCGCAGACCGGAGGCGATAAAGATTTTTTTGATGCCCGGCAGTTTACGCGCGCGGCGATAGAGACGCACCAGCGGCATCTGGTTGGTATCCATGTTCTTGCAGATGCCGGGATAGACGCAGGAAAGCCGTCGGCAGGTGGCCTCGATCTTTTCATCTTTGCATTTCAGGCGCCACATGTTGGCGGTCGGCCCGCCGAGGTCGGAGATATGGCCGGTAAAGCCGGGCACTTTGTCACGGATGGCCTCCACCTCGCGGATGATGGAGTCTTCGGAGCGGCTCTGGATGATGCGCCCTTCGTGCTCGGTGATGGAGCAGAAGGTACAACCGCCGAAACAGCCGCGCATGATGTTGACGGAAAAACGGATCATTTCGTAGGCGGGGATGCGCGCATCGCCGTAGGCGCTGTGTGGGCGGCGGGTATAGGGCAGCTCGAATACGGCATCCAGTTCTTCGCTGCTGAGCGGAACGGGCGGCGGATTGAGCCATACACCGCGCTCACCGTGGGACTGGTAGATGGCCATGGCGTTACCGGGATTGGTCTCACGGTGCAGCACCCGCGAGGCGTGGGCATAGAGCACACGATCTTCGCGCACGGCATGATAGCCGGGGATCAGCACCAGGGTGCGCGCCGGGTCGGGTGCTTGCCGGCGCGGCGCGGCGACCGCCACCGAGCCCACTTCGTGCGGCACGTTACCGCTGGCCGCCTTGTCACAGGCCGCATCCATGGCGTAGGGATCGGGGTGGGCCTCGATGCGCCCGGGCCGATCCACCTCGCTTGAATTCAACAGGCTCCAGCCTGCGGGCACGCCGCCCGGGCGGCCGTCGACGTCACGGCAGATAAAGGCAGTGCCGCGCACATCGTGGATCCCACTCACGGGCTCGCGGCGTGCCAGGCGGTGGGCGATCTCGACGATCTGCCGCTCGGCGTTGCCGTACACCAGCAGGTCGGCCTTGGCGTCCATCAGCACCGAGCGGCGCACCTTGTCCGACCAATAGTCGTAGTGAGCAATGCGGCGCAGGCTGGCCTCGATGCCACCGATGATGAGAGGCACGTCCTTGTAGGCCTCTCGTGCACGCTGGCTGTACACGATCACCGAGCGGTCGGGGCGTTTGCCGCCCTCAGCGTTGGGCGTATAGGCATCGTCGGAGCGCGGTTTGCGCTCGGCGGTGTAGCGGTTGACCATGGAGTCCATGTTGCCGCCGGTGATGCCGAAGAACAGATTCGGCCGGCCGAGGCGGCGAAAGTTATCCACCGAGTTCCAGTCCGGCTGGCTGATGATGCCGACGCGAAAACCCTGCGCCTCCAGCACCCGGCCGATCACCGCCATACCGAAACTGGGGTGGTCCACGTAGGCGTCGCCGGTGACCAGGATCACATCGCAGGAATCCCAGCCCAAGGCGTCCATCTCCTCACGCGATAGGGGCAGTTCGGGGGCGATACCCAAACGGGCGGCCCAGTGTTTGCGGTAACTGAAAATGGCAGTGGCGGACGGCATGGGGGAAACTCGATGGCGCCCGGGGGAATCAGTGAAGGCGCGGCGGGCGGCGCCCCATTATCCCCCGCGATGAACCCACCTGTCTATTGCTTTGCCTTGCCCGCTGTCGCACGAAGCCTCGGCACAACCGATCAATCCTTCCCCGGCGCGGGTTTCCCGGAATCGCCCCCGTCGGTCGCCAGCTCACTCTGCACGCCCCCGCCATCACCACCAGCCGTTTCATCCGGCCCGGTTTCATCTGCGGGCGGCCATGGTGCAAACGGAAAGGGCTGGGTCTCCGTATTATAAGTCAGAAAACGCCAAGTATGATAAATGTAGCGGCTCAGACTGCCGCCAAAACTTAACAGGTTGTCATTGGTCTGGTTGGTAAAAATCGTAAACAGAAACTGCAAAATGACCACCATCCCGGCCACGATTTTGGCCATCTGGAGAAGGATGAAAAACATCACCATAAACAGACCACGGGTCCAGGCCTCTTGCGGGGTCATCTTTTCTTTCTGTTCAGTATCCATCATCAGGGCTTCCTCAATCGTCATCGGGCAGTGAATACATCAAGGTTTATAGGTGGTAAAACGCTGCACCATCAGTGGCTTGTTCATGAAGAGATATTCGAACACCCAGTCGCCTTCAACCATTTCATATTTTTCATTCATGCGATAACCGGTTTTGTCTTCCACAACGCCCTGATCCAGCGTCAGACCGAGGGTGTAGCGATAGCCCGTAGAGCTTGTGCCATCCGGCTTGTCCATTTTCGGATGCGTCACGACCAGTTCCACCGGGAGCTGCCCGATACTGGGATCCATGCCGGTGATGATAAAACGAAATCCGAACAGGCGCCCCTGTTCAATGGGAATGCGTTCTGCCTGTTTCACCAGCCGGGCTTCGCCACTCTGCACAAAACCGGAGGTGGTCGCCGGGTGCATCGAGCGCGTAGCCGGGGTGATGAACTCATAGTATCCGTACTCCAGAATCTCCGCCTTTGGCGCGGCTACGGCAAGCGTTGCGACAAATAACAACACTGCACCCATCAATATTTGTCCATTCATTTTCACTGCTTTTTGCCCTCTCTCATCTTCGATCCGTATTGTTAATAGTACTCTTTCAAGGTGCGGCAGCGAGTCTTTCACACCACCGCACCCGGCCGGCGATAACCACTGCAATCACAGGAGGCCAGCGCCTGATCACCATCCAGGCGCGCTGCCGTCAGCAGGCCGCCCCACAGGCAGCCGGTATCCAGCGCCAGCACATTATCGCCCTGATACAGGCCCAGCGTCGACCAGTGGCCGAACACGATCCGTGTCTGCATGCTGCGACGCCCCGGCACCTGAAACCACGGCATACAACCTGCGGGCTGGGTGCCGGGTTCACCCTTGGCCTTCAGGCACAGTTTGCCATCGGCGCGGCAAAAACGCAGGCGGGTAAAACAGTTGACGATAAAACGCAGCCGATCCCAGCCCGCCAGTTCCATCGCCCAGCGGCGGGGTTTGTCACCATACATTTGGGCGAAAAAATCGCGGTAGTCATCACCGCGCAGCACCGCCTCCACCTCCATGCTGTACGCACGCGCCTCACGCAGATCCCATTGTGGCAGCAGGCCGGCGTGAACCAGTGCGGTATCCAGGTCTGCATCGTAATGCAACAGGGGCCGCTGGCGCAGCCAGTGTAATAACTCGTCACGATCCGGGGCCTCGAGGATGGCCTGTAGGGTATCGGGCTTGTGCAGCTTGCCCAGCCCCTCGGCAATCGCCAGCAGGTGCAGATCATGGTTACCCAGCACGCTGATGGCGGCCTCACCCAGGCCGCGCACGAAACGCAGTACCTTGAGCGAATCCGGGCCTCGATTGACCAGATCACCGGTGAACCAAAGCCGATCCACCACCGGATCGAAACGGCATATCGTCAGCAGGGCCTGCAACTCGTCAAAACACCCCTGGATATCACCAATCGCATAAATCGCCATCAATGGCCCCCGTAAAATGCGGTTTCAGCATAGCACGGAGGGCTGTGGGATTGGTTTTACAGGGCCTTGGTTTGATAAAAATCGCATAGGAACCCCGTTCCCAATACACGTGCTCCACTCACGGGGCAGGCTCTAGTGTGGTGTAACGTATAAAGTGCACCTATCAGAGGCCCGCAAATGCCCCAAGACAAGGCGCAGTCCGCCGTTAATGGCTCCCTCCCTTAACAAGGACTGGAACGCAGGATTGGGGCATTTGCGGGCCTCCCTCCGGGCGCGG
>DRKN01000180.1 GCA_011051755.1 Gammaproteobacteria bacterium
GCAAGTACCCATCCACCACGACGGATGTCCGCATTTGTCGGGCGTCGCAAGGCAACCAGCTGGCCGATTTTGGGGTAGGGCTTCTGGTCACCGCAGTAGCTGATCGCTACACCGCCGTTGCCACGGTTCAGGCTGGCGCAGTTGAAAGCAGGCATGAGCGGGTTGGCCCCGGTTTCGGGAGCTGCGCGTTTGCCGATATCGATGATGTCCTGCGCACCGGGGTTTACGAACAGCGACGGATCGAAACAGCGCCCCTTGTTGATCATGCAATAGACGCTATCCAGTCCATTGACCAGCTCAATGCGCGTGTGGGCATCCTCGCGGTCATTTTTACGATCCGGTTTTGCTTCCCAGAGTGCATGCAACTGCCGGAAGGTGTGCAGCAGGGTGGAAGCGGGGATATTTGAAGGCAGCCCCACGGCTTGTGTTTGCCCGAGTTGTTCGAGTTTATCGATGTCGCCGGCGAGTTGCTGAACCAGTTCATCCACCTGCAAAACCAGCGCGGCATCCTGCAGACTGTCACTGGGTCGCCAGGTTTCGAGAAGAGGATAGCCTGATAATCCATTGGCGCCATCCTGATCGACATCAATCGAACTCAGTGCCAGGTGGTGACGAAAATAATGGTTAAGTGCTGCCACCATTCCGGTTGGAAGGCGATAGGGGTCGCTTTGGCGCAACAGCGCGGTCATACGGAAACATTCATCCAGCTGGAGGTTGCCCACACCGGGCAGTTCACGGTGGTAATCAGCGTGGTCATGTTCAACGGCAAAACGAAACAGCGCCAGGCATTCACTCCACAGGGCGCGGGGAGCGCGCTGGTAGTGGCTGTAGTAATGGGACAGTTGCAGTCCCAGTGTGTAGATGGCACCGAGCAGCGCCAGGGGGAGCTGTCGCATTTCGATAAAGCCGGCTTTCCTGTTGACCAGATCGTTGACGACAATTTTGTAGCCAAAGCAGATGTCCTGACACAGCCGTTTCAGCAGCGCCCCAGTATTGTCATTACCGTTTGCCCGGGTCGGGCGTGATACGCCGAGACGCTGCCAGGCGTTCAGGAAGTCACCCAGTATCTCGATGCGTGCGGTGACCGTCATGGGCTGGCGGTTCATGATACGCAGCTGCTGGCTGGCAATGCCGGCCGCACGTTGCAGGTCAAGGTAGGGGAGGTTCTCCAGCCACTCGCGCACATCGCGCGGTTTGATGCGGATGGCGGCTCCCGTTCTGTCCTGCGCCGGAATTGTGAGTTGCAGTTTTTGCACGCGGCTCTGTCTTCATGCCTTCAGTAATGCCCCCTGTATCGGTTGTTTTTGCCAGATCTGGACTATTCCACGACGATTTCGATACCGGCGATGCGCTGTTTCCATTCAGCAGGGCCGGTCTGGTGGACAGAAACACCGCTGGAATCGACGGCCACGGTGACAGGCATGTCTTCAACCTCAAACTCGTAGATGGCTTCCATGCCAAGTTCCGGCCAGGCGATGATGCGTGACGCGCGGATAGCCTTGGACACCAGGTAAGCGGCACCACCGGTAGCGATGAGATAGACGGCACGGTGTTTTTTGATGGATTCGATGGCCGTCGGGCCGCGCTCAGCCTTGCCGATCATGCCGATCAGGCCGGTTTTTTCCAGCAGTGTGTCGGTGAATTTATCCATGCGTGATGCCGTGGTGGGGCCGGCCGGTCCAACGGCTTCATCCCTGACCGGGTCGACCGGTCCGACGTAATAGATAAAACGATTGTGGAAATCCAGTCCCTCGGGCAGAGACTCGCCTTTTGCCAGTGTATCGATAATGCGCTTGTGTGCTGCATCGCGGCCGGTGAGCAGATGGCCGCTGAGCAGCAGGGTTTCGCCCGGTTTCCAGTCGCTTATTGCCTCAGTGTCGAGTTCATCCAGGTTAACCCGGCGTGAGCTGGTGGTCGGGTCCCAGGGAACCTGTGGCCATTCGTCCAGTGAGGGCGGCGTGGCAAAGACCGGACCACTGCCATCAAGCTCCAGATGGATGTGCCGGGTGGCGGCGCAGTTGGGGACAATCGCAACCGGTTTGGAGGCGGCGTGGGTGGGGTAGTCGAGTATCTTCACGTCGAGCACAGTGGTCATGCCGCCGAGGCCCTGTGCACCGATCCCCAGTTTGTTGACACGATCAAGAATTTCCAGCCTCAGTTCTTCGACACGGTTCGACGGACCGCGCTGTTGCAGCTCATGGATATCGACGGGTGACATCAGTGACTGTTTGGCCAGCAACATGGCTTTTTCCGAAGTGCCGCCGATGCCGATACCAAGGATACCCGGCGGACACCAGCCGGCGCCCATACCCGGCAACTGGTCCACCACCCAGTCCGCCACGCTGTCGCTCGGGTTGAGGATGGTGAAGCGGGACTTGTTTTCCGAGCCGCCACCCTTGGCCGCCAATGTAATGGAAACCCTGTCGCTGGCCACGACACGGCTGTGGATCACGGCGGGTGTATTGTCGCCGGTGTTGCGGCGTGCGCCGGCCGGGTCTTCTACAATCGATGCTCGCAACGGGTTGTCGGGGTTGAGATAGGCGCGGCGTACGCCTTCGTTGATCATTTCCTCGACACTTTTTTCCGCATCCCAGCGCACATCCATGCCGATATCCACAAACACTGTGACAATGCCCGTGTCCTGGCAGATAGGCCGCTTACCTTCCGCACACAGGCGGGAATTAATCAGAATCTGTGCTATCGCATCGCGTGCCGCCGGTGATTGCTCCAGTTTCCAGGCACGATGCATGGCGTGGATAAAATCGAGTGGGTGGTAGTAGGAAATATATTGCAGCGCCCCCTCAACAGTCTGGATAAAGTCTTCCTGGACAATGGTGGTCATGGGCTTTTCCTGGCAAAGGGAACAAAAAGTGCGGTTACTGTGTCCTAGCTGTACTTGCTGTACTTTAAGAGAAACTCTGACATATTTGCGTATCTTGTCATTGCGAGCAAAGCGAAGCAATCTCATACAGCCTGGCACCGCTCGTAAAGCTTGCCGCGCTTCGTTCAGCAATAACGGATTACAAAACCCAAGGAACCTTTGTATGCGAGCCCTGACCCTGATATTCCCCTTGCTGTTTTCCAATATGCTGTTTGCCGAACCCGTGGACTACAGTCTTCCTGACCTTGACGGCAAGATGCATTCACTGGCTGATTACAAGGGGAAATGGGTTATTGTGAATTACTGGGCAACCTGGTGCCCGCCGTGCCTGGAAGAAATTCCCGATCTGGTTAATTTCCACGAAAAACACCGTAAGCTGGGTGGGGATGTCGTGGTGCTGGGCGTCAATTTTGAGGACATTGGCAAGGAGCAACTTGCTGATTTTGTCGAAGGCCAGATGATTACGTATCCCGTGTTACGTTCCGAGCCATTGGCGACTACGCCGTTGGGTTCGGTTCCCGGCTTGCCGACTACCTACATTATCTCGCCGGATGGCACGCCGGTGGCGCGCCAGGTAGGCCCTGTGACCGGCGAACAGCTCGATGATTACATCAGCTCGAAAAAAGCCGGTACTGCGTCCAGATAAGCTTTCCGGCTGTTACGGTTCTATGTCAGGGCGTCGGCCGGTGACAGCTTTCAGGGTAAATGGCTGACGGTCGCGTACCCCCACGATAATCAGATCTTCACCCGGTCCGAGCTGGGCGATGAAGGCCATGGCCGAACGGGCATTTTCCACCGCCTTGCCGTTGATGCTTTCAATGATATCGCCTGGCTTGATAGTGGCGTTATCCGCCGGTCCATCACGCAGCACACCGGCAATCAGCATGCCGCGTGTGTTGGCCAGTCCAAAACTTTCCGCCAGCCGTGGCGTAATGTCCTGTGCCTCAATGCCCAGCCAGCCGCGTTCCACGTGGCCCTGTTCAATGATCTGCTGCATCACATTGGAAACTAGCGCAATCGGAATGGCAAAGCCAATACCCTGTGACCCTCCCGAGCGGCTGTATATAGCGGTATTAATGCCAATCAATTCTCCCCACGCATTGATCAGCGCGCCACCCGAGTTGCCGGGGTTGATGGCGGCGTCGGTCTGGATGAAGTCCTCATAGCGATTGATACCCAGCTGGCTGCGCCCGGTGGCGCTGATGATGCCGAGCGTGACAGTCTGGCCAACGCCAAACGGATTGCCGATCGCCAGGGCGACGTCACCGACGCGTAAATGATCGGTCGAGCCAAGCGGCAGTACCGGCAGGTTATCCAGCTTGATACGCAACACAGCCAGGTCAGTATCCTTGTCGGCACCAACCAGGGTGGCTTTGGAGCTGCGCCCGTCCTGTAGTAATACCTGTATTTCATCCGCGCCGGCAATGACGTGGTTATTGGTCAGTACGTAGCCCTGCGCGGAGACAATAACGCCGGAACCGAGACTGGTTTGCAGACGTTTACGGGGGCCTAACTGGTTGCCGAAGAACTGCTGGAATAACGGGTCATCGAGTAGTGGGTGACGTTTACGGGTGATAACCTTGGCGGTATAGACGTTAACGACGGCTTTTGCGGCGGGTTCAACAGCATCGGCGTAGGATACCGGTCCGTTGCCGGCATGGCGGGACAGGTCCGTTTTCGTATGCGGTGCGACCTGCTGAACTTCGACAACAGGGGCTTTTTGTTCAAACCACTGCGGCCTGAACAGCAGCAGCAGAAAAGCCGCAACAATGCCGACCGTTGCCGCTTGCAGGAAAAAGGAAACGGTATCACGTATGTTCATTAGGGGGCTTCACTTCTCAATATTTGTATAATTATCACGGATCAGTGGAGCGAAGGCGAATTTCAGGCGTTTTGGAGGGTAATACACTTGGTAAACCGCGATGAACTTGTCCAGTATTGCGACCGGTTGCTGGATGCCGGGAATTTTCGTGACTATTGCCCGAACGGACTTCAGGTTGAGGGGTGTGACGAGGTGGCACGCATTGTCAGCGGCGTGACCGCAAGCCAGGCATTGATCGAGGCGGCTGTGGCACAGAAGGCCGATCTGCTGCTGGTTCACCACGGTTATTTCTGGAAAGGCGAGGATGCCTGCATCACCGGGATAAAGCGGCGTCGGCTGAAAACCCTGCTCGATCATGAAATGAACCTGCTGGTTTATCACCTGCCGCTGGATGCCCACCC
>DRKN01000181.1 GCA_011051755.1 Gammaproteobacteria bacterium
CTAAAGATCGATGTGCAGGGATTTGAAATGGAGGTGCTGCGTGGCTGCGAGGAGCTTTTGAGGCGGTTTCAATATGTTTATGTGGAATGTTCTTTTGTTGAGCTTTATGCAGGGCAAGCATTTGCGGATGAAATCATCGCATTTTTGCGTGAACGCAATTTCATTTTGGATGGTGTGTACAATCCATGCTACGACAAGAATGGCCGGGCGGTACAGGCTGATTTCTTTTTTGTTGCCCGCGGGGGCAACGCATAGGTTTTCAGTGTGCGCATTCTGATTCTTACTCTCAATTACCTGCCTGAGTTGACCGGTATTGGTAAGTATAATGGAGAAATGGCTGATTGGCTTGCGGCACGGGGGCACGAGGTGCGCGTTGTCGCAGCACCACCGTACTACCCGTTGTGGCGTGTCTCGCAGGGTTATAGCTCGTGGCGCTATCGCCGTGAATCCTTAGGTGACGTGGATGTGTGGCGTTGTCCGCTGTGGATTCCGGCCACTCTTTCAGGATTGAAGCGTGTTGTGCACTTGTTCAGTTTTTTTCTGTTCAGTTTTCCCGTTATGTTGTTCCAGGTATTTTGGCGACCGCACATAATATTGGTTGTTGAGCCTCCCTTGTTTTGTGCGCCGACCGGTTTACTTGTTTCATGGCTTAGCCGAGCTCGGTCATGGTTACATGTTCAGGATTTCGAGGTCGATGCCGCCTTTGATCTGGGTGTTTTGTCATCGCCACGCTTGCGCCGTATCGTGCTGAGGGTAGAGAGCTGGTTGATGAGGAAATTTGACAGGGTATCGACCATTTCAGGTCAAATGATAACTCGGCTCGGTGCCAAGGGTGTTCTGCCAGAGAATCAAATATTGTTTCCAAATTGGGCAGATGTTGATCACATCTATCCACTTGAATTTTCAAGTACATTCAGGGAGCAATTAGACATAGCTGCATCGAGTGTCATTTTTCTGTATTCCGGCAATATGGGTGAAAAGCAGGGACTGGAAATTGTTATTGAAGCGGCTCGACGGCTGGTTGATCGTCAAGATATCGTGTTTGTGATGTGTGGGCAGGGTGCGGCCTACCACCGCTTGCGTGATTTGGCCGATGGGCTGCAAAATATCCATTGGCTACCCTTGCAGCCACTGGATAGGCTGAATGACTTGTTGAACTTGGCGGATGTTCATCTTTTGCCACAGAGAGCTGATGCGGCAGACTTGGTGATGCCTTCCAAGTTGACGGGGATGCTGGCGAGTGGACGACCGGTGTTGGCAACGGCTTTCGACGGAACGCAGATTGCGGAGGTACTTGAATTTTCAGGTGTGGTTGTTCCACCTGGAAATGACGACCTTTTTATTGATGCTATAGTGGATTTGACAGGCAATGCCGGACAACGTCGACAATTAGGCAAAAATGCCAGGAACTATGCGGTAGAATACCTTGGTCGCGACGCGGTATTGGCTCGATTTGAAGAGTCGCTGCAAGAATGTATATCAAGTAAACATTGAATAGAGGTCATGGTTTGGCAAAGATCGCACTAATAACGGGCGTCACGGGTCAGGACGGCGCTTATCTGGCTGAGTTTTTGCTCGAAAAGGGCTATGAGGTGCATGGCATAAAGCGCCGTGCTTCATCATTCAATACTGATCGCATCGATCACCTTTATCAGGATCCTCACGAGATGAACCAAAAGTTCATCCTCCACTATGGTGATCTTAGTGATTCTCTTGCTCTGGTGCGGATCATTCAACAGATTCAACCCGATGAGATCTATAATCTGGGTGCTCAAAGCCATGTGGCGGTGTCTTTTGAGAGCCCGGAATATACCGCTGATACCGTTGGTGTTGGAGCATTACGCATCCTGGAGGCGATCCGTATTGCGGGGCTTGAGAAGAAGACGCGTTACTATCAGGCATCAACCTCGGAGCTCTATGGCTTGGTTCAGGAAATTCCCCAGAAGGAAACAACACCCTTTTACCCGCGCTCACCCTATGCCGTTGCCAAGCTCTATGCCTACTGGATCACTGTGAATTATCGGGAAGCCTACGGAATGTATGCCTGTAACGGTATTCTGTTCAACCATGAGTCACCTGTTCGTGGTGAGACGTTTGTGACACGCAAAATTACCCGTGCAATTGCGCGTATCCATCTGGAGCTACAAGACACGCTTTACCTTGGTAACTTGGATGCCAAACGTGACTGGGGACATGCCAAGGACTACGTGCGCATGCAGTGGATGATGCTGCAGCAGGAACAAGCGGATGACTTCTGTATTGCGACCGGTGTGCAGTATTCAGTTCGAGACTTCTGTAATGCTGCTTATGACCATCTCGGGAAGAATATACGCTGGGAAGGTGAGGGTGTTGACGAGAAGGGCTATGACGAGGAAACCGGCAATTGCATTGTGGCGGTTGACCCACGCTACTTTCGCCCTACCGAGGTTGAAACATTACTGGGTGACCCCTCAAAAGCAAAGGAGAAGCTTGGCTGGACACCGGAGATCAGCTTCGATGAGATGGTTCATGAGATGATGGAGCATGACCTGACGCTTGCCAAGCGTGACTCACTGGTCAAGGAACATGGGTATCGGGCTTTTGATTATCATGAATAGTCTTGCATCAGCATTCTAATTCAGAACATCCCGGACTAATTCGTATGGAATCGAATAAAAAAGTTTATATTGCTGGGCATCGTGGCTTGGTGGGTTCTGCGATTGTCAGGCAGTTTGAGGCGCGGGGATTTACCAACTTGCTTACCCGCACCCACAAGGAACTTGATCTCACCAATCAGGCAGCGGTGCAGCATTTCTTTGCCGAGCAAAAGCCTGATTATGTGATCCTCGCTGCCGCCAAGGTGGGTGGAATTCATGCCAATAACACCTATCCTGCCGAGTTCATCTATGAAAACATGATGATCGAGGCCAATGTGATCGATGCGGCCTACCGTAACGGCGTGAAGCGGCTGTTGTTTCTTGGTAGCACCTGCATTTATCCGAAGGCGGTAGCCCAACCGATGCGAGAGGATGCCCTGCTGACGGATGTGCTTGAGCCGACCAATGAGCCATATGCCTTGGCCAAAATTGCCGGAATCAAGCTTTGTGAATCTTATAACCGGCAGTATGGAACCGACTATCGCTCCGTGATGCCAACCAACCTATACGGTATTAATGACAGTTTCCACCCGGAAAACTCCCATGTCATTCCGGCGTTGATACGCCGTTTTCATGAAGCGAAAGCCAATAATGCTCAAGAGGTGGTGGTCTGGGGTAGCGGGAATGCGATGCGTGAATTTCTCTATGTGGATGACATGGCGGCGGCGTCGCTCTTTGTCCTTGAGCTGGATGATGAGACGTACAAGGCTAACACCAGGCCGATGCTCTCCCACATCAATGTGGGTACAGGGAAAGATGTCACCATCCGTGAAATGGCAGAAACGATAAAGCGGGTCGTCGGGTTTAAGGGTGAATTAAAATTTGATGTCAGCAAGCCCGATGGGGCGCCACGTAAACTGATCGATGTTTCACGACTTGCCGCCATGGGGTGGCGCTATGGCGTTGAGCTGGAAGAGGGGGTGAAGCTTACCTATGCTTGGTTCCTTGAGACCGAAGTTGCGAAGGGCTGACACAGGGGAACCCAGCCATTCCACCAGCAGTGACATCGTGTAGGCGATGAGCGCGCCAGCAGCAGGGCGAGGCTGGTGAGGGTTTCGAGGGTATGCGGGAGGGTCGTCATGCCGGTGTTTGCCACAGAGGCACGGAGAAACAAAGAACGGGGTTTGCGCGCCAAGCCGCTAGGCGCGCAAAGAAAAGCTCATCAAATTCACAATCTTTTCTTTGCGTTTTCGTACTTTTGCGAGAAATGATTTTCGATGTGATTTCTCTGGGTTTTTCGTGCCTCTGTGGCAGACCGAAAGTCGCTTTGCCGTGATCAGCCTGTATTGCGCATCCCCGCCGCGATCGCATTAATAGAGCGCAGCAATGGATCCAGCCACTGTTCCCGCTCGGCCTCCGGCAGCGATTCGTCACGGTAACGCTTTAGCAGGGTGAGCTGGATGTGGTTGAGGGGGTCGAGATAAGGATTACGGCGCATCAGTGACAGTTCCAGGTGTGGGGTCTCGCCCAGCAGATTCTGGTTGCCGGAGATGTTCAACACCTGGTTCACCGTGCGGTAGAACTCACCGTGAAAGGCGGCATAGATGTGTTCGCCGGTTTCCTTGTCCTGGCACAGGCCGGCGTATTCCCGGGCAATATCCGGTTCGGCCTTGTACAGGGCCATCTGTGTGTTGCTTAGCAGGGCGCGGAAGAACGGCCAGTCCTCGTACATCTTTTGCAGTTGCGCCAGACGCACCGGGTTGTTGCCACGCCATTTTTTGATAGCACTGCCGATGCCATACCAGGCCGGCAGAGTGTGGCGCGACTGTGCCCAGCCAAACACCCAGGCAATGGCGCGCACGGAGGTCTTGGCGCGATCACCTTTGTTGCGATGCGAGGGCCGTGAGCCGATGTTGAGCAGGCCGATCTCGGTGACTGGCGTGGCCTCGTAGAAATAGTCGAGGAAGCCGGGGGTCTCGTCGGTGAGCTGGCGATAGGCTTGCTCACCGCTGTTGGCCAGTTCGTCCATTACCGCCAGATAATCGCGGCGTTCCGGGTCGGTGGGTTGTACCAGACTGCAACTGGCCTTGATCAGGCCGGTGATACCCATGGTCAGCTCGTAGACAGCGGTTTCCTGATTGCTGTACTTGGACGACAGCACCTCGCCCTGTTCGGTGAACTTGATTTGTCCGTGCACGGTGCCCTCGGGTTGGGCCAGGATGGCCTCATGGGTGGGGCCGCCACCGCGGCCGATGGTACCACCGCGGCCGTGGAACAGACGGCACTGGACGCCATGGGCGTTGGTCAAGCGGGTGACGCGCTTCTGCGCCTTGTACAGATTCCAGCCGGAGGCGAGGATGCCGCCATCCTTGCAGGAGTCGGAATAACCCAGCATGATTTCCTGCAGGTTGCCGTTGGCGGCCAGCAGGGCGCTGTAGGTCTCGCTCTTCAGCAGGCGTTCCATCACCGGCTCGATGTGCTCCAGATCCTCGATGGTCTCGAACAGTGGTGAAATGGAAATGTGCGACTCGATGTGGTCGCCGTCGATGCGGGCCAGGCCGCTCAGGCGCGCCAATAGCATGACCTCCATCACATGGCTGGCCTCATGGGTCATGGAGATGACGTAGCTGCCGAAGGCGTTTTCGCTGATCTCGTTACGCATGGATGACATGACGCTGAATACCGCCAGGGTTTCCTGCGTCGGTTCGCTGAGGCCGGTGTCGCTCGGGTCGAGTCCGGCGGGGTCGCAAAAGGCCCGTTCCAACAGGGCCATGCGGCCGTCTTCGTCCAATGCCTCGTAATCCTCGCCGCGCTGGCGGAACAGTTCGGCGACGGCCTCGCTGTGGCGGGTGGATTCCTGACGTACATCCAGTTGCAGACAATAGAAGCCGAAGGTCTCCACCAGACGGATCAGGTCTTTCAGCTTGCCGTTGGCAATGCGGGCGTCGTCATGACCGAGTAACGACTGGTGGATGTGTTTCAGGTCGGTAAGGAAATCCAGCTCGGAATCGTAGCGGTGCTCGATATGGGTTTCACGGCGTGCTTCGCGTCCCAGCAGTTGATCCTTGATGAGTACCAGATTGCGCTCCAGGCGGTAACGCATGATACTCAGCTTACGCCGATAGGGTTCATGGGCGTAACGGGTGGGTTTGTCGCGGAAGGCGAATTCGGCATAGGCGGCGTTGTCACCTTGCAGGCGTTCCGTCAGCGTCGTGCTGGGAGTACAGAGCTTGTCTGAGTGGGTGAGCAGTTCGATCAGATGCGGGATGCGTTGCAGGTACTCCAGCAGCACCGTGTGTGACTGCATGCGCAGGGCCATGACGGTGGTTTCGGGCTTTACATTGGGATTACCATCGCGGTCGCCACCGATCCATGAGCCGAAGCGCAGAAAACTGGGGACGGTGACGCTCTGTTCACTGCAAATCCGTGCCATGGCGCGTTCGAAATTACGGTAGGTCTGTGGCACGGCGTCAAACAGACATTCGTTGAAATAGGCCAGGCCGTAGGTGATCTCGTCCTCTACCCGTGGGCGGATGCTGCGCACCTCGTCGGTCTTCCACAGGATCTGGATCTGGCTTTCCAGTTCATCGACGATTTCATCGCGCTCGGCCTTGTTGAGACGCGTGTCGTCGAGTTTTTGGTTGGTGACGAAGATGCGGCGCAGGCCGTCCATGAGGGTGCGGCGCTTGGCCTCGGTGGGGTGGGCGGTGATGACCGGGATATAAGTCAGCTGATTGAGCAGAGACTGTAACTTTTCGGGACTGATGTCCTTTTCGCGCAGCTCGCGCAGGGTGGTATCGAAGGAACCGGTCCAGAGCTGGCCGCCACGGTGCAGCTGCTTGCGGCGTTGCTGGTGGAAATAGGACTCCTCGGCGATGTTGACCAGACTGAAGTAGATGTTGAAGGCTCGCACCACGTGCACCAGGGTCTGCGGCGGGAGTGTTTCGATCAGCCGTTCCAGACGCCGCCGCCGGGCGGGATTGCCCTGTTTGCGCAGACTGATGAAGCCCTTGCGCAGGGATTCCACTGCGGCAAGGACTTCGCCGCCTTCCTGTTCTTTCAGTACATTGCCCAGCAGGGTGCCGAGGAGTTTGACTCTGGATCGAAGAACCTTGTCACTTGCGTTGCTGCTCATTTACGGTAAATGCCTTTCTTGGAATGCTCTGGATTTCAACCCTGCGGGACGGGGCTTTGTGGCGCCGTCCGCCGTCATTATGCTGTGCGTTAAATTTTCCTGCCGGGTATGCCGCCCGTGCGGGAAGCCGACAATTATACCGTGAAACCGGGGTTTTGCTCCATTGACTTGCAGGTGTCAGTGGTGTAGCTGCTGAGGGAGGTTTGAAGCAAAATATGAAATGGTTGGACAGAATTCCCTTTTTTCCTGTCATTGCCGGGGCACTGCTGCTCGGGCTGGCGCCATTTACGCCGCAGCCACATCTGCTGGAAAAGTTGAGCATGCTGTTTTTGGGCACGTTACAGCGTCCAGTGGATATCTTTGACCTGTGCCTGCATGGTGCATTGCCTGCACTGCTACTACTGAAAACCATCCGTTTTTTGCAAACCCGCACCACATAGGCTGTGACCGGCTGGGAGCTATGCAGTGATCTACTGAGGGTTTTTCCGCAACGCTATCCAGACTATTCACGGGTTACAAACCCAGGGTTGTTTGACTAGAGTTCAGGTCATGGCCTGTTACTGATTTGTGATGATGAGTGGCAGTGTTATCGGTTTAGTGGAATTGCCGGGTATTTCCGGTGTTTTAATCCGGCCGTATTATTTCTCCTCCAATGTCGTATTCCGGCTTGGGAGTTTCGGTCTTAAGGAAGGGGTTGAGCGCATGCAATCAGGAACTGTGAAGTGGTTTAACAATGCCAAGGGTTATGGGTTTATCGTGCCAGAGGAAGGGGGCGATGATGTCTTTGTACATTACTCCACCATCGATGGTGATGGTTTCAAGACGCTGAAGGAGGGGCAGCCCGTGCAATTCGAGGCCTCCGCCAGTCCTCGCGGGGTGCAGACTACCCGTGTAGTGGGCTCGGAAGGGAATCCTCAAAGCCAGAACTGACGTTGCGCTTGCCGGGGCCGGTGGTTCGCTGAGACGGATCGGCAATCAAGGGCGGGCATTGTCCACCGGGTGTGTTCATCTTGGCGTATCCCTGGTGGGCAGTGCCCGCCCTACGTGTTGCGTGGGGAGTGTGGGGAGTAGTGCCGTGCCCTGGATTGAGTGTACATCCAGGACACTGCGCTTAGTCCCGATAGCGTTTCAGCAGATCTTCATAGGCATCGGTCCTGCGATCCCGCAGGTAGGGCCACACGCGTCGCACTTGTTCGGTGCGTGTCATGTTCAACTTCGCCAGGATAATGTCCGCCGCGTCCTGTGGCCCCTGCGCCAGCATTTCTCCCTGTGGCCCGGCCACGAAGCTGCTTCCCCAGAAATGAATGCCATGGCCTTGTCCGCTTGGGGCGGCCTCGAAGCCGATACGATTGCAGGCGGCCAATGGAATGCTGTTGGCGATGGCATGACCGCGTTGCACGGTGATCCAGGCGTCGCGCTGACGGGCCTGTTCTGTAGCGTCGTCGCAGTTGTCCCAGCCGATGGCGGTGGGGTAGAGCAGCAGCTCGGCGCCAGCCAAGGCCATC
Source organism: Gammaproteobacteria bacterium (assembly GCA_011051755.1). Taxonomy (GTDB): domain Bacteria; phylum Pseudomonadota; class Gammaproteobacteria; order SZUA-152; family SZUA-152; genus DRQN01. Next base: position 8,217 of record DRKN01000181.1, read on the forward strand.
AATCGTGCGGCCTCCGGGAACCACTGATCCCAGCAGACCAGCACCCCCAGCCGACCCACCGAGGTGTCGATGGGCTCGAAGCCCTGTGTGTGGTCACCGGGGGTAAAATAGTATTTTTCGTGAAAACCGGGGTCGTTGGGGATGTGCATCTTACGGTACTGGCCCACTCGTCCCTGTTGTTTGTCCAGTACGACGGCGGTGTTGTGATAAACGCCTGCGCCGCGGTGCTCGAACAGTGAGACGACAATGACCACATTCAGTTCGGCGGCGAGACAGGCGAAGTATTCGGTGGTAGGGCCGGGAATGGTTTCGGCGAGATCGAAGTTGTCGGTGGATTCCTGCTGACAGAAATACAACCCGGTGTGCAGTTCCTGTAACAGGATCAGCTCCGCACCCTGGCGGGCGGCCTCGTGAATGGCGGCTTCGCTGGTGGCGATGTTGTCGGCCCGGTCGGCGCCGCAGGGGTGCTGGATCAGGGCCAGGCTGAGATGGCGGTTTTTGCTCATGGTGGCTCGATTGTCGCTGCTGTCGGTTACAAGTCTTCAGGGCGTAAATGAATAGGCGACGCCTTTCACGGGCACGGGATTTGCTGATGGGCTAATCGCCGTCAGTGAGAATACCGGCGGGCAGCTGCATGGTCACGCAGTGCAGACTGCCGAACTGTTCGATCAGCGGGCGTGCGTCAATGGCGATGATAGCGTGCTGTGGGAAGCCGGTCTGCAGCTGTTTGAGGGCGACGGCGTCCTGTGGATCATCGTAGGTGGGTACCAGCACCGCGCCATTGATGATCAGAAAATTGGCATAGGTGGCGGGCAGGCGTTTACCGTCGCTGTTGAATCGGGGGGCCGGCAGGGGCAGAGGCAGCAGCCGGTAGGGCTGGCCGCCGGGGCCGGTGAGTGCGTGCAACTCGGCCTGCATGGCCCGCAGTCCGGTGTAGTGCTTGTCACCGGGGTCGTCGCAGCTGACGTAGGCGATAGTGAGGGGGTCACAGAAGCGGGCGAGGGTGTCGATATGGCTGTCGGTGTCGTCACCGGCCAGTGCGCCGTGCGCCAGCCACAGGACATGCTCAACACCGAGATACTGGTGCAGGGCCTGCTCGATAGCGGTCTTACCCCGCTGCGGATTGCGCCCCGGTGACAGCAGGCAGGCCTCGGTCGTCAGAAGGCGGCCCAGACCGTCGCTGTCGATGCTGCCGCCTTCCAGCACCCAATCGATGGGCCGGCAGGAGGTGTGGCCAAAAACGCCCTGCCGGGCCAGGTTAGCGGTGATGGCGTTGTCCAGTGCGGCGGGGTATTGGCCGCCCCAGCCGTTGAAAGTGAAATCGAGCAGGTATGCTGTACCGTCATCGTCGAGGACGGTGATGGGGCCGTGATCCCGCGCCCAACTGTCGTTGCTGGGGGCGATGCGGCAGTCGATGCGATCCATCCGTGTATCGGTCTCGCGCAGTTGCCGCAGGACATGCCGTCGCAGTGGCTCGTCGTGGCAGACGATCAGCACGCCCTCGCGGTAGCTGATCTCGCTGGCGATACGCGTGAAGACCGGTTCGACGCGCGCCAGCAGTGGCGCCCAGTCACCCTGTTCATGCGGCCAGGTCAGCATGATGCCGCTCTGCGCTTCCCATTCGGCGGGCAGGCGCGGTCGCCTCATGTCTCGGCTTTGGCGGTGTCGAGGCGGGCCTTGCGGTGGCGGAAGGCGGGGTTGATGAGCGCGGTTTTCACCTTGTTACCCTTGGTCTGTACGATCTCCACCGGGTAGCCCGCCAGCATCAGGCTGGTGCCGGGTTCGGGAATATCCTGCAGGTATTCGGTAATGAGTCCGCTGAAGGTCTTGGGGCCGTCGGTGGGCAGATCCCAGGCCATGATGCGGTTGAGATCCCGGATGCTGGCGCTGCCGTCCACCAGATAGGTGCCATCCGGCTGCGGATGGACTTCACGGATGTTGTCCGCCGGGTCGGTGGTGAACTCGCCGACGATCTCTTCGAGGATATCCTCCAGAGTGACCAGTCCGCGCACGTCGCCGTATTCGTCGACCACCAGTCCGATACGGCGCTTTTGACGGCGGAAATTCAGCAGTTGCGGGGTCAGTGAAGTGCCCTCGGGGACGAAATAGGGTTCCCGCAGCAGGGCCACAAGATCCTCTTTGAAGGTCTCTTTCCTGCGCGACAGCACCAGGGTGTTGCGCATATGCAGAAAACCCACCACATTGTTGATGTCGCCGCGGTACACCGGCAGGCGGGTGTGCTGGCTGTGGGCGACCTGATTGAGGATTTCCTCCCAGTCGTTATCGAGGTCGATGCCGGTTATTTCGTTCCGTGGCACCATGATGTCGTCCACCGTGGCCTTTTCAAGGTCGAGGATGTTGGTGAGCATCTCCTGATGGCTGTGCGGGATCAGGGCGCCGGCTTCGTTGACCACCACACGCAGTTCTTCGCTGCTGAGTTCCTCGCCGCGGGCCTTTTTCGGGTTCACGCCCAGCAGGCGCATCAGGCCATGGGCGATGATGTTGACCAGCCACACCAGCGGATACAGCAGTATCTGCAACGGCCCCAGGATCCGGCTGGCGGGAAAGGCAAAGCGTTCCGGGTGCAATACGGCGAGGGTTTTGGGCGTCACCTCGGCGAAGATCAGGATCACCAGCGTCAGCAGGCCGGCGGCGATGGCGATGCCGGCTTCGCCCCATAGCCGCAGCGCCAGCACGGTGGCGATGGAGGAGGCAAGGATGTTGACAAAGTTGTTGCCCAGCAGGATCAGGCCGATGAGCCGATCCGGGTGCTCCAGCAGACGGCTGGCGCGCTCAGCGCCGTGATGCCCGCTCTTGGCGAGATGTTTCAGCCGATAACGGTTGAGGCTCATGAGTCCCGTTTCGGAACCGGAGAAAAAGGCGGAAATGATGATCAGAAAAATAAGGGCGCCGAATAAGACGCCAATGGGGATATCGTTCAAAAAGGGGGAAACCTCGTAAGTGTAAACGTAGCTTGATTTTTAGAGGGAGCCGGGGCGGCTGTCAAGCCGGGGTGAGCCGCGGCCTCAGAGACCGAGAATGATCTCGATCACCAGCTTGCTGCCAATGTAGGCCAGCAGCAGAACCACGAAACCGCTCAGGGTCCAGCGAATCGCGGTGCGGCCACGCCAGCCGAAGCGCCAGCGGCCCCACAGCAGGGTGGCGAACACCACCCAGGCCACCATCGACAGAATGGTCTTGTGCACCAGGTGCTGGGCGAACATGTCCTCGATATACAGAGTGCCGGTGAGCAGCGAAGCCGTGAGCAGGGCCAGTCCCAGGCCGATCATCTGAAACAGCAGGGTTTCCATGGTTTGCAGTGGCGGCAGGGCGCGAATGAAGCCGCCCGGGCGTTTGTTGCGCAGGTGTTTGTCCTGCACCGCCAGCAGCAGCGCCTGTCCTGCGGCGATGCTGAGCAGGCTGTAGGCCAGCACGGACATCAGGATATGCATCTTCAATTCCATCGCCTGGGTGGTCATCAGGGTGTGTTCACTGGGGAAGATGACTTCGGCGAGAACGGCCAGCCCGGCAAGGGGCAACAGGATGATGCCCAGGTTTTCCACCGGATTTGATAATGCGGCGAGCAAAAGGAGCAGGGCGATCAGCCAGGTGATCAGTGATATGGCGTTGATGAAACCGATATTCAGCCCTTCCGGTACGAACAGGCTTTGGTAGAGCAGTACGGTGTGCAGCAGAACGGCGATGAGACCAATGACGATGATATGGTTTTTGCTGAATTTGCCAGGCTCTGCATTCGCTCCCCCCTCGCGAAACAGGCGTTTGGCGAGTAAAAGCCCGGTCATGAAATACAGGGCGGTGGCAATAGCGGCAATGACGTAATGGCTCATGGTGTGCTGGAGAGTGGGGCCGGGGTTTGGGAAACAGGGGTGTATTAGGTCGTTTTCATGGCGGGTTTGTCAATATCTGTGGGCAGGTTCACACTTTAATATGCGCTGGAGGATAAGGAGTACTGATAAGGGCACTTCGTATCATAGCAGCGCCCTTAACCCGGATGTCTCATGGGTTTACATACGAATTATCTTACAGGGCATTGATTTTGAAGGATTTTAGCTTGACGAGATGTCGCGGAAATGCCTCGTGCCCAATACATCCGCTTTGCTCGCGAGGCAGGTGCTCTCGCTGATGACGGCGACGGGGAAAATATTTCCTGTGGAATCAAAGCTACCGCGTCCTCGGCAACTGCTCCTGCGTTGCCCTACCTCCTGCGTCCATGCAGTCGTGCTCTCGCCCCTCGCCTAAGAGCGCCTACTTTTGGTGCCTGCGTCCATGCAGGCAAAGCTACCGCGTCCTGCTCTCGCCCCTTGCCTGCGTCCATGCAGGCAAAGCTACCGCGTCCTGCTCTCGCCCCTTGCCTGCGTCCATGCAGGCAATAAACAAGCGGGGTTATGCATAACTTCATGAAATATCCGGGTTAATATGTTTGCAGCATTGCCGATAGTGTCTTCAGATTATAGCGCAATGAATGCCCCACAGGCTGGTGAATTGCGCAATCTTCAGGTAAGTTCGGGGAAAAATTAAGAAAGAGGAGGCGGGTGTAGGGTAAGGATATCGCTGCGAAGGGGTCTTTTTTCGGAACATTTCGGGCGGATATGCCGTCGGTATGTTTGCGCCGGATAGCGGCGTCAACATAGTCATTGTTTCAGGCAGATATACTTAAATTACAGGGCTTCTACGCCATTGGTGAATTATGAGATTGCGTGTGCTGGGGTGTAGTGGCGGTGTAGGGAATGCACTGCGAACCACCTCACTACTTATTGATGACGATATTCTGATCGATGCGGGTAGCGGTGTGGGTGATCTGTCGCTGGAGGAATTACGCAGGATCCGTCACGTTTTCCTGACCCACTCCCATCTGGATCATTTTTCCTTTCTGCCCCTGCTGGTGGACAGTATTTTTCCCAGTATCAGCGAGGCCGTGGTCGTGCATGCCCAGCCGGTCACGCTGGAGGCCCTCAAGACACACGTCTTCAACTGGACCATCTGGCCGGATTTCTCCCAATTGCCGGGGCCGGACAATCCGGTGATGCGTTACGCGCCATTGCTGCCGGGGGAGATCATCGAGCTTGACGGGCGCCATGTCGAAATGATTGAAGTGAAGCATATCGTGCCGGGTGTGGGCTATCGCGTAGAGTGCGCCAGCGGCGCCTTTGCCTTCAGCGGCGACACCTCCACCAATGACAATCTTTGGCAGGTGCTCAACGCGCGGCAGCGGTTGGATCTGCTGCTGGTCGAGGCGGCCTTTTCCAATGCTGACGAGGCGCTGAGTCACAAGGCCGGGCACTACACCCCACGCCTGCTGGCCGAGGATCTGAAGAAGCTGAAGCACTCGCCGGCTATCCACATCAGCCACACCAAACCCGGTCAGGAAGATCTCATCCTGCGCGAGTGCCGTGAGGCCATCCGTGACCGCGAAATCCATTCCCTGAGCAGTGGTCAGTCCTTCGAATTGTAAGCAAACATGTCCATCGCCTCCTTATTCCCGCTGCCTGACCGGCCCCTGCGCGTGGATTCAGGTATAATTTCCCGTCTTCTGTCCCGCAATTCGTTTTCAACTTCCCTGCGGGCAACGTGAACAAACAGGAATTCGACGCATGTTTGACAGCCTTTCCGAGCGGCTAAACCGTACTCTGAAAAACATCCGTGGCCAGGGCCGCATCACCGAGTCCAACGTCAAGGACACCCTGCGCGAGGTGCGTATGGCGCTGCTGGAGGCCGACGTGGCCCTGCCGGTGGTGCGTGTGTTCGTCGACCAGGTGCGTGAGCGCGCCCTTGGCAAAGAGGTGTTGCAAAGTCTCTCTCCCGGCCAGGCATTGATCAAGATCGTTCGTGAAGAGTTGGAAAAGGTCATGGGCGAGGCCAACGAGGAACTGGATCTCAGCACCCGCCCGCCGGCGGTGATCCTCATGGCCGGCCTGCAGGGTTCGGGCAAGACCACCAGCGTCGCCAAGCTCTCCCGCTGGCTGCGTGAGCGCAAGAAAAAATCCGTGCTGGTGGCCAGTGCCGACGTCTACCGCCCTGCCGCCATTGATCAGTTGGAGACGCTGGCCAGGGAAGTCGAAGTTGATTTTTTCCCCAGCAACCCCTCGCAGGATCCGGTGGACATCGCCACCGCCGCCATTGAGCAGGCGCGCAAGCAGATGAAGGACGTGGTCATCATCGATACCGCCGGCCGTCTGCACGTCGACGAAGAGATGATGGGCGAGATCAAGCGCCTGCATGCCGCTATCGATCCGGTAGAAACCCTGTTCGTGGTCGACAGCATGACCGGCCAGGACGCCGCCAATACCGCCCGCGCCTTCGACGAGGCCCTGCCGCTCACCGGTGTCATTCTCACCAAGACCGATGGCGACGCACGTGGCGGTGCGGCGTTGTCCATCCGTCATATCACCGGCAAACCCATCAAGTTCCTCGGCGTGGGCGAAAAGACCACCGCGCTGGAGGCCTTTCATCCCGACCGACTCGCCTCGCGCATCCTTGGTATGGGCGACATGCTCAGCCTTATCGAAGAGGCCGAACAGAAGGTTGATCGCAAGGAAGCCGAAAAACTGGCGAAGAAGGTCGCCAAGGGCAAAGGCTTCAACCTGGAGGATTTCCGCAGCCAGCTGCAGCAGATGCAGAGCATGGGCGGCATCGGCGCGCTGATGGACAAGATGCCGGGCATGGCCAACGTGCCCGAGGCGGTAAAAAACAACATCGATGACAAGCAGTTCAAACGCCTGGAGGCCATTATCAATTCCATGACGCCGCACGAGCGCCGCTTCCCTCAGGTCATCAAGGGCTCGCGCAAGCGCCGCATCGCGCAGGGCTCCGGTACCCAGGTGCAGGACGTCAACCGCCTGCTCAAGCAGTTCACGCAAATGCAGAAAATGATGAAAAAGATGAGCAAGGGCGGCATGAGCAAGATGCTGCGTGGCCTGAAAGGGCGTATGCCGCCGAGGATGCCTTTTTAATTCTGCCATGTAGGGTGGGCATTGCCCACCATTGCGTATTATTCATGGCCGGATGCGGTGGGCATTGCCCAACGGTGGCGTACAGCGATTCAGGCCGGACGAGCCTGCGCCAGTTTGCCCAGAAAGATAATTGCGGCCTCCAGTCGTTCATCCCAGGGTTGCGCGCAATTGATGCGGATGAAATTGGCGTATTTTTGCGAGGCGGAAAAAATCGGCCCGGGGGCGATACTGATGCCCTTTGCCAGTGCCTGGTGAAAGATGCTCATGGCGTCCGCGCCTGCGGGCAGTTCCACCCAGATGACAAAACCACCCACCGGCTGCGTCACCCGGGTACCCTCGGGAAAATGCTGGCTGACGGCCCGGGTGATGCGTGCGACCTGGTGCGCATACTGGCCACGCACCTGGCGCAGGTAGCGGTCGTAGCCGCCGCGTTGCAGAAAATCGGCGATGGCCAGTTGCGGTAGCGTGGGTGTTGCCAGGCTGGTGATATATTTCAGGTATTCAATCGGCTCCTGGTATTTTCCCGGTACCACCCAGCCCACCCGCAGGCCCGGCGACAGGGTTTTTGAAAAGGAACTGCAATAGAGCACGTTGCCGTTCGTATCAAAGCTTTTTGCGGCCTTCGGGCGGTGATGGTCGAAGGCCAAATCGCCATATACATCGTCCTCTATCAGTGGAATATCATGCTGATCCAGCAGTTTTATCAGCGCTTGTTTGTTGTCCTCCGGCATGCAATAGCCCATTGGATTGTTGAAGTTTCCCACCATGGCGCAGGCCTTGACGGGCCATTGCTCGATGGCGAGTTTCAGGGCATCCAGGCTGATGCCATGCTGCGGGTGGGTGGGGATCTCCAGCGCCTTCAGCCCCAGCGCCTCGACCACCTGCAAGAGCCCGTAAAACGTCGGTGATTCCAGTGCGATGATATCGCCGGTTTTTGCCACGGCGCGCAGACAGAGCGTCAGTGCTTCCTGGCAACCACTGGTGATGAGCACTCCGGCAGGTGACACCCGACAGCCTGCATCCAACATGCGGCGGGCGATCTGCTGACGCAGCTCCGTGCTGCCGGGCGGAAATTCATAGCTGGCGCTGCGCTGCTGCTGATGGCGGGTGGCGGCTAGCAAGGCCCGATTGATGGCCCGGGTCGGCAGAAAACCGTGATGCGGGATGGCCGCGCCCAATTGAATCATTTCGGGTTGGCGCGTGGCCTGGCTCAGTTGCATGGCCATCTGCTGTCCGGTGATGCGGGCAGGTTTTGGCCTGGGGTTGGTCATGGCCGGCTGTTCCGGCGCCCGCCATACGGATGTGCGCACATAATAGCCGGAGCGGGGGCGGGCCTGAATCAGCCCGCGGTCTTCCAGTAATTGGTGGGCCTGCACGATGGTGGATATGCTGACGCTGAACTGTTCACTCAGCTTGCGCACCCCCGGTATTCGCTCACCGGGCAGATAAACGCCCTGTTTAATCTGTTCGGCAAGCCCAGTGGCGACCTGTTCGTAGCGCTTTGTCACTGCCTTCTCCCCTCATTTCATGACAGTTCCAGGCAAAAAATACAGTACAGTTCGATGTTTGATGAAACTGTACGGTATTAGTTTTCATGTGACTGAATCTGTACTGTTTTGAGTGTGGCAGTTAGAGTGGTAAAGGTCAAAACGGTAAACCGAAGGGGAGATGAAATGGGTTTTGTGATTTATCAGGTGGATGCCTTTACGGATACACCTTTTACGGGCAATCCGGCGGCCGTGTGCCTGCTGGAGGATGACCGTTCCGATGCATGGATGCAGGCCCTGGGGGCGGAAATGAACGTGTCGGAAACCGCCATTGTGGAGCGCCGTGAGGAAAACAATGCCTTCAATCTGCGCTGGTTCACGCCAGTGATGGAGGTTGATCTGTGCGGTCATGCCACCCTGGCGGCTGCGCATGTGCTGTGGGAAGGAGGGGTGGCCAGTGCCGATCAGGCCATTGTCTTCCACACGCGCAGCGGCATCCTGACGGCTACCCGGCAGCATGGGCTTATCGAACTGGATTTTCCGCCTGATCCGGTGAGCGAAATACCGTCACCGCCGGGCATGGAGGCGGCGCTGGGTTTGTCGGCCGTCTATGTGGGGAAGGGGCGTGATGATTACCTCGTCGTGGTTGATTCGGCACAGCAGGTGCGCCACCTGAGCCCGGATTTTCGGCGTCTGGCCAATATTCCCGGCCGAGGGTTTATCGTGACCGCTTCCGGTGACGGAGAGTTTGATTTTGTATCGCGATTTTTTGCGCCGCGCGCAGGCATCGAGGAGGATCCGGTGACTGGCTCGGCCCATTGCACGCTGGCCGGCTATTGGCAGGAGCGGCTCGGAAAACCGGTGTTCACCGCCCGCCAGCTCTCGAAACGCGGTGGTACGTTGCGGGTGGTGGTGGCGGGTGAGCGCATTATGTTGGGCGGTCAGGCGGTAACGGTGTTGCAAGGGAATCTGTATGACGGATTGTGAGCAGGGGGCCACTGAATCCATGTGTTGGCTGAACGGTGAGATCATGCCGGTGACGCAGGCGCGCATCCCCGTTCTGGATCATGGCCTGTTGTACGGCGATGGTGTTTTTGAGGGGATTCGTTTTTACCAGGGGCGTGCCTTCCGTTTGCAGGAACATCTGCTGCGCCTGAGCGATTCTGCGGCGGCCATTGGTTTGCCGTTGCCACTGGATCAGGCGGCTCTGGCAGCGGCCGTCGCTGAGCTGATCGAGGCATTTTCTGCGCCCGAGGGTTACCTGCGACTGGTGGTGACCCGCGGAGAGGGGCCCCTGGGACTTGACCCCACATCCTGCAAGCGGGGCAATGTTTTCATCATTGCGGCGCAGATGGCGCTGATCGATGCAGAAAAACGTCGTCGGGGAATTCGCGTCATTATTGCCGCCACCCGGCGTCTGCCGGTGGATGGCCTGGATCCGCGCATCAAGAGCCTGAACTACCTCAATCACATTCTGGCGCGGATGGAGGCTGGCAATGCCGGTGCGCAAGAGGCGATACTGCTCAATGCGCGTGGCCACGTTTGCGAGGGGAGTGCGGACAATGTCTTCATTGTCAGGCATGGTGTCCTGCTGACACCGCCAGTGAGCGATGGCGCGCTGGATGGCATCACCCGGCGCGTGATCATTGCGCTTGCGGCGCAGGCGGACAGGGTGTGCCGGGAGCAAACCCTGGTTCCTTATGACCTGTACACCGCCGACGAATGTTTTCTCACCGGTACCGGTGTGGAACTGATTCCCGTGCGTGAAATCGATGGGCGCTTGCTGAAACAGTGCCCGGGAAGTGTATTTACCAGCATACAACAACAGTTTCATGCGTTGATTCAGCAGGAAACCCGGGAAACGACGGGCACTGTCACCTGAATGATGGCAAGGAGCAGGCGATGATTAATGTGGGTATTGTTGGGGCCTCGGGATATATGGGCGGCGAGGTCTTGCGGGTACTGATGGATCATCCGCAGGTCGACATTGCCTGGGCGACCAGCCGTGCTGGTGGTCGCATCGAGGAATATCACCCGAATCTTTATGACAGCGGAATTGAACTGATTCATCCCGAGCGGGCAACGCCCTGCGATGTGGTTTTTCTGGCCTTGCCGACAGCGGCCTCGATTCGTGAATCGGCCCGGTTTCTGGCGATGGGCGCCAAGGTCATCGATCTGGGTTCTGCCTTCCGCTTGCGGGATCGCGCCACCTGGGAACGTGTCTATGGCCAAACACATGGCCAGTGGAGGCTGGCGGAACAGGCGGTGTACGGCATCAATGAATTGCACAGGGCCGATGTGGAAAATGCCTCACTGATTGCCAATCCGGGGTGTTTTTCCTCGGCGGTCATTCTGGCCCTGGCGCCCTTGATGGCAAAAAATCTGGTCGACACGGAGCGACTGGTGGTGACCGGCATATCGGGTACCGCCGGGGTCGGAACAGAGCTGTCCCGTGCGGCGCACCACCCGGAAATCGGCAATAATCTGCTGCCGTACAATGTCGTGGGGCATCGCCACAGCGTTGAAATGGAACAGGAGCTGTCGTTACTGGCCGGGCAGGCTGTGTCTGTTCATTTTACGCCGGTCTATGCGCCCATCGTGCGCGGCATCCTTGCCGTGTGCCATGTGTTTCCGCTAAAGAGTACTGACCGGGATGACCTGCTTGGGCGATACCGTGCGTATTACCAGGATGCGCCCTTTGTGAAGGTCTATGATCTGCCCAAAGAGGTCAACGCCGCCTGGCAATACAAGCCCTACCCCTGGGTGAGTTCGGTCGTGGGAACCAATTACTGTTTCATCGGCCTGGACTACGATGCCGAGCGGGGGCGTATCAGTGTGCTGAGTGTGCTGGACAGTGTGGGTAAAGGCGGCGCCCAGGTCGGCATCGAGAACATGAATCTGATGTGTGGCCTTGAGCGTTCAACTGGTCTGCAACGCCGGGGCCTTCATCCGTAGCCGGCAACGTGTTGCTGGGGTTAATGTTGGATGGATTTCGGAATATAAGGGGGAGGGGGGCTTGAGAAGGCGAGCAAACAGCTCAGTAGGGGTACGTTTTGTGTGCCCACGCGGAATTGCTACATGACTTATTGGCGTAGCGCCAAAATGGAAGGCTGTCAAAATGAGAGGCGCTGAAGGGTGAGAAATCCCGGGCCAGCCAGTTCAGGCAATGGCGGGTCAACCATCCATCGGCTGGATGAGCAGTCCTTCAGGCAACAGGTCATGCTTGACCATGACATTCAGGCCATACCGGATGTCCAGATTGGCCAAAGCCACCGCCTCATCGCAGATATAGGCTTCGTCACTACCCCATAAATCCTCTGATGGAATCACCGATTTTTGGTGGAATTCCAGTTGCAGCGCCAGGCTTTTATTCAATGTCTCTTCGTCACCCGTCAGAATACTGTGCAAAATGATACTCATGTTGAAATAGTTAATATC
>DRKN01000182.1 GCA_011051755.1 Gammaproteobacteria bacterium
CCAACCGCTGGAGTGGTGAGATCAGGAACTGGGAGCTACCGGAGCAGGTCTGGTTGAACCCGGAGAAGGAACAGTCTGAGTTAAATCAGGCTGCGTAGATCGAGGCGACAACTATGTTGACAAACACCGGTTTCAAGCACAAAGGTCTGGAGCGCTTCTTCAAAACCGGGAAGAAATCTGGAATTCAGGCGAAGCATGCTGATCGGTTGCGGCTGATTTTGGGTCGCTTGAATACATCCACTTCACCAGCAGATATGGATCTTCCAGGGTTGTATCTGCATCAACTCGCAGGCGATCGTAAAGAAACTTGGTCAGTTCGAGTGAGTGGCAACTGGCGTGTTACCTTTCGATTCAATGGGGAGCATGCAGAAGTTGTCGATTACGAAGATTATCACTGAGGTAATATCATGCTTATGCACAACCCTCCACATCCTGGCAAAATTATCAAAGAGCTTTGCCTTGAACCTCTCGGGGTATCAATTACCGAAGCAGCAGAAGCTCTTGGTGTCAGTCGAAAAACGCTTTCTAGCATTATCAATGGTAAAGCCGGCATTAGTCCTGAAATGGCTGTCCGCCTGTCTATTGCTTTCAATACTTCTTCCGAAAGTTGGTTGAACCAGCAAATTCAGTATGACCTATGGCAAGCCGAGCAGCATCGGAAAGAATTGCAGGTCAAGCGTCTATCGGCAGCGTGAAAACACATAACAAGGCCATAATGAGTATTCCACCCCCATCCGGCCACCGATTCCATGATCATCCGGCCACCCATTCCACGACTATCCGGCCACTGATTCCATAGGCATCCGGCCACCCGTTCCACAGCCATCCGGCCATGTTTGTTCAAGCGGCATTAGGGAGAAAGGTAGGGCATCGATTACGGGGTAGGTTCAAGAAAGGGCTCTGACCCCTTTCTGTTGGGTTTTGATTGAGTTTGCAGCTACGGTTTAAGTCCGTGTTTCAGTCGTCTCTTGGCCTGTTGCGACGTCAATCCGGCTACTTGGCTCAGTGCCTCCAGGGTGCGCTGGCGGAGCTTGAGTTTGCCGCTGCCTTTTTCCCAGTTACCCACCGTTACCGGGCTGACACCCAGTAATGCTGCAAACTGAACGCTGTTCATGTCGAACTGTTTGCGCAGGCGGCGGACGGCTGCCGCGGTTGGCGTAAACGGTCGTTTTTTCTTCACGGCACTTTTCTTCTTTTTTACGGTTTTTTGGCCCGCCTTTTTCTCTGTGGCAGTCTTTTTGTTGGCAATCGCCTTTTTCTTTACCGCCACTTTTTTCCGGCGCGGTTTGACAGGCTCTTCCATGTCGACACCAAACAGATCGGAGAGATCCGTGCTCGCCAGTCGCCGTTTTCCTTTTCCGGATGCGGCCGATGTGACGTCCAGTTCTGTGCTGACCAAGGCTTCCTGATCGACATTGCGCAGCAGGAAAAGCAGCTCAGGCTGGTGGTCCAGTCTGGCGCCCACGCCGTAGAGAACGGCGGCAAGGTGTTTGCACATCCCGGCCCAGTCGGGGCAGTCGCAGGTGAGTTTTATTTCGCGGGGCTGAGGGAACAGGCCGTTGTTTGGGTCGGTAACGATTTCCATGACGTTGTCAGAAAAACGTCCTTGCAACAACTCCAGTATGGAGCCGATCCGGCCGGCACACTGGTCACGCACTTTTTTCCATTTTCTTGCCGGCAACGGAGCGATGTCGATGTTGATATTGTAGAGTTCCGAACCACTGACGATGGCCTCGATTTTGCCCTTTGAGATGGCGAGGTGACACACCGAGCCGTTGCGCACATAGGTGCGTCCGCGCGGCAGGCGGTTTTCATAATCGCTGAATTTTTCCAGGTGATCACACCACGCCTCGCCCCAGAAGGTGCGCGCGATCTTGCGTCCTTCGGTCTCTATAGGCTCGATCTTGCGCCCCTTTTTGCTCAGTTTCTGCATCGCTTTGGCGGCTTTGGCGCGCCGTTTCGCCACGGGTACATATTTTGGCCACCCACCATAATCACCATAAGCCATCTGTTTTTTCCTCTTTAAGTTTATTCAATCAAACCTGACTCTTCTCGATATCGAGTGAAACCAAATCGATCAGTGCGTCGTCGTCCATCTCGGTCAGCAGTGTCTCGGCGCCGCCTTGCAGAATATCCGTGGCGAGGGCCGTTTTTTCAGTGATCAAGGCGTCTATTTTCTCTTCTATTGTCCCCTGACAAACGAACTTATGCACCAGCACATTTCTTTTCTGACCGATACGAAAGGCGCGATCCGTGGCCTGGTTTTCCACGGCTGGGTTCCACCAGCGATCAAAGTGGATAACGTGTGATGCCTGGGTCAGGTTGAGGCCGGTTCCGCCGGCCTTGAGGGAGAGAATAAAAAAGGGCGGCCCGGCTTCATCCTGAAAGCATTCGACCCGCTTTTGCCGCTGTTTGACCGGAGTGCCGCCGTGCAGCACCAGGCCCGGTCGGCCAAATTGCTGGGTTAAAAAATCGGCCAGCGGCGCGGTCATTTCACGGAACTGGGTAAACACCAACAGCTTTTCCTGCCGCGAGGCGATTTCTTCACAGAGTTCCGCCAGACGTTGGAATTTACCACTTTGTTTGGGGTTGTATTCACCATCGCCCAACAGTTGCGATGGGTGGTTGCAGATCTGTTTGAAACGCATCAGGTAGGCGAGCACCAGGCCGCGCCGTTTCATGCCGTGCAGATTTTCGATGGCCTGCGTCAGTTCAGTGACGGCCTGCTGATATAAGGCTGCCTGGTTTTTGCTCAGGCCACAATAGGCGGAGAGTTCGGTCTTTTCCGGCAGGTCACTGATGATGGAACGGTCTGTTTTCATGCGGCGCAGGATGTAGGGGCTGACCAGATTGCGCAGGGGCGCATATTGATCGTGTTCGCGCTTGGCGAGTGACTTCACAAAGCCCTTGAAGCGTTTGGCCGATCCGAGCAGGCCGGGATTGAGAAAATCGAATAGCGACCAGAGGTCAGAGAGGCGGTTTTCTATCGGCGTTCCTGTCAGTGCAATGCGTGATGTGGCCTTGATCTGTTTGACGGCCTTGGTCTGTCGCGAGGTCGGATTTTTGATCGCCTGGGCTTCATCCAGTATCAGTAGTTGCCAGTGCTGTTGTTGCAGCCATTCCTGACGCATCAACGTGCCATAGGTGGTCAAAACGAGGTCGATGTCATTCAGAGCCGCAGGATCATCGGCCAGGGCCGCCATCGATTTTTTGTTAGACGTTTTATCGCGTTTTTTGTTGAATTGGGAGCTGTGCAGAAACAGGCAGCGTAGCGAAGGGGCAAAACGCGCCAACTCGGTTTGCCAGTTAGTCAGTAGGGAAGCGGGAAGCACTAGCAGGGCAGGGCGTTCACGCAGGCGCTTTTTTTCAACCAGCAGCAAGGCGATGATTTGCATGGTTTTACCCAGCCCCATGTCATCTGCCAGACAGGCCCCCAAACCGAGCCGGGAGAGTAGCTGTAGCCAGTTCACCCCTCTCTGTTGATAGGGGCGGAGTGACGCCTTGAGGGCCTTGCCGGGATTGGCGGCCTTCATTTTGGCCGGTGAGCGTAATGCCTCCAGCTGTGAAGAGAGCCACTTGCCGGGTTGGACAAACGACCATTCGCGGCTTTCTTCTATCTCGTCGTGGCCCAGGTCGGCAGGCGCGCCGGCCAGCAGGCGCATTCCCTCTGCAAAGGTGAGCCCGCCCATGCCGGCCTCTGCTTCCACCGTTTTCCAATGGGCCAGGGCCTCACTCAGTTTCTCCTGATCCACCTCGACCCACTGGCCTTTGATAAAGGTGAGGCTATTTTCCGTCGCCAGCAGTTTTTTCAACTCGGCCTTGCTGAGTTTTTCGTCACCCAGGGCGATATGGAGTTTGAAATCGAGCAGCGAGTCGGCGTTGAAGTTTTTCTTCCTACCCTCACCAATGGTGATACCGACACGCGGCCGGCTGCGCTTTTTCCACCAGTTCGGCAGCCGAACCACCACGCCGCATTGCTCGTACAACGTGGCATCCTTGAGGAACGCGTATGCCTCAGCGGGTGTCCAGGCCAGTGGGTGATAGAGGTCGCCGCTGTCAACCAGCGCCTTGATCACGGGACTGGATTCAGCGGCCAGCTGTACCGGCGACAGCAGGCGGATCAATGCCTTTTTGTTTCTCGCTCCCGCGTACTCCTGCAAGGCACGACTGAGTGGTTGGTGGTGGATGCGGCCCTGTGCCGAAAGTTCGGGGGCATAGGTCGCCATGAAGGCAAAGGGGTAATCCGGGTCATTTTTGTTTTCCGCCAGATGAAAACAGACACGGCCCACCTGATGCCAGCGTGGCGCCTTTTTGGCAAGAAAGGCGCCGAGTCCGCCGAAGGCTTGAATCTGTTCACAGACCCAATTGTCCAGCAGGCTGCGGAGATCTTGCAGTACCGTAGCGGAGAGATACTCGGCTCCGCGCATCGGTGGAGCGCTTAGCAACAGGGGCGCGGTTTCGCTGTCCGTGAAGGGCTCGATGGGATCCGGTCGTTGAGGGTCTGCTGGGGCCAGCAGGCAGCGTTCACTCAGATATTGGCCGGCAAAATTGCGCCAGTATTGCAGTGAAGGGGAGAGATTTGTGCTGCTTTTTATGGCCGCGAGTGAAAACAGACCTTCACCCGCACTACGCGAAAATGCTCGCTCGATGGGGGTAATCTGTTCCACGTTGTCCGCTATGTCTGCCGTTGTGTCGGCCGTGGCCGACGAGAAGCCGTGCAGATGCCCGGAGGGCAACAGGCCTATATCAAAATAACTCACAGCCAATCCTCATCTACAGCCTTGGTACCCGTTCAAACGCTCTCATGTCGTTGGTGACCCGCAATGAAAGAATATCAGAGTTTGAGTCACACCAAGTGGGATTGTAAGTATCCTGTCGTGTTTATCCAGAAACGGAGAAAGTCGAAAATATTCGGCGGGTTACGAAAACACCTCGGAGAAATATTTCATGAGTTGGCAAGTCGCAAGGCATCGAAGATTGTAGAAGGGCATTTGATGTCAGATCATGTGCACCTATGCATCAGTATTCTGCCGAAGTATGCGGTGTCTAATGTTCTTGGGTATACCAAAGGAAAGAGGTAACCCCTCAGCCCGAAATGCCCACAATCTATTGAATAACAGATAGATTTTGATATAACCTCCACAGCCATGCAACCCCTGCCCGATCTAAAGACCCTCAGCCACACAGAAAAAATAGTGGGTGATACATCTCCATCATGACGCATTACGACGCCGTTTGTAGGGGGGGAGGAGACCATCTCATCAGGCTCTTGTTTCCCCGGTGACAGGGGAGCCATTAGCCTGTGCGGCTTCAGCCGCGAAGGGTGTTTCGGCTTTCTTCGCGGCTGAAGCTGCTCCTGTCAAAACAGCGGCTTTATGTGTTGAGCGGCAAAGGTGATGGCCGGCCATTTCCCGGCGCAGGGCGCGTTTTCGCCGCTTCTCGGGTTCTTCTTCCCATTTTTCCGGCGTGAATTGCCGCTGTGACGGTCTTTTGCTACGGCGCCACCGGTGCGGGGTTGGTGGGAAAATGCACGTTAGGATTGAAAATCATGCCGGAAAAGGCGAGGGTAGACATTCCACGAAAGCCGAAATCAGACAGGGGAGCGCAGGCACTATGTTGTTGCATCAGCAATTTGTCCGGGTAGCGAAACAAAATAAAAACAAGATGGCCCTGGTGGATTGTTCCACTGACAGGCGTCTTACCTACAATCGGGCGCTGATTGGCAGCCTGATCCTGGCGCGCAAGTTTCGTCACATCGATGACGGTTATGTGGGCGTGATGATCCCCACCTCGGCCGGTTGCATACTCACGGTGCTGGCGCTGGTGATGTGTGGCAAGGTGCCGGTGATGATCAATTATTCCACTGGCGCCGCAGACAATATCCGTTATGCCCGCACGCGTTGTGGCTTCAAGACAGTGATTACCTCGCGCGGGGTGCTGGAAAAGGTCGGCTGCCCGGAGATGGACGACATGCTGTTCGTCGATGACCTGATGAAGGAGGTCAGCGGCTTCGACAAGCTGCGCGCCGCGCTACAGGCGGCGCTGCCTACGTCGTTGCTGCTGGGCACCCTGCACCAGGGGCTCGAGGACGACACCCTGGTGATCCTGTTCACCAGCGGCAGTGAAAAGGCGCCCAAGGGCGTCGAGCTGACGCACCGCAACATTGGCAGCAATGTGCAGGCCATCCAGGCGGCCATTGAGATCAAGGACAACGATGTCTTTCTTGCCATCCTGCCGCTGTTCCACGTCTTCGGCCAGACCGCCAACTTCTGGTTGCCCCTGTGTAGTGCTGCCACGGCCATCACCTACGGCAATCCGTTGGAATTCAAGACCGTGGCGGGCATCATCCGTGACGAAAAACCCACTATCGCCATTGCTACACCGTTCTTTCTCAGCAGCTACCTGCGCGCCGCCAAGCCCGGTGATTTCAATTCCCTGCGCATCGTCGTGGTGGGCGCCGACAAGATGCCTGACCGACTGCGTGAAGGCTATGAAAGTCAGCACGGTGTTGCCGCCTTCGAGGGCTATGGCACCACCGAGACCAGCCCCGTCATTTCCGTCAATCTGCCCGGCAGCAACAAGCCCGGCAGCATCGGTAAACCCCTGCCGGGGGTGGCGGTGCGCATCGTCGATGTCGACAGTGGCGAGGATCTGCCGGTCGGCGAGGAGGGCAAGATCCTGGTCAAGGGTGACCTGGTGATGAAGGGGTATTTCGACGACCTGGAAGAAACCATCCTGCATATCAACAACGGCTGGTACGAAACCGGCGACATGGGCATGCTCGATGAAGATGGCTACCTGTGGCACCGTGGCCGCCTGAAGCGTTTCGTCAAGATCGGCGGGGAAATGGTCTCGTTGGTGCGTGTGGAAATGGAGCTGGAAGAGCTGTTGCCGGAGGGGGTGGAGTGTTGTGTCGTGGAGTTGCCGGATGTCCGCAAGGGCGCTGTGCTGGCCGTCGCCGTGTCCGAGGAGGTCGATCAGAAGTCCCTGCTGAAGACACTGGGCAAACGTTTGCCACCCATCGCCATGCCCAAGCATTTCGTGGTGCTTGAGGCGTTGCCAAAAATGGGTAGCGGCAAGGTGGATTTTCGTACCACCACCACGCTGGTGCAGGAACGCTTGAAGACATAGCGTGCGGCAAACGGATAAGAATCGCGCGATGGTGTCCCCTTTCCGCAGTGCAGTGAGACCTTCCGTAACGAGGCGCAGAAATGCGTGGATCGCATCAGGGCTTTTGACGAAGAGTTGGCCGCGCTGAGATGTGGCTGGTGCGTTGAACGCCCGCTTGCGTGGGAATAACGGTATTTCAAGTCTCTCAAGCCTAATTCTGTAACTACTCAGGCACTTAATTCATTGTTTTTCAAGGGGTGATTTTCAGAAAACCGAGCAACATCGCCAAGGCTAGCAGGTTTTGGCGATGTCGAGGAAGTTTTTGATCAATAAAAACAACAGCTTACCGTGATTTTCCTGCCTAAATAGTTACTGAATTCTGATATCTCTATGGTGAACTGAGCAGGTGCCGCCGTGCGCACCACAGTGCATACTACGGGCAGGTGTCGGGTGCGCTGTGTGCACAAGAGGGATATCCGATTTCCCTGTATCGTCAGCTAAGTAGTTGCATTTTTAGTGATCACCGTTGCGGGTAACCCAAGTCTATGGGTGCAGGGCATCTCCTCCAAACCACCGGTCCAGTCTCAGGTGACGCACGGCCTGCCCGGCCAGCGATCCGAGGCGTGCACCCAGCACGGCTTCGAAGTGGGCATCCCAGTCGAAATCCAGGGCATCCAGCATGTTCTTGATGTAGAGGCCGGTCTCGGTTTCGCCTTCCAGTACCAGGCGGCGATGGAAAAACAGGGTGTCGGGATCTTCGCTGCGGGTGACCAGCAGCCAGAAGTCGTCCAGGTGGCCAGCGATACGCACATCCCAGGGCGCCGGCGCTTCGCTTTTCGG
This sequence comes from Gammaproteobacteria bacterium, assembly GCA_011051755.1. Classification (GTDB taxonomy): domain Bacteria; phylum Pseudomonadota; class Gammaproteobacteria; order SZUA-152; family SZUA-152; genus DRQN01. The sequence goes on from DRKN01000182.1 coordinate 7,951, forward strand.
CAGGCGCACGAAGCGCTGCCCGTGAATCACGAACAATAGTTCGCTGCGGCTGTCGGTGATGGACAGACAGAGCCGCTTGCCTTCCAGGTCACCCAGCTGTTCGGCCATGCGTTGTCCCTTGAGCAGATGGTTGAACAGGTGCGCGAAGACCTCGCTGTGCAGTGTGTCCGGCAGTGCGCGCAGCAGCCCTTGCAGGGGCGGACGAATGATCTTTAATGATGTGGCGGGCAGCATGACGGGAACCTTGGGCAAGACCTGCCGGGAGTCGGCAGTCTGAGTGGGTGTACGGCAAAGTATATGCCGTGGGCGGCGGGTCGCCAACCGGGTTGCCAACTATAGTATTGCAGATCGATTGTTCGCTATCATGGCGTCCCTTCCGCAGCGTGAGACAGGCAATGGATCTGAGTACTTTTCAGGGTGAGAACCAGTGGATCGGTGAGATTTTCCTGATCGTATTTCTGGTACTGCTCGCGGATTTTCTCCAGCGCCGCATTCTCAGCCGCCTGGAGAAGCGTCTGCAAAAGACGGCTAACCCCTGGGACGATGCGTTGCTGGCGGCCACCCGACGCCCGCTCAGTCTTCTGATCTGGGTGCTGGGTCTGAGCTACGCCGCCGAGCTGACGGCCCGGCAGACCACGGCCACCGTGTTTGAGCTTATCGAGCCGATGCGCGAGGTGGCGGTGATCGGTCTTCTGGCCTGGTTCCTGGTGCGTTTCATTCGCCAGGTCGAGGTCAATATCATCGAGCTGCGCAAGGTGCGTGACGAGCCGGTGGATGTCACCACCCTGGACGCCATCGCCAAGCTGCTGCGTTTGTCAGTGATGATTACGGCCGCGCTGGTGATTTTGCAGACCCTCGGTTTCAGCATCGCCGGTGTACTGGCCTTCGGTGGCGTGGGTGGCATTGCGGTGGGTTTCGCCGCGCGTGACCTGCTGGCGAATTTCTTCGGTGGCCTGATCATTTACCTCGACCGGCCCTTTTCCGTGGGCGACTGGATCCGTTCGCCGGATCGGGAAATCGAAGGTACGGTGGAACAGATCGGTTGGCGGCAGACGTGCATTCGTACCTTTGACAAACGTCCGCTGTATATTCCCAATTCCATCTTCGCCACCATCGCGGTGGAAAACCCCTCGCGCATGACCAACCGGCGCATTTATGAAACCATCGGTATTCGCTATGACGACATCGCCCACATGGCCGATATCGTGCGTGACGTGGAGGCCATGCTGAAGGCGCACCCGGCCATCGACACGCAACAGACCCTAATGGTGAATTTCGTCAGCTTCGCACCGTCGTCGGTGGATTTTTTCGTCTATACCTTTACCAAGACCACCCGCTGGATCGAGTTCCATGAGATCAAGCAGGACGTGCTGCTGAAGATCGCCGATATCATTGCGCAATACGGCGCGGAGACGGCCTTCCCGACGTCCACCGTCCATCTGCCGAACGGCGTGACCGTGAAGTCGGCGGAATAGTCATACCGCCATGGGCCGTGGCCACCTGTTCAGCCAGCATCGCCGCCCGTGGCGCTGCTTCTACGGTGGCATTGATCACCTGTGCCAGATGATGAGAAAGGATAGGAAATGCCTGATAAGTTACTGATAATATTGATGAATACTGATCTGTCAAATCCCTCGGAACTGGGCACGCCCTTTCTCCAGGCGAGTGTTGCGGCGGCCATGGAATACGATGTGGAGATGCTCTTTACCGGGCGTGCCGGTGAGCTGGCTATGCCCGGTATCGCTGAGGCTCTGCACTTTCAGCAGGGCAATGACAAGTCGGTGCTGGATCTGATTCGCGATGCTGTCGAGGCCGGTGTCAAACTGAAAGTCTGTACCTCAAACCTGGAGCTGTGGGGTGATGAACAAATCCCGGAAATCGCTGAGGTCGTGGGCGCGGCCTATATCATCAGCGAAGCTATGGACGAAGACACCGTTACGTTTACCTACTGAATTTTTCACCCACTGAATTCTTACCGAGAACAATGAAATCTCCCGATGCTGAAGAATTACTGGCGGAGATCCGCCGGGTGCGCAGCGAGGCCGACTGTCTGTTCACTGTTGAGCAGGTGGAAGCGGCTCTGGATCGGCTGTCAGCCGAGATCACGACAGGCTACGAAAACCGCAATCCGCTGGTGGTGTGTGTCATGAACGGTGGCCTGATTGCTAGCGCTGGTCTGTTGCAACGCATGGACTTTCCACTGCAGAACGATTACCTGCACGCCACCCGCTATCGTGGTGAAACCCGCGGCGGTGAGCTGCACTGGCTGCGTGAACCCGGACACACGCTGCAAGGTCGCGCGGTGATTGTCGTCGACGATATTCTCGACGAGGGTTATACCCTGGCGGCCATTGTCGAACACTGTCGTGTACGGGGCGCCGCCAGCGTGGAGAGTGTCGCCCTGGTGGAAAAACGCCATACGCGCAAGCAAGGCATCGAGGCCGATTACGTCGGACTGGTCGTTGAGGATCGCTATGTGTTCGGCTACGGTATGGACTACAAGGGTTATCTGCGCAACGCGCCGGGCATTTTTGCGGTAAAAGGTTTATAGGACATCCCAATGACACAACTGGCCATTATCGGCGGCACCGGTCTGGCTTCGCCCGAGTTGTTGCAGGTTCATGCGCAGGAAAACGTGCACACGCCCTTTGGCGAGCCTTCCGGCCCCATCACCCGAGGCACGTTGTGCGGCCAGGAGGTGTTGTTCCTGCCACGCCATGGCTATGACCACCACCTGCCGCCGCACCGGGTCAATTATCGCGCCAATATCTGGGCCTTGCACGCACTCGGTGCCCGCGAGGTCATCGCCGTTGCCGCCGTTGGCGGAATTACTACGGCCATGGGGCCGGGGGTGCTGGCGGTGCCCGATCAGATCATCGATTACACCTGGGGCCGGAACAGCACCTTTTTCGAGGACGACCTGGATCACGTCACCCACATCGATTTTACCGAGCCCTATTGCGAGACGCTGCGTCAGCGCCTGTTGCAGGCGGCGACGCGCGCCGCTGTCGACATGGTCGATGGCGGCACCTATGGCGCCACTCAGGGGCCTCGCCTGGAGAGCCGTGCCGAGATTCAGCGTATGCAGCGCGATGGCTGTGACCTGGTGGGCATGACTGGCATGCCCGAGGCGGCGCTGGCTCGCGAGTTGGCGCTCTGCTACACCTGTTGTGCGGTGGTGGCCAATTGGGCCGCCGGTAAGGCCGAGGGCGAGATCAGCATGGCCGGGATCGAAGCCAACCTCAAGGGTGGCATGGTGGATCTCGGACGGGTTTTAGAGGCCTTGTCATATCGCTGAATGGATTCGTGAGATTTACCGCTGATTTAGCCACAGGTAATTTTGCATCGGTGACCGCCCGGAAGCGGCCTCAAGGGAGTGATGGATAATGGACGATTCGACGCAAACCAGGGTGCTCGACGCAGATTCCTTGCTACAGAGAATCCTCACGGATTCCTTTGAGGAAATCTATGTCTTTGACGCCGCTACGCTGAAGTTTATCCAGGTTTCACGGGGCGCGCTGGCAAACCTGGGCTACAGCATGGAGGAGATGTACTCACTCACCGCCAAGGATCTCAAGCCGGATCTGAGTGAAGAGGCGTTCGCCCAGTTGATCCGGCCATTGCAAACGGGTGAAAAAAATCTGCTGGTGTTCGAGACCCGCCACCAGCGCAAGGATGGCAGCTTTTACCCGGTGGAAGTGCGCCTGCAGTTGGCCTGCGATGCCATTCCCCCTGTTTTCATCGCCTTCGTTCTTGATCAGACGGAGCACCAGCAAGCCCGGGAAAATTTGCAAAACAGCGAGAGACGCTTTCGGGATCTGGTCGAGCAGTCGCCCTTCAGTATTCAGATACTGTCGTCCAATGGCCGCACCCTGGCGGTCAATCCGGCCTGGGAAAAGCTCACGGGGCTCAGTTTTGAAGCACTGAAAGACTACAATATCCTCCAAGACCCACAATTGATCCACAAGGGCGTCATACCCTATATCAAAAAGGGGTTTGCCGGTGAAGCCACCGAAATCCCCTCCATCACCTACGACTCCACGGAGACGCCGGCGATTGGTGCGCCAGCGAGTCGTTTTTGCGTGCGGGCCTTCATCTATCCCATCAAGGATGAAAGTGGCGCGGTGCAGGAGGTCATTCTTATGCATGAGGATGTCTCTGAGAGAGAGCGGACGCTGCGGAATCTGCGCGAGAGTAAGGCCCGCCTGTCCGAGGCCCAGCGCATCGCCCATCTGGGTAGTTGGCAGCTGGATTTATGCAGTAACGAGCTGCAATGGTCGGATGAGATATTCCGCATTTTCGAGATCGATCCGCAGCAGTTCGGCGCCACCTACGAGGCCTTTCTCGACGCCATTCATCCCGATGATCGCGAGCGGGTCAATGTCGCCTATTTGAATTCGCTGGAGAAGCATCTTCCTTACCAAATCGAACACCGCCTGCAGATGAAAGACGGTCGGGTGAAATATGTTCAGGAGCGTTGCGAAACGGATTTTTCTGCAGATGGAAAACCCCTGCGCTCCATGGGAACGGTGCAGGATGTCAGTGGCCACAAACTTGCAGAAATGGCGGTACGGGAAAACGAGCAGCGTTTTCATAGCCTGGCGAAGATTTCGCCGGTCGGTATTTATCGCATCGATGCACAGGGGCTGTGCATCTACGCCAATGAACGCTGGTTGGAAATGGCCGGCATGACGGAGTCACAGGTGCTGGGTGAGGACTGGATGAAGGTCATCCATGCCGATGACCGTGAACGGGTATTTCAGGAGTGGTCACATGCCGTGTGCGCACAAGCCCCATTTTATACCGAGTGCCGCCTGCAACGACCGGCTGCACCCGACGGTAACCCGGGAAGAATCACCTGGGTACTGGCCCAGGCCACGGCCGAGCGGGACACCACGGGAAACACCGCCGGTTATGTGGGAACCATTACCGATATCACCCAGCACAAACGCATCGAGGAAGCGCTGGGTGAGCTGGCGGCGGCGGGGGCGGGAGTGGCGTTTTTTCAGCGTCTGGCGCAGGGCGTGGCAACCCTGTTCAATGCCCGCAAGGCCTTCCTGTGCCGTTTTTTGCCCGGCCAGCCAGAGGTGGCCGAAAATCTCGCAGTCTGGATCCGGGCCGGCTCGGAAAGCAAGGGCGAGGACGGTTGCAGGTTGAGCGACTCCCCCTGTAGCAGGGCCATCGAGCAGGATGGCGTGTTCACCATCAAAGCGCATCTGGGCGCACAGTTTGGCGATGACTGTTGCTGCCTGGCCACCACCACCCGTGCCGAAAGCTTTATCGGTACTCCGCTGCTGGATGGCGCAGGGCGTACCATCGGCATCATGGGTATCGTCGACGACAAGCCCCTGGAAGACAGTCAGGCCTTGCAGCCCATCCTGGAGATGTTCGCCGCCCGCGCCGCCGCCGAGCTGGAGCGACAGGCGGCCGAACAGGCGATTCGTCATCAGCGTGATCAGCTGGAACGCGAGGTACAGCAACGCACCGTCGAATTGCGTACCAGCAATGAGGAACTGGAATCCTTCGCCTATTCCGTATCCCACGACCTGCGTGCCCCGCTGCGTGCCATCGACGGTTTTTCACAGGCTCTGTTGGAGGACTATGGTGAACGGTTCGATGAAACCGCTGCGGGTTACCTACAGCGCGTGCGGGCCGGCACCCAGCGTATGGGGATGCTGATTGACGACATGCTGCAACTCTCGCAGGTGACGCGTGGCGAATTCGCCTGCCAGCCCGTCGATCTGAGTTCGCTGGCAAACAGCATCATCCGGCAACTGCAGGAATCCTCACCCGGGCGTGAGGTTTTGGTCAGCGTGGAGCCGAACAGGGTAGTGGAAGGCGACCGTCGTCTGCTGGGCGTGCTGCTCGACAACCTGCTGGGCAATGCCTGGAAATACACCAGTAAAAAGGATCATTCGCGCATTGAGTTTGGTTGCATACGTCAGGACAACGGACAGGTCTTTTTTGTCAGAGACAATGGTGTGGGTTTTAACATGAAATATCTCGACAAAGTCTTTGCGGCCTTCCAGCGTCTGCATTCCAGTAGTGAATTCGAGGGCTCCGGCATCGGCTTGGCCACCGTGCAGCGGATCGTCAACCGGCATGATGGCCGGGTCTGGGCAGAGGGCGAAGAGGGCAAGGGGGCGACCTTCTATTTTACTCTGGGCTGGTGAATATCCTGGGCTGTCACCACCTATGAAATAGGCTGTGATTTTATTCACAACTGCCATGACAGGCTGTATTTCCCTCCATCTTTGGCGATCAGGTTAAGCCACAGTCGATCATCATGACCCAAATCCTGCGGGCTGCGGTTAGGCTATATCCAATAAGCAGATATTGACAAAAGACTTAAAAGTAAGTGTCACTACTCAGCCCGCCCCCGCGCCAAGCGTCTTATTTTTTGGACGGCGAAAGAATCAGCGGAGCGCCTTCAACTGCATCACTCAACGTATTGAAGACATTATTCTTTGCTGTGCCCGCGAGTGTTTTTATGTTTCCTGACGTGTTTCAGCACGACTGTGCAGAGGCCTATGCGCAGTTGTGCACCTATCTTATCGGCAGAACCCGTTGTGCCTCTACGCCGCCCATTGACAATAACCCAGTGAATTTCTGTGATATTGTGCTAGGCTTGTTTCGTTGGTGAGTGTTTTGACAATGTACACAGACTGGGGTGCCAAGCCTCGCGGAGGTGACATCGGATGACGACAGAGACACTGGATGAACGAGCTGCACAGGCTCACATGATAATTTCCCTGCTCGACCACTGGGGCGTTGGAGAGCGTGAGAAAATCACCCTGCTGGGACTGCCTGCCGAGACCAAGCTGTGCTCGTTGCAGGGTTTTCGTCACGGCAAGGCGCTGCCCGGTAACGACGAGGTGCTGATCCGTGTCGAGCACATTCTGGGTATCTCCCGGGCCCTGAGTCTGGCCAACCCGCTCAACGAGCGCGCTGCCGTCATGTGGCTGCATCGCCGCAACCACCGTCTCAATAGCCGCACCCCGTTGGCCACCATGATCGACGAGGGTCTCGACGGCATTATCCGTGTGCGCATCCAGTTGGACTGTTCCTACGGCTGGTATCTGGACGAGCAACGTGTCAAGGCGGAGGCCAGTCCCTGATTTCCGCAGACTGGAATGACGGGAAAGGAAGCCGACGTTCTCTTTGTTGGCAATAGCCCCCGATTCAGCGAATCACCTTGTAACAGGGCACATACTGCTTGCCCGGCAACTTCATGCGCTGCTGCTGGACGAAGGATTCGAGCAGTTCATCCAGTGGTTGCAGGATCTCTGCATCGCCACGGATCTCGAAATGTCCGTGTTCCTCGATGGCGCGAATGCCGTCCTCCTTGACGTTGCCGGCGACGATGCCGGAAAAGGCGCGTCGCAGATGGGCGGCCAGATGGTGGTTGTCCTGATTGCGATGCAGCGCCAGCTGCGCCATGTTTTCGTGAGTGGGCTCGAAGGGTTCCTGAAATTCGCGGTCGATGTGCAGAATCCAGTTGTAATAAAAGGCATCGCTGTTGGCGCGGCGGAACTGCCGCACGGCCTCCATGCCCAGTAGCATTTCCCGCGCCACCAGGGCCGGGTCGTCGATGATGATCTTGTACTTCTGTTGCGCCTCGAAGCCCAGGGTCTGCTCGATGAAGTGGTGGATCCGGCGGAAATAGTCCTCGCTGCTCTTCGGCCCGGTAAACACCAGCGGGAAGGGGATTTCCGCGTTGTCCGGGTGCAGCAGGATGCCCAGCAGATAGAGGATTTCTTCCGCCGTGCCGGCACCGCCGGGAAACACGATCAGCCCATGCCCTGTGCGCACGAAGGCCTCCAGGCGTTTTTCGATGTCGGGTAGGATCACCAGCTCGTTGACGATGGGGTTAGGCGATTCTGCGGCAATGATGCCTGGCTCAGTGATGCCGACGTAACGGCCATTGTAGATACGCTGTTTGGAATGGCCGATGGTGGCCCCCTTCATCGGTCCTTTCATGGCCCCCGGTCCGCAGCCGGTACCGATGTTCAATCCACGCAGACCCAGCTCGTGGCCCACTTCCTTGGTGTATTCGTATTCCCCGCGGCTGATGGAATGACCGCCCCAGCAGATCACCAGATCGGGCTCGCTCTGCGGCTCGATGATGCTGGCATTGCGCAGGATATGAAACACGGCATTGGTGATGCCGCTGGAATCCAGCAGATCGAAGCGGCCGCTGAGTTCGATTTCGTTGCGCGCATAGACGATGTCGCGTAACACCGCGAACAGATGCTCACGGATACCCGTAATCATCTCGCCATCGACGAAGGCGCTGGCCGGGGCGTTTTCCACCTCCAGCTTGACGCCACGTTCCCGGGAGATGACCTGGATGTCGAAGTCACGGTATTTCTCCAGCACCTCCTTGGTGTCATCCAGGTCGCTGCCCACGTTGAGCACCGCCAGTGAACAGCGGCGGAAAATGTCGTAACAGCCACCGGTGCCACTGGCCTTGACCAGCAGATTCACCTCTGCCTGAGAGAGGATGTCCAGGTGCCCGTAGGGGCTGATGCGTGCGGTGTTTTTTTCTTCGCTCATGAATTCAGGCTCTTGATGGGGTCGATTTTGTGGTTTATTCAGCGGCAGGCATGCCGGTTACTGGATGTCCAATATTGATCATTAGCGGGTGCGCATAGCCTGTATACAGTACCCTTGCCGGAAATCCGACGATGAAAGCCTACAACAGAAAAGCCCCCCCCCAAAACCATCAAATGCCTCAATAAACAGTGAATTGCTTTCAAAGGCGCGCGAGATGAACAGCAATCTTTCTGCCACATCAGTTGTCAGACGAATAGAGATGAGACAAAGAGAGCGCTGGCTTCAGGAAAACGCAAAGGCGATTCAGATCAATAACGACGTCGTGGAGGAGGGGTTTTTGGGTGATGGCATCAGGCGTTGCTGATGAGTCAGTCTAGTGTGGTGTAACGTATAAAGTGTACCTATCAGCGTGGTGGGAAGCCGTTAGCTGCAAGGCGCGTCTCGCCGGGAATGGCGTGCCCTTTTCAAGAGACGCAACGCCGCAGATGACGGCTTC
>DRKN01000183.1 GCA_011051755.1 Gammaproteobacteria bacterium
GCGATGAAATAGATGAGGAACAGCGGTAGTAACGGCCACATGAACCACTGGATCACACTGCCCTGCTGTGCGGTCACGATTTCGCCCAGATTGAGGCTGCCCGCCGCCAACAATACGCCCACCAGAGCAAAACCCATGGCGATCTCATAAGAAACGATCTGCGCGGCTGAACGCAGAGAACCTAAGAAGGCATATTTTGAGTTAGAGGCCCAGCCGGCGATGATAACGCCGTAGACGCCCAGCGAGGTCATGGCGAGGATATACAACAGGGCGGCGTCGATGTCCGCAATCACCAGGCCATCATCGAATGGCACCACGGCCCATGCGGCCATGGCGGGGCCGATGGTCAGGATGGGGCCGAGAATAAACAGAAACAGGTTGGCGTTGGTCGGAAGAATGGTTTCCTTGAATATCAGCTTGACGGCATCGGCAATCGGCTGTAACAGGCCGCGCGGGCCGACACGATTGGGGCCGATGCGGACCTGGATATAACCGATGACCTTGCGTTCAGCCAGCGTCAGATAGGCCACGGCGCCCAGCAGCGGGAGCAGCAGTGCAAAAATCTTCAACAGAATGATCAGCAGTGTCACCAGACCATCGGGCAGGAAACTCAGAGCTGACTGGATTGCCTCAAGCATCGATTATTCTCAGTCTTTCACGCAAAATTCACACACGCGTCCGCGCGACAGCTTGCAGGCTGCCGGCGCGGCGCACAATTCCATCACCGGCATAGGCCGGGGGTGTACAGTATTCGGCGGCGGAACCCGGCGACTCAGGGCAGCGCCATGAACCGCTGTTGTCCGTACTGATCTCGCCCACCTCGGTGGAGAGTTCGGCGAGTACTTCGGACGATTCAATAAAGTCAAAACCATCACAGTTGAACAGATTACCCAGTACCCGCAGCACCTTCCATGCCGGGCGGGAATCACCCAGTGGCGACACCACGCCGGCAAAGCTCTGCCAGCGTCCCTCGGCATTGACAAAGGTGCCGGAGGTTTCCGTAAAGGGTGAGACCGGCAGTATGACATCCGCATAGGCCATCACGGCCTCGCTTGAATAGGGGCTCAGGCTGACCACAAACTGCGCCTTCTCCATGGCTTCGCGGGCGGCGCCGGTATCTGCGCAATCGGCCTCCGGCTCGCTGTTGAGCAGCAGATAGGCCTTCATGTCCGAGGCCAGCATCTGCGCGATATCCTTGCCATTGACCGACGCGGGACGTCCCCCCGCCTTGCGGTGCGGCAAGGCGCCGGCCTGCCAGGCACCGGCGCCATTGCCACCGGTGGGTAAATAACCGGGACGGCTGTCGGATAATGCCGCAATCAGCGTCGCAATACTGCGAATGGCGCTGAATCGCGTATCGTTGATCGCCGCCTCACCCATCAGTACCGACGTGGATCGGCCATTGAGCAATGACTCGGCAATTTGACCGTGTACCTCCGCCACTTCGACGGATTTGCCCAATGCCGCGAAACCCTCGGGAGCGGTCTTGGCGGATTTATCCAGCAAAGCCTTGGCGATGGCAATCAGTTCCTCCAGCATGTTTGTGGCGACAAGGTTGGCCAAACGGGGAAAATGGCAGGAAAAGCCGGCGGGGTTGACACTGGAAATCTTTCCGCCGCCCAATGCCGCCTTGCGCAGGCGATGGCCAATGATGGGTTGATCCCGGGTGACATCGGCGCCAATCAACAACATGGCGTCGTTGCGTTCCAGATCGCTGATCGCCTGTCCCAGCCAGGGGAAGGCCGGTGCCTCTTCCTGATCCGAAAAATCCGTCTGTTTGAGACGATGGTCGATATTGCCACAGCCGATCTCACGCATGAGTTTCTGTAGCAGATAGAGTTCTTCCAGTGTGGAGACCGGTGAGGCAAGCGCACCGATATCATCCGAGCCGACTTGCTTGAGGCCGTCAACAGCCCGCTGCAGGGCGGTTTCCCAGTCGGTCTCCCGCCACTCGCCCCCGACCTTGATCATCGGCACCTGTACGCGCTCGGCACTGTTCAGGCCTTCATAGCTGAAGCGATCACGATCCGACAGCCAGGTTTCGTTGATTTCTTCGTGCTCACGCGGCACCACACGCACCACGCGCTCGTGTTTCACATGCACATGAATATTGGAACCGACACAGTCATGGGGGGCAATGCTGTCGCGCTGAACCAGTTCCCATGCCCGCGCCACATAGCGGAAGGGTTTTGACGTCAAGGCGCCGACCGGGCAAAGGTCGATAATATTGCCGGACAGCTCGGAACTCAGGCTGTATTGCACGAAGGTGCCGATTTCCATGTGCTCACCACGACCGATGGTACCCATTTCACCGATACCGGCGATTTCAGTACCGAAACGTACACAGCGGGTACAGTGGATACAGCGTGTCATATCACCGCCAATCAGCGGGCCGAAATCCTTATTGGCCAGCACACGCTTGCTTTCGGCGTATCTTGAAACATCGCTGCCATAGGTCAGGGCGACATCCTGTAATTCACACTCGCCGCCCTGGTCGCAAATCGGGCAATCCAGAGGGTGATTGATGAGCAGAAACTCCATCACGCCCTTCTGTGCCGTCACGGCCTTGGTGGAACGGGTAAAGACCTTCATGCCATCCGTTACCGGCGTGGCACAGGCCGGCAAGGGCTTGGCCGCCTTTTCCACCTCGACCAGACACATGCGGCAGTTGGCGGCGATAGAAAGCTTTTTATGGTAGCAGAAACGCGGGATATCGATGCCCGCATCGTCTGCCGCCTCTATCACCATCGAGCCTTCGCGCGCGTGAATCTTTTTGCCATCAATTTCGATGTTGACCATCGTGATACTCGTACCGTCTAACGTGAAACGCCTTAGGCGTCCGCACCGACCATGCAGGATTTATGATCGATGTGATATTGAAATTCATCTCTGAACTTGCTGACAAA
>DRKN01000184.1 GCA_011051755.1 Gammaproteobacteria bacterium
AATATTGGTATCGGACTGTTCGATAATGAAGCGTCTCATGGCTCACTCTATGGGTGACTTTACTGTGAACGCTATTTTATCATTAAAAGACGTTATTTATAGTGTGTTTAGGCTTTTTAGCGAAATTTAAAGCTCGGATTCAGGTGTAGGTTTACCTGCGTTACGGTCTGTAGTTTTGCCCAGTAGGAAACGTACAACCTTTGATTGCTCAAACGCTGCTTTCCGGTGCTATCAAGGTATACGAACAACTCCTCCCTGGGGATTTTAACCCGTTGGATTAATCGCCGGTGACGGCATACGGTCAGTTCTCACAGTGTTATATTCATCTCCGCATTTCCGGTGGGCAGTGCCCGCCCTACAAATGCTACTGTATGGAGGCTGGCGATGACCTCGTCGACGGGCAAGGTGTATGTCGTGTGCATAGATTGATTGCAGTTTCTTTGTCGAACTCCCCTGAACCTGCAAGTTCGTGTACCTTGCAGTGCTGAGAGAGTGATTTTTCCTGCTGCCGGATTTGTCCCGTGAATCAAGAACTGCGCAATTTCCTCCACGCCATACGCCAGAGTGCGCAGGATCTGGCCCCCATCGTGCTGGTGATCAGTTTTTTTCAGCTAGTGGTGTTGCAGCAGCCAATTCCCAATATGGGTGAGATTTTCATCGGTACTCTGCTGGTGGTGCTGGGCTTGACCCTGTTTGTGCGCGGACTGGAGATGGGGCTGTTTCCCGTCGGCGAGTCCATGGCCTACGATTTCGCGCGTAAAGGCAGCCTGTTTTGGCTGCTGACCTTCGGTTTTCTGCTCGGTTTCGGTACCACGGTGGCGGAACCGGCATTGATCGCGGTGGCCAATGAGGCGGCGAAGGTGGCGGCTAATGGTGGCGTTATCGCCGCCACGGACGAGGCCCGCGATGGTTATGCGCTGGGTTTGCGCCTGACGGTGGCGGTGGCGGTGGGCTTGGCTATTCTGATCGGTGTGCTGCGTATTCTGCGCGGTTGGCCCATCCAGTATCTGATCATTGCTGGTTATCTGGGGGTGGTGGTGATGACCGCTTTTGCACCCGATTCCATCATCGGCATCGCCTATGACTCCGGTGGCGTGACCACCTCCACCATCACCGTGCCGCTGGTCACCGCCTTGGGTGTGGGGCTGGCGTCGAGTATCCGCGGGCGCAATCCCATGGTCGACGGTTTTGGCCTCATCGCTTTCGCCTCGCTGACGCCGATGATCTTCGTCATGGCCTACGGGATGCTGATCTGATGGGGCTGTTGCTCGATATTCTCGGCACCCTGCTGCTGACGGTGCGCGATGTGTTGCCCATCGTGGTAATCATCTTCAGCATGCAGTTTCTGGTGATTCGCCGGCCGATACCCAAGCTGCGCAAGGTGTTAATGGGTTTTGTGTTCGTGCTGTTGGGGCTGACGCTGTTTTTGGTGGGGCTGGAAAAGGCGCTGTTTCCGCTGGGTAAAATCATGGCCCAGCAGCTCACCGATCCGGCATTCCTGGCCGCCTCATTGGATCGCACCGGTGAGTTGCTGCAATGGCATCACTACAAATGGGTGTACCTGTTCGCCTTTGCCATCGGTTTCGCCACCACTCTTGCTGAACCTGCGTTACTGGCGGTGGCGATCAAGGCCAACGAGGTGTCGGGTGGGGCTATTGGTGTGGGTGGCCTGCGTGTGGCAGTAGCGTTGGGTGTGGCCATCGGTATCGCGCTGGGAGCGTACCGCATCGTGACCGGCCTGCCATTGCAGAATTTTATTATTGCCGGCTATGTGGTGGTGATCGTGCAGACCCTGTTCGCTCCGAAGATGATTATCGCTCTGGCCTATGACTCCGGTGGTGTAACCACCTCCACCGTTACCGTACCGCTGGTCACCGCTCTGGGGCTGGGATTGGCCAGCACGGTACCCGGGCGTAGTCCGCTGTTGGACGGCTTCGGCCTGATCGCCTTTGCCAGTCTGTTTCCCATCATGGGCGTGCTGGGCTATGCGCAGTTGAGCCATTGGAAAGCGCGGCAGTCCCGTGAATAAACGTTTTTCAAACACCAAACAGTTGAGCTTGATGGGAGGTTGGTATGCATTTTAAATTGATTATTGCACTGATCGAAGATAATAAGACTGAGAGGGTACTGAAGGCGGCGCGCGATGGCGGTGCCACCGGGGCGACGGTGGTTAACCATGCCCGTGGTGAGGGACTGGAGACCTGCAAGACCTTCTTCGGTCTGTCGCTGGAGACGCCACGCGATATGTTGCTGTTTCTGGTGGAGGAACACCTGAGTCGGAGTATCCTTGAAAAGATTGCCGCAGTGGCGGAATTCGACAGCTGCCCCGGCAGCGGCATTGCCTTTCAGATTGATGTGGAAGACGCCGTGGGTGTCGCACATCAGGTGCAGGAACTGACATCGGTGGTGGAGGATGAATTATGATCAATCGTGAAATCATTCGCGTCCGTGATGTGATGCAGCGGCAGGTCGAGATTGTCGATGGCATGATTACGGTGAGCGAGGCCCTGAAAGCCTTGCGGCATGCGGGGGCCAAGTGCCTGATCATCGATAAGCGCCATGACGACGATGAGTACGGTATGGTGCTGATCGCCGATATCGCCAAGCAGGTGCTGGCCAGGGATCGTGCAGCGGATCGCGTCAATGTCTACGAGATCATGAGCAAGCCGGTGCTGACCGTGGCCCCGGAGATGGACATCCGCTACTGCGCACGACTGTTTGAGCGTTTTGGCCTGTCGCGTGCGCCAGTGGTGGATCAGGGCGAGCTGCTGGGCATTGTCAGCTACACCGACATGGTGCTGTGCGGATTGTGCCGGGATATCGACTGAGGTTAGCGTTTTTTTGCCATTTTTTTGCTGTCACGGGCATTGTGCAGACCTGAAATGATGAATCAGGCAGGTTTTCGGTCTTCGCCTTTCTTGTCTTTCTTACGTTTCTCGGTAGAAACGTAGCCCGGGTTTCGCAGGCTCATCTCATCAGGCTACTTGCTTTACGCTGAAAGGAGTTTCCCGTTTCCCTGTCAGAGGGAGGCATCTTCAGTTTCCGTTGCGGCTGTCGATAACTCTGTAGAGTAAAACCGGAGGCCGACACCATCGATGAACAGGTTGTGCCAGGCGCTGTGCGCCCTCGTTCTGCTGCTGATTGCCCTGCCGGGCGGGGCTGCCACCGATCCCAATAGTGCGCTGATCAATGCCGCGCGCGAGGGACGCATGACGGAGGTGCGCTCGCTGTTGGCTCAGGGTGCCGATGTCAATGCCAGTAATCCCAATGGCAAGACCTCACTGATGGTGGCGGCATTCTATGGCAATGCGCGCATCATCCGTCTGTTGTTGTCCGAGGGTGCCGATGTCAATGCCAAAGACAAGGGCGAATCCACCGCCTTGATGGCGGCTATTTTCAACGGTGGTCTGGGTATCGTCAAAGACCTGATTGCCGAGGGCGCCGACGTCAACGCCAAGAACAAGGCTGGACTGACGCCATTGAAACGGGCGACGGCCATGGAGCGCAAAGAAATCGCCCAGTTGCTTGAGGCATCGGGCGCCGAAGTCGCAGCCGAAGAAGGTGGCGAAAAAAAGAAGAAAAAGAAGTAGTTTGGCTTTACACTGCCAGCTATTTCGAACTTCAGTTTTGAACTTAACAGGCTGACGCTACAGACAAATGCAGATCGACGGATGGGTTCTTGCCGCGGGCACTTTTTTTCTTGGTTTGGGCTGGTTTCTACTGCGCTTTTTACGCCGCTGCGAGGAGGTCAGCCCGGCGGATTGGGGCGGTTCCTGGCACAATCGCTTGGCAGGCATGACAGTGCTGTTCTGCCGCCACTTCCATCGCTTGCCGCCGGATCTGCTGCCGTTGCCCGCCGCAGGCCCCGTGGTCGTGGCCAGTAATCACGTTTCCGGACTGGATCCTCTGCTGCTGATCGCCGCCAGTCCGCGTCCTTTGCGCTTCCTCATTGCCCGCGAGGAATATGAGCGTTTCGGCCTGACCTGGCTTTTTCACCTTGCCGGCTGTATTCCCGTGGATCGCTCGGGCCGCCCCGAACGCGCCCTGCGCGAGGCCCTGCGTGTGTTGGGCGATGGTGAGGTGATTGCGGTTTTCCCCCACGGTAAAATCCATCTCGATGCCGACCCGCCACGCAGGATCAAGGGTGGCGCCGTGCGCCTGGCGCAGCGGGCCGGGTGCCCGATTCTGCCCCTGCGCGTGGAAGGGGTACGTGGTGAGGGACATACCCTGCTGGCGGTGCTGCTGCGCAGCCGGGCGTGGATTCGGGTTTTTCCGCCGCTGGATTGCCAATTGCTCTCCGAACAGGATTGCCTGTCGCAGCTGACGCGGATTTTGCAGGGGGAAACGACTAATGGCGCTGACTCACGTTGAAAACCCGGTCATTCCGGGGGCTTGAAGCGCCGTATATGCTGGATTCCCGCCTGCGCGGGAATGCCGGTATTTCAATCCTCGCAAGCTTCCGTCAAGCGTATTTGGTTCAGCGTTCGTAATCGCTTGCATTATTAACACGACATATATCGTTGCCGGATATATTGTTGCGGGTTAAAAAGGCGAATCTTTGCGCCGCCTTGCAGGATGTTTCCGGTATGGCTAATATCTGAGTAAATCCCTTTTTTACCGGCAGCAGTCACGGAGTGGTTATGGCACTGGAACTTGTACCGGAAAACGACGATAAGGATCAGTCTGCAAAGGCTGAAGAACAAGAGGAAACGCCAGCTTATACCGGCCCTGAGCGGCGTCAACAACAGCGGCGGCAAAAGGTGGATCGTCGCGAGATGGTGCGTTTCGAAGAGAAGACGGATCGGCGCTCTGGACAGGATCGCCGCCGCCCTCAGGGCCTGTGGAGAAATCGCGATTTCTGAGCCGTTTCAAATCCCCGGATCACCTGCGGCAGTTGCATCGGCTGCCCGTCTTTTTCTATCTTTTTTCAGGCCCTCCCGCGGCTTCGCCAGGAAACCCTGTGGCGCTGAACCCGGCGTTGTCACCTCGATAGAGTAGGGGGTGTTCTCAATCGTTTCGACAGTCCTGCCGGTGCTCATTTTTTGTCCGGCAAGGCGGTGCGAGTGCCGTTGCTTGTTCCACATCAGCGAGCGCCAACGCCGCTGGGTGAACAATGAGCAGCGGCCCTTTGGGTTGTCTCTGAACCAGCGCCATACGGCGTTGTTCGTTGCTCATTCGGAACCACCCAACCGCTTTCTCACGCCTTGACGGGCGCTTGTTCAGAAGCAACAGAACTGTCGAAACGATTGAGTACACTCCTCGTACTCCGTCAATATGACCTTGGCGGAGCACGAGGTTGAATCGTCCCCCACCCATCCCCATCTATCTCTCAACAGTGAGTCGATTTCATATTTTTACAGGGGTTGATGCGACATGCGTATGGACAAACTTACCAGTAAATTTCAGTCGGCATTGGCCGATGCACAAAGTCTGGCGGTGGGCCGGGATCACCCGTTTATCGAACCGGTACACCTGATGACGGCAATCCTCGACCAGGAAGGCAGTACGGTGCGCCACCTGCTGGCCAATTCCGAAGTCAACATCAATCAGTTGCGCGCCTCACTGGGCGAGGCACTGGATCGTTTGCCACAGGTCGAGGGCGTGGCCGGTGAGGTGCATGTATCCAATGACTTGGGGCGACTGCTGAACCAGACCGACAAGCTGGCGCAGAAACGCAAGGATCAGTACATCTCCAGTGAGTTGTTCGCCCTCGCTGCGGTGGAAGATAAAGGATCGCTGGGTGAATTGATGCGCAAGGCCGGTGTTTCCAAGGTGGGGCTGGAAAAGGCCATCGAGGCCATGCGTGGCGGTGAGGCAGTGACCGACCCCAACGCCGAGGAACAGCGTCAGGCACTGGAAAAATACACCATCGATCTCACCGAGCGCGCCGAGCAGGGCAAGCTGGATCCGGTGATCGGCCGTGACGACGAGATTCGCCGCACCATTCAGGTATTGCAGCGCCGCACCAAGAACAATCCGGTGCTGATCGGTGAGCCCGGTGTGGGCAAGACCGCCATCGCCGAGGGGCTGGCGCAGCGCATTATCAATGGCGAGGTGCCTGAAGGCATGAAGAACAAACGCCTGTTGTCGCTGGACATGGGCTCGTTGATCGCCGGCGCCAAGTTCCGCGGTGAATTCGAGGAGCGCCTGAAGGGCGTGCTCAACGATCTGTCCAAACAGGAAGGGCAGGTCATCCTGTTCATCGATGAGCTGCACACTATGGTGGGTGCGGGCAAGGCCGAGGGCGCCATGGATGCCGGCAATATGCTCAAGCCGGCCCTGGCGCGCGGTGAGTTGCACTGCGTGGGCGCCACGACGCTGGATGAATACCGCCAGTACATCGAAAAGGACGCCGCCCTGGAGCGCCGTTTCCAGAAGGTGTTGGTGGATGAACCCTCGGTGGAAGACACCATTGCCATCCTGCGCGGACTGAAAGAAAAATACGAGGTGCATCATGGCGTGGAGATCACCGATCCGGCCATTGTTGCCGCGGCGACTCTGTCACACCGCTATATCACCGACCGTCAGCTGCCGGACAAGGCCATCGATCTCATCGACGAGGCCGCCAGCCGCATCCGCATGGAGATCGATTCCAAACCGGAAAGTATGGACAAGCTCGAACGGCGCTTGATCCAGCTCAAGATCGAGCGTGAGGCACTGAAGAAAGAGAGCGACGAGGCCTCGAAGAAACGCCTGTCGATACTGGAGGACGAGATCGAAAAACTGGGGCGAGAGTACGTCGATCTGGAAGAGATCTGGAAGGCCGAAAAGGCCGCCCTGCAGGGCACTCAGCACATCAAGGAAGCGCTGGAACGTGCACGCCTGGAGCTGGAAACGGCGCAGCGCGCCGGTGATCTGGCGCGTGCCGGTGAGCTGCAATACGGGCGTATTCCAGATCTTGAAAAATCACTGGAAATGGCTGCGCAGGCGGAGCAACAGGAAATGCGTCTGCTGCGCAACAAGGTTGCCGAAGAGGAGATCGCCGAGGTGGTCTCCAAGTGGACCGGCATCCCCGTGTCCAAAATGCTCGCGGGTGAGCGCGAGAAGTTGCTGCAGATGGAAAACAATCTGAGCCGGCGCGTGGTGGGGCAGGATGAGGCGGTGAAGGCCGTGGCCGATGTCATTCGCCGCTCACGCGCCGGGCTGTCGGATCCGAACCGGCCCAATGGCTCGTTCCTGTTTCTCGGCCCCACTGGCGTGGGCAAGACCGAGTTGACCAAGACGCTGGCGGAATTTCTCTTCGACACCGAAGACGCCATGGTGCGCATCGATATGTCTGAGTTCATGGAGAAGCATTCCGTGGCGCGCTTGATCGGTGCGCCGCCCGGTTACGTCGGCTACGAACAGGGGGGGTATCTGACCGAGGCGGTGCGTCGCAAGCCCTATTCGGTGATTCTCCTCGACGAGGTGGAAAAGGCCCATCCGGACGTATTCAATGTGCTGTTGCAGGTGCTCGATGATGGCCGTCTCACGGACGGCCAGGGCCGCACCGTGGATTTTCGCAATACGGTGATCGTAATGACCTCGAACCTGGGGTCGGCGGTGATCCAGCAGATGGCCGGCGAGGAGAACTACGCGACCATGAAGGCATCGGTGATGGAGATCGTGGGTACGCACTTCCGCCCCGAGTTCATCAACCGTGTCGACGAAGTCGTGGTGTTCCATCCCCTGGGGCGTGAGCAGATCCGCGCTATCACCGCGATCCAGGTGGAATACCTGCGTCATCGCCTGCAGGATCGTGACATGGATCTGGAGCTTACCGAGGCCGCGCTGGACAAGCTGGGCGAGGCAGGTTTCGATCCGGTGTATGGCGCACGGCCGTTGAAACGGGCCATCCAGCACGGAGTCGAGAACGGCCTGGCGCAGAAGATCCTGGCCGGTCACTTCGTACCGGGTGATGTTGTCGTCATCGATGCAGAAGGTGATGAACTGGTGTTCCGCAAGAAGGAGGGCGTGCACGCCAGTGCCGCCTGATGCCGGCGCCGTTCGGCAGCGATCAAGGGGGCGGTTGTTCAACCGGGTGGCCAGCAAAGAGCAAAGGATGTGGCGACAATGCCATACTAAGTTAACAAAATTATGACGGTTTTGTAGGTTGCTGGCACGGCTGTCCCGTTACCGGACTATTGCCGTATTTCAAATGCGTGGTTTGCGGGGAAAGCAGCCTGATTTGAGGGTGTTTGAGACATGAATTTGGACAACCTTTCTACGCTATGCCGGGTCAAGCCCGGCATGACGATGTGTTGTTAGCGGGACAGCACTGGGTTGCGGGTGAGCTTGCGGACTCCAACGAGAGCGACTGTCCGCGGTTTTTTGTGTCTGAAGGTTGCCCCGCCGGGCGGTGAAAAGGGGGCATGCGCCAAAAATACCGCCTAGTTTGGTTTCCCGCCTGCGTGGGAATGACGGTATTGCGAAGTCCCTCAGGTTAACCCTGAAGCCATGGCTTCAGGGTTAAATCCGTCCCCGTTGGGTTGACGCTGGCGGTTTATGGCAGCTGGGCGGGAAAGGCCAGTACGGTGGCTGCCGTGTTCTGCGGGCGCTGGAGCTTGTCCGGGGTGGCCGACAACAGTTCATGCTGGCGCAAACTGAGCTGGTGGAGCGAATCCCACATCATGTTGGAGATGGCGAGACAGGAGGCCATGGGGCCGACCGCCAGCTTTCGGGTCTGGTCGATCTGCCATTGCAGACCCTGCAAGCGGCGGCGCTGTGTTTTTGGCGCCTGTGCGATCAACTGTTCGACCTTTTCCCGGCGCAGGGCCTCGAAGGCCGCCGGGTCATCTTTGGCCAACTGCTTCCAGAAATCGAAATCCAGGCTGCCAGTGCTGTGAAACTGCTCGTTCATGACTCCCTCCACCTTGTTGGTATTGCTTTAGGGCGCGGGAAGCGCCCTTTTCCACGGGTGGAGTGATTCGCCCCTGCGAAAAACTCCAGGAAGATGACCGGGGTGCCGTCAGATACTCAACTGACCCCGGACAGGGTGTTATTTTCCTGATTTTTCATGGGAGTGTCAAAAAAACGACCACTCGCGCTGGCCGGTTTTCAGCGGTTTGATTCGATGGGGGTTATATCTTGCGGGTCGGGTTCGTCGTTACCCTGCTGGCGCACCTTGGCAAGGAATTCGACAAAAAAAGCGGCAATGATGCCGAGGAACAGGCCGAGGAACAGACTGAGGATCAGAATGATTTTCTTGCCGGGGCCGGTTGGCTCCAGCGACTGCAGGGGTGGGGACAGGGCGCGCGTGGTCTGCAGGTTGGCGAGCCGGGTCTCCAGCTGTTGGATGGTCTGCTCCTGGCGGGCGACCTTGCGGTGATGGTCGGCGAGCAGCTTACGCAGTTGTTCTTCCAGCTCACCGACTTGCGGGGCCTGATGTTTTTGTGAGCGCTGGTTATCGCGAACCAGCTTGTCCAGTTCCTGGCCGACCTTGCCGATGGCCTGATCCTGGATGGTGTACTCACGCTGGTTGGCGGCTATCTGATTTTCCAGTTGCTCGCGGGCATCTTGCTGCGTGATGAGCAATCGTTCTTCCAGGGTGGCGAGTCGGCTGCGGTTCTGCTGTAGTTCATTGTCGATCATCAGCATGGTCATGGCCGATGCCTCGGAGTTGAGGTTGGCAATGGCCTCGGTGCGCCGGCTACGGGCGTCATTGATCTGTGCGCGAAGGTCTTTGACCTGCTGTTTCAGCAGCTTATCGACTTCGTCCAGGCGTTGGTAGCGGGCCTTGAGTAACTCTTCCTTATCGCGCAAGCCGGCAAGGGTCTTTTCGATCTTGGCTTTGCGGGTTTCCAGATCCTTCTTTGGCAGGGCCAGGGTCAGGGGGTCTTTCAGTCGCTCCAGTTCCATGCGGGCCTTGAGCAGTTTGCTCTCCAAGGCGCGTTTCTTGACTTCCAGAGTGCTGGGGTCGGTGAGGGCTGAAAGGGTTAAATGGGCCTGGGCCAGCTCGGTCTTCATGTTGCCGCGGATCACCGCCGACACACGGCGATGGTCGCCCTCCACCTTGTCGATGACCGTCTGCATGATGGTGAGGTAGGCGGGGCCATCCGCTTCCGGTGCCTTGGCTTCGAGGACGATCAGTTCGCTGCCTTTAGGGATACGGCCCCCGACCTGGTAACCCTTCTCCGTCCCCTGGGCCTGTGAGAAGTCGTGCAGAGCCTGGGGAATGTAGCTTTCCCGGATCTTGGCCAGTACCGTCTCCGGGGGCTCGATAGGCAGGGTATCGGCGTTGATCGAGGGCTTGCTGCCGATCTCGATGGCCGTGGTGTAAGTGTATGTTGTGGGCGCCAGCAGGGCCGCCAACAGGCCGGCCAGCAGGGCCAGACCGAGGACGGCGAAGATGATCCCACGCCGTCGCGACAACACCATCCACAGGTCGATCAGGCTGATGCTGTCTTCTTCGTGCCAGGGTTCGGTGAGTACGACCTGGGGAACTTGCGGGGTATCTGCTGTGCTGTGTACGGCTTTTGTCATCTACTGCGTCCTTTGAGGATGTTCGGGGCAGTGGCGCGCAATAAATGCCTTTCCCGAATTCAGCGGCAAGGATAAGGGTTGAAGGGGATGGAAACAATGCGTAAAAACCGGGAATATGCCCTGTTTTATCGATATTATCGGCGTTTGAGCACTGGATCGAGGTAATAGCCGGTGTGCGAGTTTGTCATTTTGACGACCTGCTCGGGGTTGCCGCTGGCAACGATGGCGCCGCCTTTTTCACCGCCCTCGGGGCCGATGTCGATGATCCAGTCGGCAGTCTTGATGACGTCCAGATTGTGCTCGATGACGACGATGGTATTGCCGTGATCGCGCAGACGGTTGAGCACCACCAACAGCTGTTCGATGTCGTGAAAGTGCAGGCCGGTGGTGGGTTCGTCGAGAATATACAGGGTGTTGCCGGTGTCGCGCTTGGACAGTTCGCGCGCCAGCTTGACGCGCTGCGCCTCACCGCCGGACAGGGTGGTGGCGTTCTGGCCTAATTTGATGTAGCTGAGGCCGACGTCCATCAGGGTCTGCAACTTGCGCGCTACCGGCGGTACGGCGTCGAAGAAGACGCGTGCATCTTCGATGGTCATCTCCAGCACCTCGAAGATGTTCAGTCCCTTGTAGCGAATCTCCAGGGTCTCGCGGTTGTAGCGTTTACCCTTGCAGATGTCACAGGGCACGTAAATGTCGGGCAGGAAGTGCATCTCCACCTTGATCACGCCATCACCGCGGCAGGCCTCGCAGCGGCCGCCCTTGACGTTGAAGCTGAAACGCCCCGGCGTATAGCCGCGTGCGCGCGCTTCCTGGGTGCCGGCGAAGATTTCGCGGATGGGGGTGAACAGGCCGGCGTAGGTGGCGGGATTGGAGCGTGGTGTGCGGCCGATGGGGCTTTGATCGATGTCCACGACCTTGTCGAACTGCTCCAGCCCTTCGATCTTGTCGCAGGCGGCCGGGCTTTCCGGGTTCTTGTTGATCACCTGTGCGGCGTAGCGGTACAGGGTGTCGTTGATGAGGGTGGATTTCCCGGAACCGGAGACACCGGTAATGGCGGTCATCAGGCCCATGGGAATGTCCACATCCACCGATTTCAGGTTGTTGCCGCGTGCGCCACGGATGCGGATCTGCCGTTCGGGGTCGGCTGCCGTGCGCTGTGCCGGTATCTCGATGGCGCGGCGGCCGGAGAGGTAGGCGCCGGTCAGTGAGGCCTTATTGGCGAGAATGTCCGCCGGCGTGCCCTGGGCGACGATTTCGCCACCGTGCACACCGGCGCCGGGGCCGATGTCCAGTACGTGGTCGGCGGCGCGGATGGCGTCCTCGTCGTGTTCGACCACGATCACCGTGTTGCCCATGTCGCGCAGGTAGGTGAGGGTGTTGAGCAGGCGCTGGTTGTCGCGCTGATGCAGGCCGATACTGGGCTCGTCGAGGACATACATCACGCCCACCAGGCCGGCGCCGATCTGGCTGGCGAGGCGGATGCGCTGCGCTTCGCCGCCGGACAGGGTGTCGGCGCTGCGATCCAGGGACAGATAATCGAGGCCGACGTTGACCAGAAAATCCAGCCGCTGGCTGATTTCCTTGACGATCTTGGCGGCGATCTCGCCGCGGTGGCCGGCAATCTCCAGCTGGGCGAAAAAGGCCTGGGCACGATCCACCGGCAGGGCGGTGATTTCCGGTAGGTTGCGTTCGGCGACGAACACGTGGCGCGCGGCCTGTGACAGGCGCGCACCCCGGCAGTCGGGGCAGGCCTGGTTGTTGAGATACTTGGCCAGCTCTTCGCGCACCGCGTTGGAATCGGTCTCGCGGTAGCGGCGTTCCATGTTGGGCAGGATGCCCTCGAAGGGATGTTTGCGTACCTTGGTTCCGTTGCGGTCACCCTGATAGTGAAATTCGATCTGGGTGTTGCCGCTGCCGCTGAGGATCACCTGGCGAATGTTTTCCGGCAAGTGTTCGAAGGGGGTGTCGAGATCAAAGCCGTAGTGCTGGGCCAGGGAAGTGATCAGCTGGAAATAATAGGCGTTACGGCGATCCCAGCCACGGATGGCGCCAGCCGGCAGGGACAGTTCCGGGTGACGCACCACGCGTTCGGGATCGAAGAACTGTTTCACGCCCAGACCGTCGCAGCTGGGGCAGGCGCCGGCGGGATTGTTGAAGGAGAACATGCGGGGTTCCAGCTCCGACAGCGCATAACCGCACACGGGGCAGGCGAAACGGGCAGAGAACAGCAGTTCTTTCTGCGCTTCACTGACCGCTCCCTGTGTCTCACCCGGTAAGGCCACAGCGGCGATGCCATCACTCAGAGCCAGAGCGGTTTCGAAGGAATCGGCCAGGCGTTGCTGCTGATCCGCTCTCACCTTGAGCCGATCCACCACCACCTCGATGCTGTGTTTTTTGCGTAGATTCAGCTCCGGCGCGCCGTCCAGTTCATACATCTCGCCGTCCACCCGCACGCGCACGAAGCCCTGGGCGCGCAGATCTTTGAAAATCGTGAGATGTTCACCCTTGCGATCACGCACCACCGGCGCCAGCAGCAGGATGCGGGTGCCCTCGGGCAGGGCCAGCACCTGATCCACCATCTGGCTGACGGTCTGCATCTCCAGGCTGGTGCCGTGTTGCGGACAGCGTGGGATGCCGGCACGGGCATAAAGCAGGCGCAGGTAGTCGTAGATCTCGGTAATGGTGCCGACGGTGGAACGCGGGTTATGCGAGGTGGATTTCTGTTCGATGGAGATGGCCGGTGACAGCCCCTCGATATGATCCACGTCCGGCTTTTCCATCATCGACAAAAATTGCCGCGCGTAGGCCGACAGCGACTCCACGTAACGCCGTTGCCCCTCGGCATAGATGGTGTCGAAGGCCAGCGAGGACTTGCCGGAGCCGGACAGGCCGGTGATGACGATCAGTTTGTCACGCGGCAGGTCGAGGTCGATATTTTTCAGATTGTGGGTGCGGGCACCCTGAATGCGGATAAATTCCATAGAGGTAAGTCGGCACCGGGTAATAACGGAGTAATTTTCTGTGTCATGGCGAACCTGCTAATATACGCGGTTCTACCCTGTTGAATCAAAACGGCGCGTTGTTTTTCTGCCATTTCGTCATGTTTGATGCCGGGCAATAATAAAATATCCAGCAAATAAAAGGTCCAGAGTGAGTAATCGATCCACCACCGAGAGCACCACCGAGAGCACCACCGAGAACAACGGCAGGAACGAGGGAATGGTGCCAACCGAGCGGCGCGCGGTTTTTTCCCTGGCAAGCATCTATGCCCTGCGTATGATGGGGCTTTTCATGATCCTGCCGGTGTTCGCCCTGTATGGTGAAACCCTGGAAGGTTATACCCCACTACTGATCGGCATCGCCATTGGTATCTATGGCCTCACCCAGGCGATTCTGCAAATCCCCTTTGGTATGGCCTCGGATCGTTTTGGCCGCAAGTCGATCATCACCCTGGGCTTGCTTATCTTCGCGATCGGCTCGGTGGTGGCGGCGATGTCCGACAGCATGATCGGCGTCATTATCGGTCGTGCCCTACAGGGCGCTGGCGCCATTGCCGCGGCGGTGATGGCGCTCACCGCCGACCTCACCCGTGAGGAACACCGTCTCACCGCGATGGCCATTATCGGCATGAGCATCGGCGCCGCGTTTTCCATCTCACTGGTGGCTGGGCCGGTACTGAACAACTGGATCGGTGTCGATGGCATCTTCTGGTTGACCGGGCTGCTGGCGCTGGTGGCGGTGGCGGTGCTGCATTTTGTCGTGCCCAATCCGGTGCATACCCGTCTGCACCGTGATGCGCAGACCGTGCCCAGTCAGTTGAAGGACGTGGTCAAGGACATCCAACTGCTGCGTCTGGATTTCGGCATTTTCGCCCTGCACATGATGCTGACCGCAACCTTCGTTGTTTTGCCGCTGGCGCTGCGTGACGCCGCAGGCCTTGATACCGACCATCACTGGTATGTTTATCTGCCAGTGATGTTGTTCTCCATGTTGCTGATGATACCTTTTGTAATTATCGCGGAGAAAAAACGCCGTATAAAACCCATCTTTACCGCCTGTGTGCTGGCGCTGGGGCTTGCGGAAGTGATCTTCATGACCTTCAATGACTCCCTGTATGGCATCGTCGTTGGCCTGTTTGTCTTTTTTACCGCTTTTAACGCTCTGGAGGCCACCCTGCCGTCGTTGATTGCCAAGATGGTGTCGCCCAACAACAAGGGCACGGCCATGGGTGTCTATTCCAGCTCGCAGTTCATGGGCGCCTTTTTTGGGGGTGTACTGGGCGGCTGGTTGTACAGTATCGGTGGTTTTGAGGCAGTATTCGGTTTCTGTGTCGCCGTGGCGGTGGTGTGGTTTTTTGTCGCCGCCACCATGCAGAGTCCGCGCTACCTTAGCAGTCACCTGGTACGGGTGGGTGAGATCGACGAAGAGCAGGCGCGCCATCTGGTGGGGGAGTTCACCAAGGTCACCGGTGTTGCCGAGGCGGTGGTGCTTCCCGAAGATGGCGTCGCCTATCTGAAGGTGGATCTGCGCGCACTGGATCGGGAGGCCCTGCGGGCCTTTGCGGAAAAGGATGAGTCCATTGCAGAGGACGAAGAAAAGACGAAGGGCAAGCCGGCGACAGCGGGCTGAAAAATCTTTGACAACACGAATTCAGGCTAGGAGAGAACAATGGCACGAGGCATCAACAAGGTTATCCTGATCGGTAATCTGGGGCAGGATCCCGATGTAAAATACATGCCCAATGGTGGCGCGGTGACCAATGTCACGGTGGCCACCAGTGATAGCTGGAAGGACAAAAATACCGGTGAGATGCAGGAGCGCACCGAATGGCATCGCGTGGTGTTTTTCCGCCGTCTGGCGGAGATCGCCGGTGAATACCTGAAAAAGGGTTCCAAGGTCTACATCGAGGGCAGGCTACAGACCCGTAAGTGGCAGGATCAGGGCGGCAACGACCGCTATACCACCGAGATCATCGCCAACGAGATGCAGATGCTGGATTCCCGTGGCGGCGGAGGTGGCGGCAATCAGTTTGGCGGGGGACAGCAGAACCAGGGCCAGAACCCGAGCCAGGGGCAAGGCCAAAGCCAGCCTTCCGGTCAGTCCAGTGGTGGCGCACCGGCCAGCGGTGGTTTCGATGATGGTGGCTTTGACGACGATATTCCGTTCTAGCGGTCACCTGAGACCGTTTCTGCAAAGTAACCCTACTAAGCCCCTGATTATAGGGGCTTTTTATTTGTTCAGTGTATGAATGATGCGCCGTAAATTTGGGGGGATCGATATTGGATGTGTTGCTGTCAATTTAAGTCATTGAATTTTAATAAATTAATTTTTATTCGTGAGGCGGCAAGCTACTCTGAGTCATTCATATTGAATTCATGCTGATCAATCAGATGGATTGGGTTTGAAAAATCGTTGCGGTTAACATATATGTTAACTATAGTTTGGTTCCGATGTGAAAAACGATAAGCCTAAGGACAGCTACAAAGGGTCTAAATTTACGGTCATACACTGTGAAGGAGCGCTAGAAAGCTATGTTGCGGCTCTAAATAGTGTAAATGCCAGAAGGCGTGAGTCGTTTACAGGCGGGATCATTCTACAGATAGAAAGGCTTGCTGATGGGCAGAGAATGTCCAGAGAAAATTTTCCTCAAGAAGGTGATTTGCCGAAAAGAAAAGGTCAGCAGAAAGCCAAGAAGTTTAACCTGAGGTTCCTTTCTTAGAACGACAAACTATCCCTTATTTATCATCTAGATAGACAAAAACAGGGTTCAAGGCTCTGTCTACATTTTTACTTTCTTCAGTAACTGGTAGGCTTTTTGTTGCCTCTCTG
>DRKN01000185.1 GCA_011051755.1 Gammaproteobacteria bacterium
CGGATTCTGCTCAAAATTTTGTCAACTTATTGCCTGAGCTAGTTCT
This sequence comes from Gammaproteobacteria bacterium, assembly GCA_011051755.1. GTDB lineage: Bacteria > Pseudomonadota > Gammaproteobacteria > SZUA-152 > SZUA-152 > DRQN01. The sequence continues at coordinate 47 of DRKN01000185.1, forward strand.
AAAAACTTTATTTTATCTCTCTTCTTTACGAAGCTTTATAAAAATAAACACGCAAATTAATTATGGATATTATCTTTGATTGGAAAGCTCGGATCCAGGTTTATCTCCCGGTTTCATCACTTCCACTGTCCTGGAAGATAGAGGTTTGGTAATCTGTACGGTTGTCATGGGCATCCTATTGAATTGGTTTCAGTTTGTTCGACTTAACTGATAAAAGTGTAACTTTTGGATTTCAAGGAAAAGTTACACCAACACATGTTACACTTCAAGTTACACTTTTTCCTGAGATTGGATGATATTTCGTGAGACTCGATGAGACCACAAGAGACGACGTAAAAACGATAAGTACTTAGTAATCAATAAGTAGAGCAGCGTAACGGCATGAGTTCATTAGAAAAAAAAGAACAACATACACCAATGATGCAGCAGTTTCTGCGCATCAAGGCCGACTTCCCGGACACCCTGCTGTTCTACCGCATGGGCGATTTCTACGAACTGTTCTTCGACGATGCGCGCAAGGCCGCGCGCCTGCTGGACATCACCCTCACCGCACGCGGCAAGTCCAATGGCGAGCCCATCCCCATGGCCGGCATCCCCTACCACGCCGCCGACGGTTATCTTGCCAAACTGGTGCGTTTGGGCGAGTCCGTCGCCATCTGTGAACAGGTCGGCGACCCGGCCAAGAGCAAGGGGCCGGTGGAACGCGAGGTCATGCGCATCGTCACCCCCGGCACGGTCACCGACGAGGCGCTGCTGGAGGAACGCCGCGACAGCCTCGTGGTTGCCGTCACCGGCGAGCAGGGCCGCTACGGCATCGCCGCACTGGATGTCAGCAGCGGTCGTTTTTCGGTATTTGAGGTGCAAGGCCATGAGGCCCTGAATGGCGAGATCGAGCGGCTCAACCCGGCCGAATTGCTGGTCAACGAAGATGCCACCGTGCCCATCGATGGCGAACGCAGCGGCCTGCGCCAGCAGGCCCCGTGGCACTTCGAGCGGGACACCGCCCTGCGCCTGTTGACCCAGCAGTTCGGCACCCGCGACCTGTCCGGCTTCGGTTGCGACGGCCTGAACCTGGCCATCGCCAGCGCCGGCTGTGCACTGCAATATGTCAAGGATACCCAGCGTATCGCCCTGCCGCATATCCGCGCCCTGCACGTAGAACGACGCGAAGACAGCATCGTCTTAGATGCCGCCAGCCGGCGCAATCTGGAACTGGAAAACAACCTCAGCGGTGGCCGCGAACACACCCTCGCCTGGGTCATGGATCACACCAGCACGCCCATGGGCAGCCGCCTGCTGCGGCGCTGGATCAACCGCCCCCTGGCCGATCACACACCGCTGCGCCAGCGCCATCAGGCCGTCGCGGTACTGCTGGAGCAACGGCACTTCGAAGACCTCCAGGAAACCCTGCGCGGTATCGGCGATGTCGAGCGCATTCTCGCCCGCATCGCCATTCGCAGCGCACGGCCGCGTGACTTCACCCAGCTACGCACCACCCTCGGCCGCCTGCCTGGCCTGCGCAGCACACTCACCGGCATTTTCACCGGCCAGGACTGCCACACGCTGGAAGGCATCGATGCACGCATTGGCGAATACCCCGAACTGCACCAATTGCTCGTCCGCGCCATCATCGAAGAGCCACCGGTACTGATTCGCGACGGCGGCGTCATCGCCCCCGACTTCGACGAAGAACTGGACGAGTTGCGCTCGATCAAAAAAGACGCCGGCCAATTCCTGTTAGACCTGGAAACCCGTGAGCGCGAGCGCACCGGTATCAGTGCCCTGAAAGTGGCCTACAACCGCGTACACGGTTATTACATCGAAATCAGCCGTATCCACGCCGACAAGGTGCCCGCCGACTATGTCCGCCGACAGACCCTGAAAGGTGCGGAGCGCTACATCACGCCGGAACTCAAGGCCTTCGAGGACAAGGCCCTGAGCGCCAACGAACGCGCCCTGGTGCGCGAAAAGGCGTTGTACGAGGAGTTGTTCGATTATCTGGCGGAGTATCTTCCCGCCCTGCAGGACTCAGCGGCGGCACTGGCCGAGCTGGACGCCCTGGCCAACCTGTCGGAACGCGCGGAAAGCCTCAACCTGTGTCAGCCGGAAATGAGCGACACGCCGGGCCTGTTGATTGAAAGCGGGCGGCACCCGGTGGTGGAACAGGTACTCAATGATCCCTTCATCCCCAACGACGTGCGCTTCGACGAGCAGCGCCGCCTGCTGGTCATCACCGGCCCCAACATGGGCGGCAAGTCCACCTACATGCGCCAAACCGCGTTGATCACCCTGCTCGCCTACAGCGGCAGTTTCGTCCCCGCCAGTCGCGCCGTGATCGGCCCCTTCGACCGCATTTTCACCCGCATCGGCGCCTCCGACGACCTCGCCGGCGGCCGCTCCACCTTCATGGTGGAAATGACCGAGACCGCCAACATCCTGCACAATGCCACTGAACGCAGCCTGGTATTGATGGACGAAGTCGGCCGCGGCACATCCACCTTCGACGGCCTGTCACTGGCCTGGGCCTGCGCCGAACAACTGGCTACCGGCGTGCGTGCCTTCAGCCTCTTCGCCACGCATTATTTTGAACTCACCACCCTGCCGGAAGACCTGCCCGGCGTGGCCAATGTGCACCTCGATGCCGTGGAGCACGGCGATGGCATCATCTTCATGCACAGCGTAAAAGAAGGGCCGGCCAATCAAAGTTATGGCTTACAGGTCGCCGCCCTGGCCGGCGTGCCATCCGCCGTGATCCAGCGCGCCCGTGAACACCTAAAACGACTGGAAACACAAAATCTGCACGAACAATCGGCGCCACCCGCCGCGCAGCAATTCTCATTATTTGCAGAAAAAATTCCGCAGACCAGGCACCCAGCCCTGGACTCCCTGAAAAAAACCAACCCTGATGAACTCACACCACGCCAGGCGCTCGATGCACTGTACCGACTGCGTGAGTTGTGTGACGATTGATGGCAAGAGGCTCACTGACAAGCCTGTCAAAGACTCAACGCCAGAATGATGGACGCCTCTACTCAACAACCACCCGTTAAAACGGGTGGATTAGTCTTACGGACTGAACGTCTGGGTACGGGTCGGCAGACCTGTTTTGAAATCCAGCCGGACAATGATTCTCAAGATTCCGTGTAGGATACCGGTGAGCGGTAACGAACCGCATCGTTCGCGTGTTATCAACTCAAGTTTCGGGGTTCATTTTTGATTGCGCTTAAAAAAATATAACACATTGATTCAATGTGAATTATGCGGCCGTAAGAAAAATGTCGCGGGCATAAATGGCGGGAATTCCTTATAAAACAATACTCTAAATTTTGCGTAAAACGCATGTCGTTGTGCAGACGTCAACTTCGACTTTTAGCTACACTAATCGATAAATATTGAATTCATTCAATATGTTACAGCGTGGGCATTGTTGATTTTGAACGCCGAAACTTGAGTTATTTGGATTAAAGAACGTCCACTTATCCAACCCTACTTTTATTTCCCAGGCGATTGAATGGCATAGACAAGGAATGGACTTTTCCGATGCACTGCATTTAACCCACTGCCAACAATATGAAAAGCTATATACCTTCGACAAAAAGTTTTCGTTCACCGCAAAAAACTTAACCCATTGCTTGGTTGAATTGCCCTAATGATTTTTTCAGCAGGTGAAAAAATATCAACGGGACTTCAGCGGACGAATTTCACCAATGAACATCACTGCCGGGAAATTGCGCTTGAGTTCCTTGCTGTAGAAATTGGACATGAACACGCCATCGGCAAACTGGATACGGCTGCCCTCGGGCAGATCCGTGCTCGGGCCGGCCAGCCAGGCCACGGCGCCATCGTCACGTCTGACCTGTAGATAGGAATAGCTGTCGGTCTTAACATTCTGCACAATCACCGCCTCGTTAGGCAGCACCGCCCTGGCCGCCTCGCGCGCGGCGATGGCCTCGCGGTGCTTTTTCGCCGCCTCCGGCAAGGCCCAGAAACCAATGTCGCCCTTGGCGTCGAAGGTGGCGTATTCCACGCTGCCGGGGTAGCCCTGCAGATTGCCGCCGCCAATGACGTAGATACGATCCCCCTTGACGATGACATTCATGCCTTCGCGCGGCGAGGCCATGGACGTGGTTTCAGTCCAGGCCTCTATCCCGCCCTCGGGCTTCAGGCGGGCCTTTTCGATACTGTCGAGATAGCGTGCGCCGTCGAGCCCACCGAAGGCATAGAGATAGTCGCCGTGGCGCGCCACCTCCAACCCGTAACGCCCGGTGAGCAGCGGTGCTGTGGCCTGCCAGGGATCGAGAAAGCCCGGCTCATCGACCGTCTCGTGACTCCATTCCACGTTTTTGATGCCCACCCCACGCACCTTGTCGTGGCCACCAATCAGGTAGGCCCGGCCAGCGGCCGCCAGCGAACCGGAGATATAGCGCGAAACCGTCATACGCTCGTCCAATACCAGCCACTCGTCCAGCGAGCCATCGGGTAGAATTCTGGCGCTTTCCACCGTGTCCAGCAGGGTACCGCCGAAGCCGCCAAAGGCGTAAATATGCTCACCCAACACCAGCAGGCGCGAGCAACGCCGTTTGACATTCAACGCATGCTTTTCCAGCCGCCAGGGGCCGAGTGTGCCGTCGGCGAGAATCTCCGCTCGCTCCACCGAACTGAGCTGGATACTGCCGTTGGGGCCACGCCCCCCACCGGCGACATAGACGTGCTGACCACTCACCGTAGCGGTGAAAAAGCCCCGCTCCACATTGAGGGAAGGCCCCGACTGCCAAGCGGACAGACTGCCGTCGGGCAGGATACGGGCATACTCTGAACTGGCGCGGAATTCACGACCATCCACCCCACCGATAAGGTGAATGACCCCGTTGATCTCCAGCGCAGCCGCACCAGAACGACTCACCAGGGTATTGGGCCCCTGCTGCCAGCCCGGCACCCATTCCAGCGGCGGGGTGTCTTCCTCGCAGGCAATCAACAGCAGGCCGCAAAACAGCACCAGTAAACCACGCACAACATGTTTCTTCATATCATCTCCACACCCAATATCAAATCATGGCCAATTTTCTGCCACAGGCTACAGGGCGCTTCTCATAATTTGAAGTACCCTTTACACTATCCGCTCGTGATCAGCGCCGCGCGTCATCCAGTCGGAGAAATTTCATGACCTACGTCGTCACCGAGAACTGTATCAAATGTAAGTACACGGATTGTGTGGAAGTGTGCCCGGTGGACTGCTTCCATGAAGGCCCCAATTTCCTGGTCATCAATCCCGAGGAATGTATTGACTGCACCCTCTGCGTCCCCGAATGCCCGGCCGAAGCCATCTTTGCCGAGGACGACGTGCCGGAGGATCAGGAGCATTTTCTGGAATTGAATGCCGAACTGGCAAAAGGGTGGCCGGTGATCACGGAAATGAAGAATCCCCCGCCCGATGCCAAGGAATGGGATGGTAAACCCGATAAGCTGAAATATCTCGAACGCTGACTGTCTTGCCTCAGCGCAACAGCGCTTCAAAAGCCACCGGTGAGGCAGTAACACGGACAGGATGCGAACCGCCTACGGTACAAGCGGGTTGTTTTGAACGCAAAAAAAAAGCGGAGGCGACCCGTCCCGGTAGCCGCCTCCGTTACCTCCTTGCCGGTCAATCCCCGACCGTGTCGATCCTTCGACGAACTTTCCCTGTAGCCGTCCCTGATGTCATCCTTGGTTTGCCCGAAGGCAAAAAGAAGAACTTGAACAAGAGAATATCAGAGAAAAATGACTTAACAAGGGGGGAAAAACAAGCAGTCTAAATACGATTTTCGGATAACAGTCGATTCAATTTCATTTTCTGTAACATAAACAAGCCAGTAATTCATCTGTGCCCGACAGTGACGTACATCATGCTCTTGAGAGATTACAGAGATTTCAGCAAATTCCTACAAAATCGGGGCCGCAGAGGGTTGGCCAATCAAGCTGAGCACAAAACCGGCCAAGGATTTGGCGAGGCATGATCACCCGGATATTTCACAAATTCATGAAATATCCGGGTTAGAAGCCTGTCGGCGCTCATGGCGCCACAGGAGCACTGCTAGGCTGCGCCAGCATCTGCAACAGGCGCTGCGGCTCCACATAGCCCGGAATGACCCGCCCACTATCCAGCACCAGCGAGGGGGTGCCACTCACGCCAACGGCGCGGGCTGCAGCCATATGCTCCTGCACCGGATTGTCACACTCACGCTTTTCGGGTGTCGCACCTAATTTGGCCTCGGTCATGGCCGCCTCGCGGTCTTCCGCGCACCAAACAGACACGGCCTTCTGGTATGACTCCGAATTCACTCCCGCGCGCGGAAAGGCCAGATAACGCAGGGTGATACCCAGCTTGTTGTAGTCGGCCATTTCGCGGTGCAGCTTACGGCAGTAACCACAGTCGATATCGGTAAATGCGTTGACCGTGTACTTGGGATTTTCGGCCGCAAAAACAATCATCGTCTTGGGGTCAATGGCATTCACCACCTTGGCGCGCCCCGCCTGACGCTTGGCCTCCGACAGGTTGGTGCGGGTCTTTAGGTCGAACAGGTCGCCTTGCAACAGATAACGTCCGTCACTGGATATGTAGAAAACCTGCGCACCGTAGACGGCTTCGTACATACCGGGAAAGGGCGCGGCCGTCAGGCTGTCGGGATCGGACTGCGGTACCGCGGCCTTCAATGCTTCTTTCACCACTACCAAATCCTCGCTCTCACCTGCGAAGACATTGCTCCCGGTTGCCACCAGCGTCAGGGGTAATGCCAGAAAGGTCAGCAGCATCCCACGTGTCATTTTATGATTCATTCAATATCCTCGTCAGCACCCGGCTGTTTTTGTTGAACCTGAATCCGTGACTGCATGACGGATCCCGGTTGGATTGTTAATCTCTGAAGTTGGTGAATTGCAACGGCAAATCCAGCTTCTGTTCACGCAGCATGGCCATCACCTGCTGCAAATCGTCGCGTTTTTTTGCCGTAACACGCACCTGCTCACCCTGTATCGCCGCCTGAACCTTGCGCTTCATTTCCTTGATCAGTTTGACGATTTTTCGTGCCACCTCCTTGTCCACACCCTGTCTCACGGTCACCTTCTGTTTGGCGCGGATGCCGCTACTCTCAGGCTCGGCGATATCGAGACAGCCGATATCCACCCCGCGTTTGACCATCTTTTTCTGCAAAATATCCATCATCTGCTGCAGCTGGAACTCATTTTCTGCGCAAAGTGTGATCTCGGCGCCCGATGATTCGACGTGGGCATCCGCCCCCTTGAAATCAAAACGGGTATTCACTTCACGATTGGCCTGATCCACGGCATTACCCAGTTCGTGCATATCCACTTCGGAGACCACATCAAAAGACGGCATAGCGAATCCTCTAATTTATTCTGTTACCTGTCCACCAAGCGGTTCGTCAAACGACCCAGCGAACCTCAGCCGCGCGGATGATGCGCTGCATGCAGCTCCTTGAGTCGTTCATTGGCCACGTGAGTATAAATTTGCGTGGTGGACAAGTCACTGTGGCCAAGCAGCATCTGCACCACGCGCAGGTCGGCGCCGTGATTGAGCAGGTGGGTGGCGAAACTGTGGCGCAGGGTGTGCGGCGACAGATGTCTGTGAATACCGGCCTGCTGCGCATGGCGCTTGATGAGGTACCAGAAGGCCTGTCGCGTCAGCGGCCCACCGCGGCGGGTGACGAATACGGCATCACACTGGCGCCCCTTGAGCAGTGCCGGCCGGGCCGTCGACAAATATTCCGCCAGCCAGTCCAGCGCCTCCTCGCCAAGCGGCACCAGCCGTATCTTGCCACCCTTTCCCTGGGTACGCAGTACACCCTGGCGCGTATTGACCTCCCCCAACTTTAAATTCACCAGCTCGGAGACCCGCAGGCCGGTGGCATACAACAGTTCCAGCATGGCCCGGTCACGCAACCCCAGCCCATCACCGGTCTGTGGCGCCGCCAGCAGGGCCTCGACATCGGCCTCGGTCAGCGCCTCCGGCAGCGGGCGCCCGATCTTTGGCGCATCGATGCGCTCCGTCGGATCCTGCGGTATGCGGCCCTCCCGAACAGAAAACCGGTAAAAACGCCGCAGACACGAGAGCTGCCGGGCGATACTGCGGGGCTGACCGCCAGCCTGGTGCCGCCAGGCAAGAAAATCTTGTAGCTGGCCACGCTCAGCCTGCAACAGTCCACAGTCCTGTGTCATCAGCCAGCGTGTAAAACCTTCCAGATCCCGCCGATAGGCCAACAGGGTATTGGCGCTCAGACCCCGTTCCATCCACAGGGCATCGAGGAAACGCTCGATTTCCGTCTGCTCACTGTCGGCCAGCCCCATGTCAGTGTTGCGACTCATGGGCCAGCAGGGCCTGTTTGATGGGCAGGAATCCGCCCCGTGTGCTACCGGCAAAGCCACCCAGCCCGGACTTCGCCACCACACGGTGACAGGGTAGCACCAGCGGCACGGGATTTCTGCGGCAAGCGTTGCCCACCGCGCGCGCGCCACTGCCGATATTCGCCGCAAGTTCACCGTAACTCAGCGGCCGGCCGGCCGGGATCTCCCCCAAACATCGCCAGACCCGTAACTGAAATTCGCTACCCTGCAAGTCCAGCGGCACCTCAAACGCCCATCCAGGGTCGGCAAAGTAATTTTCGAGCTGCCTCGCCACCCGTTCCGCCAACGCCGTCCCCGGGGCGAGGCCGGGCTGTAAGGGCAGGAACTCTATACCGCTCAACCCCCGGGCAGTGGTACGAATCCCCAGCATCCATACGCCCGCCAACAGAGACAATGGAAGGATCGCGTCAAAATTTGCGGATCTTGACATCACCTCATCCCTCCCACGCCGCACCACGAATCCAGGACAAAAAAACGCCCGGCACAGGCCAGGCATTTTTGGGCAATAAACTGTTTCCGCACAGTGTCAGAGGGTCGCACCACCTCGTCACCGTCAGGAAACAGCGGGGTTAGAGCTTTTCCTTGATGCGCGCAGCCTTGCCCTGCAAACCACGCAGGTAATACAGCTTGGCGCGGCGCACGTCGCCACGACGCTTGACCTTGATTTCACTCACCATCGGGCTGTAGGTCTGAAACACACGCTCGACGCCTTCGCCATGGGACATCTTGCGCACGGTGAAAGAGGAGTTGAGGCCGCGGTTGCGCTTGGCAATCACCACGCCTTCATAGGCCTGCAGGCGCTCGCGGGTGCCTTCCTTGACCCTAACCTGAACGATGACCGTATCGCCCGGACCAAACGCCGGAATTTCCTTGTTCATCTGCTCGGCTTCGAGTTCTTTAATGATATTGCTCATGATCTGCTCCACTATATTTGCGGCGGATTATACCGGTTTATTCAAGTTGTGACTCAATTCTGTTCGTGCCAATTCGTGCTCACGGATGAATTCCTGCAACAGTCGTTGCTGTTCCTCATCCAGCCGCCTGCCCTGCAACAGCTCCGGGCGCCGTAGCCAGGTACGTCCCAGCGCCTGCTTGCAGCGCCAGCGGCGGATGGCCGCGTGATCACCGCTGAGCAACACCGGCGGTACCGGTTCGGCGTCGATCACCTCGGGCCGCGTGTAGTGCGGGTAATCGAGCAGGCCATCCGTAAAGGAGTCCTGCCCGGCCGAATCCTCATGGCCCAGCGCGCCCGGCAACAATCGTGTGACACCATCGATCAGCACCATCGCGGCCAGTTCACCGCCGCTCAACACGTAATCACCGATGGACCATTCCTGGTCGATCTCGGCCGCGATCAGGCGCTCGTCGACACCTTCGTAACGGCTCGCCACCAACACCATGCCCGGCAACGCGGCCAGCTCTCGCAGTCCCGCCTGATCCAGCATCCGCCCCTGCGGAGAGAGGTGGATCACCGGCGCGCCCTGCGGCGCCTGCTGTTTTGCAGCACGGACAGCGTCGCGTAGCGGCTCCACCATCATCACCATGCCGGGGCCGCCGCCGTAGGGGCGGTCGTCCACCGTGCGGTGACGGTCGCGGCTGTAGTCGCGCGGATTCCAGCGCGCCACGTCCAGCAGGCCCCGATCCACGGCGCGACCGCTAATGCCGGATTCCGTCACGGCATCCAGCATTTCCGGGAACAGGGTCACGACGTCGATGCGCATCCTATTCTCTGGTCATTGCAGATAATCGGCCTGCCAGTCGACGCGGATCACACCGGCATCCAGATCGACGTCCTTGACGATGTGTCCGGCGACGAAGGGAATCAGCCGTTGCCGCTCGCCCTTCACCACCAGCACGTCATTGGCGCCGGTAGCCATGAGGTGATCCACACATCCCAGCTCGGTACCGTCCAGAGTCTCGACACGCAGGCCGACCAGGTCGGCCCAGTAATACTCGCCCTCTTCCGCCGCCGGCAGCTGCTCGCGCCGCACCGCGATCTCCTGTCCGCGCATCAGCGCGGCGGCATCGCGGTCATCACAACCGGCAAACCTGGCCACGATACCCTTGCCGTGCTCACGCGCACCGTCAAGACAGGCCTCGCGCCAGTCGGCATCAATGGCCTTTTCCGGCCGTAGATACCAGGGATCGTAGTCCAGGATGTTACTGGGGATCTCGGTGTGAGACTGGATCTTGACCCAGCCTTTCACCCCGTAGGGGGCGCCGATGCGCCCAACCGTGATCCACGCCGGGTCAGACTTGCTCATGCACAGCCATCAGCGCCGTACAACCAGGCTCAGGCAGCGGCCTTGGCGCTCTGCTTCAGCAGTTGGCTGACACGATCAGAGGCCTTGGCACCTTTGGACAGCCAGTGCTCAACACGTTCACTATCAATACGCAGCGTCTCTTCCGCGCCACGCGCCACTGGATTAAAAAACCCCAGGCGCTCGATGAAACGACCGTCGCGCTTGTTGCGGCTGTCGGTCACGACAATGTGGTAAAAAGGACGCTTCTTGGCGCCGCCACGAGATAAACGAATGGTTACCATTACGTTTTCATTCCCCAAAATAAGTTCATGGTTTAAAACAGTTGTGCAAACAACAAACCGCCATACTTCTGGACGGCGGCTTGCTAAAGGCGGCGTATTCTACGTGAAAACAGCACGGAATGAAACGACTTGCCTTGTCCAATATGAAATGAGTGTGAATATTGCCATTTTCCTTTTTCAGCCACCCGCTGGAGACCCAAACGACGCATAATCAGCGGTCAAAAAATACGTTTTTCCACGGCGGGCGTGTAGTCTCCGGCCGCTTGTCAAAGGCGGTTTGAGTCGAATAGACTCACTTTCGGCGTCAACAGACATGCCAGATCACGGCAACGGACACATCGAGTCACTCGTATGGATGCAAACACGTACCGATCCGCTCTGGGCAAGGCACGTCAGCCCATTGAAATAAACGTCATAGCGGCCACAGCCCAGGATGTCACCCAGCATTTCGAGCTTCAGAAAGAAAGCCAGCGACTGCTGACAGCGGCGCAGACCCCCGCTGAATTTCTGCAAATCCTGCGGGACAACGGCCATCACCAGGATGCGGTCATCTTCTTGGCCCATGCATTACCGATACGCGACGCGGTGTGGTGGGCCTGTATGTGCGCCCGGGAAC
>DRKN01000186.1 GCA_011051755.1 Gammaproteobacteria bacterium
CAATGATCATATGAGGCGACAACTATCCTGACAGAGGGCGGTCCCGTCCCGGCAAGGCAGGTCAGCCACCGGGTAGCTATCGTCGGGCAGGCGGGGGGCTTCGTTACGAAGTGATGCCCATCGAGGAACAACCTGGGGTAAGCGAGGTGAAACACCGGTTGTTGACGACAGCGGTGGACGTTTTGGACTCAACGTGATCAGCGCTGTATCGCCACGCGGTGATATGCGTTTCAGCTTCATTCAGGATCGGATGAATTCAAAGCGTTTCATCGAATTCCTTAAGAAACTTCACAAAGACGCTGGTCAGCCTATTTTGGTTGTTGTCGACAACGCGAAATATCATCACAGCAAAGAGACACAAAAATTTGTCGAGCAACAAAACGGCGAGGTTCTGCTTGTCTTTTTGCCGGCTTATTCACCGGAACTCAATCCTGATGAACAAGTTTGGAATCACGCCAAACGACAACTCGGCCAACATTAACCTGACCCCTTAGTTTTAGCCTTTTGTTAGCCCATTCTAGACTTTCTCACCGCATCAAGTATATTCTGGGTTGATGCTTTTGTTTTAATTCCGGGGACATCAAACGGGGATTTTTCTTCCCCTCCTTTTGATACAAGAGAAAATGCAGCCCCGTCCCTTCGACGAATTTCGACTTCCTCACTTTGGGCAATTTTTAGTAACTTTGATAGATTCTGACGTGCTTCTGAATAAGTAAATACTTTCATTTCATTTACTCCACTAATTCAATTTTCATCTCTCTCGCAACCTGCTTCATACGCTTATCGAGCGTTATTAAGGGAGACGACAATTGCTTTGCACACTGCAAAAAGTAAGCATCATATGCATAAATATTGTAATCAAGCGCTAACTTTAACGCTTGCTGAATATCTATAGAAACCAACCTAACAGGAATCGAACTCACCGCATCATACGCAGCCAGCGCTTCTTTATGAGAGAGTTGTTTTCGCTTAAGCATTGCGGTTAATGCGTTCCCAAATTCGTAAGGAAGTATCTCGGGGGATACGGCGCTAGTTTCTGATGTGAGCTGGATGATGCTCTCTTTCTCTGGCTCCTCTAGCACCACGGCCAAGAAAATATTTGTGTCTGATACAATATTCATTTGACAATTGTACAATTGGCTGGCGATTTGTCAAGGGGCTAGCGCCGCGATAACCCGCAACGCAAAACCAGGCATTCAATGCCCTGAGTTTTCTTTATAAGATGGTTTTGGAGCGGCTTCCCGGTCTCAGCTTTTCCATGCAGTCATCATCCCAGCCTATAAGCGAACAACCGGCTTCGTTCAGCCCATGATCAATTTCACCCCCACGAGCAGGGTGATTGCCTCAAAGGCGCGTTTGATCCAGCGATTGCCCTGGGTAATCGCCAGGTGGGCGCCCACGTAACCTCCCAGCAGGGAACCCAACAGCAGGGCCGGCAGCCACGACCACTGTGGATCACCGAGGATGCCCAGGGTCACGGCGCCGCTGCCGTTCCAGAAAAGGCCAACGAGTACCAGGGTATGCGCCACCGCGCGCTTGTAGTCGAGGCCAAACCAGCCCACCAGCCAGAGGGTGACGAACAGGCCGGTGCCGGAGGTGAGCGAACCGTTGAGCACGCCGATGAATAACAGCACGCCACCGCCCACGGCGTAATGCCAGACCGCTTCCGGCATGGGCCGTGACGCCTGTCCCAAGCTGGGCTTAAACACCGAGTACAGACCCAGGCCCACGGTGAGCAGGCCAAGGGCGATCTCCGCGCTACGATCCGGCACGAAGAGGATAAAACTGGCGCCAATAATGACACCCGGCAGGCCGAACAGCAGGATGAACAGCGTCAGACGACCATCCAGACTGCCCTCGCGCAGATTGCGTACCGTGGCGCCCACGCCCAGCGCTACACTGGCGATCTTGTGCGTCGCCAATGCCACGCCAAAAGGCAGGCCGAGAAAGATCAGGATGGGAAATTGCAGCAGACCGGCGCCGCCACCGGCAAAGGCGGAAAAGACATTCGCCACCAGGGAGACAACGAATAACAGTAGTTGGGTGGGCCAGTCCATGATTACCCGCTTGCCGGAAACACGTCTTTTGTCGGAGCGGCGTGTCGCGGCTGAAGCCGCTCCAAACAGGAATGAATTCAGTGGCCGGGAAACAGGCTTACAGACAGCAGTTCCCACTGCTGTTCCCAGCGCTGTAGAGGCGACTGCGAAAAACCACTGCGCACGAACTGATTCATGCGCCCCTCGACCGCCGCCAGCATCAGGTTGGCCGAGGCCGCCGAAGGATTGCCGACGGGTAGCTCACCCTTCAACTCAGCTTCGCGCAGAACCTGTTTCAGCTGTGTTTCCAGGCGATCATAGAACTGCATGATGCGTGTGCGCAGACGTTCATTTTCACCGGTCAGGGCATCGCCAACCAGGATCCTGGAGAGACCCGGATTGCGTGCCGAAAAGCCTAACAATACACCAAGAATGGCTTCGCAGCGGGCCTGTGCTGTGGGCTGCTCATCGAGAATGCGACTGATCAGACCGAACACCGTTTCCTCGATAAACTCAATCAGCGCTTCGAACATGCGCGCCTTGCTGGGAAAATGGCGATACAGCGCCGCCTCGGAAACGCCGAGTTTACGTGCCAAGGCGGCGGTGGTGATACGCTGGCCCGGACTAGCCTCCAATTGCTGAGCGAGGGTTTCGAGGATTTGTTGTGCACGGGAAGATTTGTTGGTCATGGGTTGTGTTCTTGAGTTGTTTTTATTGGCTTACCTCCGCGATGTTCTTCCCGGCTATCACGGCGGTGTTTTTTTAGCATTGTGGGAGTAGCCCATCCTCCCTACTGGGCATTAGCTGCGAACAAGGCTGGAATTATTTTCCGCGTCGAAAGGCCCGCCCACAGTTAAGTACTTTTTTCTACAGAGAAGCGCCCCCTTGCGGACATGGCGCGCTCCCCGCTTGTGAGCGGATCAGCGTGCCGACGCCCTCGTCGGTAAATATCTCTAGCAACACGGCGTGCCGTACACGGCCATCGACGATGTGCGCAGTCTTCACACCACCCTGCACGGCCTCCAGGGCGCAGCGGATCTTGGGCAGCATACCGCCGTGGATGGTGCCGTCTTCGATGAGTTCATTGACGCGCCCGACCCCCAGGCCGGTGAGCAATTTTTCATCTTTGTCCAGCAGGCCGGCGGTGTTGGTCAGTAGCATGAGCTTTTCCGCCTGCAGGGTCTCCGCCAGCTTGCCCGCGACGAGGTCGGCGTTGATATTGTAGGACTGGCCATCTTCACCGACACCGATGGGGGCCACCACGGGGATGAAATTGCCCTGCACCAGCATGTTCACCACCGAGGGGTCGATGCGGGTTACCTCGCCGACGTGGCCGATATCGATAATCTCCGGGGCCGTGAGTTCCGGTGAGGTCTTTTCGAATTTCAGCTTGCGCGCATGAATCATATCGCCGTCCTTGCCGGTAAGACCCACCGCATTGCCGCCCTTGCGATTGATGAGGCTGACGATCTCCTTGTTCACCTGCCCGCCGAGCACCATTTCCACGACGTCCATGGTTTCGCGGTCAGTGATACGCATGCCCTGATAAAATTCGGTCTGCTTGCCGATGCGCCCCAGCAGCTGGCCGATCTGCGGTCCGCCACCGTGCACCACCACCGGATTGATGCCGACGGTTTTCATTAACACGATGTCGCGGGCGAAGCTGTTTTTCAGCGCTTCGTCCACCATGGCGTTACCGCCGTACTTGATAACGATGGTCTTGCCGGCGAAGCGCTGGATGTAGGGCAGGGCCTCACTGAGGACGCGAGCCACGTTCATGGCAGATTTGGCATTAAGGGTCATGACGGTATTGTATGCGGCATGGTTGATTTTCACCACAGAGATGCGGAGAACGCAGAGAAAAAAGAAAAGAATTTGACCACACAGTTTCTCCGTGTCTCATGTACCTTCCATAGCAAACGTTGGCACGAGCGTCAGGGTTCCTTCGTCACCCCGGCTTTCGCGGTTTTTAGTTGCCGATACCGCCTTCCTTTAGTCTCCAGCACGGATAAACATCAGAACGGTAATTCGGCCTCTGGTGCCTGTGACAGGATTAACTGGCGAAATTCGCCCTGAATGCGCGCCAGACCGGCTTCATCCTCGGCCTCGAAACGAATCACCAGACAGGGGGTGGTATTGGATGCGCGTACCAGGCCGAAGCCGTCGCTGAAGTCGGCACGGATGCCGTCGATGGTGGTGATCCTGGCATCGGGGAAACTCGCGGCCGCCTGTAAGCGTTCCATCAGGCTGTGGTTTTCGCCCTCGGCGGTATGCAGTTTCAACTCCGGGGTATTAATGCTGTCGGGCAGAGCATTGAATATCTCGTCGGCCGGGCGGCCGTCGGCGGCGAGAATCTCTAGCAGGCGCACCGCCGTATACAAGGCATCATCGAAGCCGTACCAACGCTCCTTGAAGAAGATATGGCCGCTCATCTCGCCGGCCAGCAGGTCGCCGGTCTCCTTGAGCTTCGCCTTGACGAAGGAATGACCGGTCTTCCACATCAGCGGCTTGCCACCGGCCTCTTCGATGACCCGCGCCAGATGGCTGGTGCACTTGATGTCGTAGATAATCTCGGCGCCGGGATTGCGTGAAATCACGTCGCGCGCATAGAGCATCATCTGCCGGTCGGCCCAGATCACTGCGCCACTGGGGGTGACCACACCGAGACGGTCGCCATCGCCATCGAAGGCAAGGCCGATATCGGCGTGCCGCTCTCGCAGGGCGCGTTGCAGGTCTTCAAGGTTTTCCGGCTGGCTGGGATCCGGGTGGTGATTGGGGAAATTGCCGTCCACTTCACAAAACAGCTCGGTGACCTCGCAGCCCAAGGCGCGCAGTAATTGCGGCGCGGCGACCCCGGCGACCCCGTTGCCGCAGTCGACGATAACCTTCATGGGTCGTGCCAGCTTGATGTCACTGGTGATGCGCTCGATGTACTGCGGCACCACGTCAGCACTGTCGAAGCGGCCCTCGCCCTGGGTGAGATCACCGCTTTCAATGCGCTGGCGCAGGGCCTGGATATCAGGGCCTGCCAGGGTGGTGCCGCCGATGACCATTTTCAGACCATTGTAATTGGGCGGGTTATGGCTGCCGGTGAGCATGATGCCGGAGCCGGTGCCCAGCGCGTAGGCGGCGTAGTACAGCACCGGCGTGGGCACCATGCCGAGATCGGTGACGTCACGTCCGGCCTCGCGCAGGCCGCGGATCAGGGCCTCGATCAGCTTTGGCCCGGACAGGCGGCCGTCACGCGCCACATAAATGTGTTGTTCACCGCGGGCTTCGGCCTCTGCGCCCAGGGCACGGCCGATCCAGTAGACGGCAGCGGTGCTCAATGACGCGTCGACGATGCCGCGAATGTCGTAGGCCTTGAAAATAGAGGGGTCGAGGGTGAGGGTTGCAGAGGTCATTGAAACGTCCTGTCGATGATGGGTGCGCGCAAAACTGCGCGTAGAGTAACAGCTTGTGAAGGGACTGTTAATCGGCAGGAGCCGTTTGCCACAGAGGCACGGAGTGCACAGAGAAAAATATAATGAACTCTGTGTTCTCGGTGTCTCCGTGACAACGCGTTTTTCAGTTATGTCCGGTATGGCCGAAACCACCCCCGCCGCGGTCACTTTTGCCGAAGGACTCGACGACTTCGAAGCTGGCTTGCACGACAGGTACAAACACCATCTGCGCAATACGGTCGCCGGGATTGATGGTGAAGGCATCGCTGCCACGATTCCAGCAGGAGACGAACAGTTGGCCCTGATAATCGGAATCGATCAGCCCGGTGAGGTTGCCCAGCACGATACCGTGTTTGTGGCCCAACCCGGAGCGCGGCAGCAACACCGCTGCCAGACCGGGGTCGCCAATGTGGATGGCGATGCCGGTGGCGATCAGTTGTGTTTCAGCGGGACGGATCTCCAGCGGGGCATCGATGCAGGCACGCAGATCCATGCCGGCGGAACCGTCGGTGGCGTAGTGGGGCAGCTCGATCTCCGTACCGATACGCGCATCAAGAATTTGCAGTTGGATTTTTTTCATTGTTGGTCAGTACTGTCCTTCGTAAAAAATCCCGGGTTTGTCCGGATAAATAATGGTCAGCGTCAGAGGATCTATAAAGCCGGTTTCCATTTTGTAGTAGCGGGCGAGATGAAAGGCAATTTTTTCGGCCGCTTCCTGTGTCGTATATTTATCCTTCTCCAGCTTTATTCGCAGATGATCATCACGTCCCTCGGGATATTCCAGGTCGGTGACAGTACTACTGCTCTCGATAATCCAGGCCTTGAACGCCTCCTTGTCTGCCTGGCTCAGGCCTGCCGGCTTTTCCACGACTTCCGGCTGAGCGTCTTTCGCCGCCTCTTTCTCTTCCGGCGGGAGTGGCGCTTCCGATGACAGAATCCACACCAGAACGAACAGCGGGAGCAATGCAGCCCAGCCCAGCATTCGTAACTGTTTTTTCTTATCCATCAGTACTCCTCAATGACAACTCAGGCCAAGTTTAGGGCACTTCCAGCAATGGCTTGCGTAGAGACTGCAACTAATGATTAAAAACGCCGTTGTATGCAGATAGCGATTCCTGCCCTGCCTATCCCGACCGCCGGGGTGGAATAGGCAGGTTTTGCCTATTCCCCGTTATCCGCTTTACCACCCACCATCACGATGGCCATTCTATCCGGGTGTATGCGGCGCTGGAAGGCATCCTTGATATCGGCGACGGTCACCGCCTCCACCCTGGCATTAAAGGTATCGAGATAATCCAGCGGCAGACCGTAAAAACCGATCATACCGATGTAATCGATAATCTTTTTGTTACTGGAAATACGTAACGGGAAGCCACCGGTAATGTTCTTCTTTGCCGCTTCCAATTCGTTCTCGCTGGGGCCTTCGGTGACGAAGGTCGCCAGGGTTTCTCGCATCACGGCGAGGGTTTCTCCCGCAGAGGCGTTGCGGGTCTGCGCGCCGAGGGTGTAGGGGCCTTTTTTGCGCATGGGACGGAAATAGCTGTAGGCACTGTAGGTCAGGCCACGTTTTTCGCGAATCTCCTCCGACAGGCGCGCCACCAGACCACTGCCGCCGAGGATGTGATTGCCGACATATAATGGAAAATAGTCGGGATCACCGCGCTTCATGCCCGCAGTGCCGAGGAGAATGTGAGTCTGCATGGAGGGGTGCTCGATATTGATCTCCACGGCCTCAGCCAAATCCTTTACCGCCGGCAATTCCGCCGCTGGCTTGCCTGCCGGCAGCTTGCCGATGATGCGCACGGCGAGGGCCTCCGCCGCCACGCGGTCGAGGTCACCGACGATGGCGATGACGGCATTGCGGCCGACGTAATACTGCTGGTAGAAGGCGTGTAGCTTCTCGGGGCTCAGGGCCTTGACCGTTTCTTCTGTGCCGGAGGGCTGGCTGGCATAGGGGTGGGTGCCGTACACCGTCTTGTAGAAGGCCTCGTCGGCCAGCGCGCCGGGGGACTGTTTGCGCTGCTGCAGACCGATAAGCATGCGGCTGCGTTCACGTTTGAAGGCCTCTTTGGGGAACTCCGGCTGGCTGATGATGGCCGTCAGGGTCTCCAGTGCGGGTGTCAAATACTGTTTGTCCGACAGACTGCGCAGGCCGATGACGGCCATGTCGCGATGTGCGCTGTTGCTGAAGCGTGCGCCAACGGACTCAAAGCGCTCGGAAATCTGATGGGCATCCAGCCCACCTGCGCCTTCGCTGAGCAAGGCATTGGTGAGCAGGGCGATGCCGCTATCGGCGCCATCGCGTGCGGCGCCGGCATCGAAGGTCACGCGCAGGTCAATCATCGGCAGTTCGGGGGCGGGCACAAAGTATACGCGCGCGCCGTTGTCGGTGGTCCAGTGCTGGATCTGCAGGCCGGCAAAGGCCGCAGTGCCGCCCAGCAAGGCCATTATTGATACAAAAAACACGACAAAAAACTTAGTGCGCATGCTGTCCTCCACGGGCGGCAGGGGGGGGGCTGGTCATTGCTTGTGGTTCCAGTACGGCAACCGTCAATTGGTCTTCGCTGAGATACTTGTTGGCCACCGCGCGGATCTGCTCCGGGGTTACGGCCTTGAGGCGATCCATGTATTCATCCATCAGACGCCAATCCAGGCCCACCGTTTCCAGGGTGCCGATCTGCATTGCCTGATAGAAGATGGAGTCTTTTTCGTACACCTTGGCCGCCAACACCTGGGCCTTGATGCGATCCAGTTCGTCCTGCGTCACCAATTCGGTCTTAAAACGGTCGATCTCGACGCGGATCGCCTTTTCCAGTTCCTCGATGCCAACGTCTTTGGATGGCGTACCGCTGATCACCAGCATGCCGCCGAGACGGGAGTGCAGATCATAGCCGGCGCCAACGCTGGCGGCGATCTGCTGGCCGCGAACCAGATTGCGGGTGAAGCGCGCGCTCTCGCCACCGTCCAGTACACCGGCCAGCATATCGATGGCATAGGGTTCCCAGTCGGTCTCCGCGGTGTTGATCACCGGTGTCTTGTAACCCATGATGATGAACGGCAGCTGCGCCGGGGCCTTCACCGTGATACGGCGCAGGCCGCGTTGTTCAATTTCGCGCTGTGGCTTCACCTTGGGTACCGGACGCGACTTGAGCGGACCGAAGTGCTTTTTCGCCAGCTCGACCACCTGCTGCGGATCCACATCGCCGGCCACCACCAGAGTGGCATTGTTGGGCGCATACCAATGCTGATACCACTGTTGCAGATCGTCGATGGTAAGATTGTCGAGATCATCCATCCAGCCAATGATGGGATTGTGATAGGGGCTGGTGACGAAGGCGGTGGCCTTGAATTGCTCATAGGTCAGCGACTGTGGCTTGTCTTCGGTGCGCATGCGGCGTTCCTCCATCACCACCAACACCTCTTTTTTTATTTCCTCGGGATTGAGCAGCAGATTCTGCATGCGATCCGCCTCCAGCTCGAAGCTGATGGCCAGACGGCTCTTTTCCAACTGTTGGAAATACGCGGTGTAGTCCTGCCCGGTAAAGGCGTTCTCACGTCCGCCGTTAGCGGCGATGATGCGCGAAAATTCGTTCGGCCCGTGCCGGGTCGTACCCTTGAACATCATGTGTTCCAGTACGTGTGAGGCGCCGGTAATGCCGCCGTGCTCGTAGCTGGAGCCAACCTTGTACCAGATTTGTGATACCACCACCGGGGCACGATGATCTTCTTTGATGATGATCTTCATGCCATTGTTGAGCTTGTATTCGTGTACGCCGTTGGCGGAGGAAACCGGCGTCGCCGTAATCTCTTCGACGGCGGGGGCCTCGACAACGGGGCTGGCGGTGGGTGGTGTGGCACAGCCCGCGAGGGTGGCGGCGGACACAGTCGCCACGACAAACGCGGCAGTTCGGGTCTTCAGCAATCGTTTCATTGTAATCCCTGTGCTTAGTGGGGCTCGGATTGATTCGTGGCTGACGATGATCGGCCACGAGTGGTAGCATAGCCTACTTGAGGGGGCTTCTATCAATTCGTGGGCGACTATCCAGACCGCCGGATTCATCCCCCCTACGTTGCAAACCTTCGCAATAGCTGGCTATTACGTGCGGTTTGCGCCTTGACGGGACAAATCTGGCCATCCATCTGAAACGCTCAGAATTGATAGAAGCCTCCTAAATTAAATGTTCCCGGCGAACCACAAAGCCGGGAAACCGAAACACTGTGACCCCTACCGCCCATGTTTGGTTTCATCAAAAAGAACAAGTCGAAGCCGGAATCCACGGATTCCGCTGTCGAGGATACTCCCATAAGCCCCGAGGCTGAAATGCCTGACGAGCCTACTGCCGCGCCTCCGCCGGCCGCGCCAGCGGAAAAGGAAGCGGAAAAGGAAAGGAAGGGTGGCCTGTTCGCCCGCCTCGCCCAGGGCCTGAAACGCACCCGTAGCGGCATCACCGAGGGTGTCGCCAGCCTGGTGCTGGGCAAGAAGGCCATCGACGACGATGTACTGGAAGAAATCGAGACCCTGCTGCTGACCAGCGATGTGGGCATTGAGGCCACCCAGGAGATCGTCGCCGACCTCACCCAACGTGTGTCGCGCAAGCAGCTGAAGGATGCTGACGCCCTGTTCGACGCCCTGCGCGAAAACATGCTACAAATCCTCGCCCCCGTTGCCCGGCCATTGGTGACCCGGGCCGACAGCGCTCCTTTTGTCATCCTCATGGTTGGCATCAACGGCGCCGGCAAGACCACCACCATCGGCAAGCTCGCCAAACGCTTCCAGAATGAAGGCCAGCGCGTGATGCTGGCCGCCGGCGATACCTTCCGCGCCGCCGCCGTCGAGCAGTTGCAGGAATGGGGGCGCCGCAACGAGATTCCCGTGGTCGCTCAGCACAGCGGCGCCGACTCCGCCTCGGTGATCTTCGATGCCCTGCAATCGGCCAAATCCAAGGGTGTCGATACACTCATCGCCGATACCGCCGGCCGTCTGCACACCCAGGCCAACCTCATGGAGGAGCTGAAGAAGGTGCGCCGCGTGATCACCAGACTGGACAAAAACGCCCCGCACGAGGTGATGCTGGTGCTGGACGCCAGTATCGGCCAGAACGCCGTGGTGCAGGCCGAGCAGTTTCGCGAGGCTGTCGGCGTTTCCGGCATCGCCATGACCAAGCTCGACGGTACCGCCAAGGGCGGCGTGATCTTCGCCGTCGCCAAGCGCCTCGGCCTGCCGATCCGTTTCATCGGCGTCGGCGAGGGCATCGACGACCTGCGGCCCTTCGATGCCGGGGAGTTCGTCGATGCGTTGCTGGCGCGGCAGGCCGGGGATTGAGGGGGTTTGCCACAGAGGGCATGAAAGTTCACAGAGAAAACCCTTTGAATATCAAAGCCAACTCGTTATTTCGGCGCAGGCCGGAATCCAGGAATGGGGGGCTTCGAGTACTGGATTCCGGGTCTACGCGAGGCTTCGCCCGGAATGACGGACGACGTGTACTGCTCTGTACTTCTTCGTGTCCTCTGTGATGAACACAAAACATGACAAACATCACTGACAACTTCGCCCAATGATCCAGTTCGACAACGTCAACAAGCGCTACCCCGGCGGCCACGAGGCCCTATCCGGGGTGAGTTTCCACATTCAGCCCGGCGAGATGGTTTTCCTTACCGGTCATTCCGGCGCCGGCAAGAGCAGCCTGCTGAAGCTCATCGCGCTGATCGAGCGCAGCAGCCGCGGGCAGGTATTCATCGATGGGCAAAATCTGTCGCGGCTGAAGAGTCGCCACATCCCCCAACTGCGCCGCAAAATCGGTATTGTGTTCCAAAGCCACAATCTGCTCTTTGACCGCACCGTGTTCGACAACGTGGCCCTGCCGCTGATCATCGCCGGCTATCACCAGAGCGAGGTGGGCCGGCGGGTTCGCGCGGCATTGGACAAGGTGGGTCTGCTGAACCGCGACAAGGCCTACCCCATCACCCTTTCCGGGGGCGAACAGCAGCGCGTCGGTATTGCCCGCGCAGTGGTCAACCGTCCGCCGCTGCTATTGGCAGACGAACCCACCGGTAACCTCGACCCGGAATTATCGAAAGAAATCATGAGCCTGTTCGAGGAATTCAACCGGGTCGGCGTGTCCGTGCTGATCGCCACCCACGATCACGACCTCATCTCGCGCCTCGACCACCGCCTGCTGACCCTCAGCGGTGGCCGCCTGACCCACGACGGCCGCACCACTGAATTGGCGGTGCCGGCATGAAGCGTTCAGCCCGCAAACCCCGTACCCGCTCAATCGAGCCGGAGGCGCGCGGCAAGTCGCAGAAACCACGCGGGCGCATCAACGCTTATTTCACCCACCACCTGTGGGTACTGGTCTCCTCCCTCGGCCAACTGTGGCGCAGCCCCCTCTCCACCCTGATGACGGCAGCGGTCATTGGTATCGCCCTGGCTCTGCCTGCCGGGCTGCACGTGCTGCTGAGTAACGTGCAACAGCTTTCCTCGGGCTGGGAGGGATCCGCGCAGGTGTCGCTGTTCATCAAACAAGACGTGCCGGAAAAACACATCCAGTCGCTGGCAAATACGCTGCGCGACTGGGATGGCGTGACCGAGGTGCACTACATTTCCCGCGAGCAGGCCCTGGCCGAATTCCGCAAACTGTCCGGTTTCGGGGATGCCCTGGACTCACTCGAGGAAAACCCACTGCCCGCCGTGTTGGTGCTGCGCCCTACCCTGGCACAGGCCGAACCGGCATCGATGGCGCAGCTGCTGGTGCGTCTGCGCCAGCTCGATGCGGTGGATCAGGCGCAACTGGACATGGAATGGATTCACCGTCTCAATGCCATCATCGACGTCGGCAAGCGCGCTGCACTGCTGCTTGGTGCACTGCTGGCCATGGCCATCCTGCTGGTGGTGGGCAACACCATCCGCTTGACCATTTACGCCCGCCGCGAGGAGATTATTATCACCAAACTGATTGGCGCCACCAATGCCTTCATCCGCCGTCCCTTTCTCTATACCGGCTTCTGGTACGGGCTGATGGGCGCCGTCACCGCCTGGTTGCTGGTCTCCGGCTTTTTCGGCCTGCTCAGCGGTTCGGTGAGTCAACTGTCATTCCTCTATGACAGTCAGTTCCGGCTCGGCGGGCTGGACTTCATCACCAGTCTTTCCCTGCTCCTGTCTGGCGTATCTCTCGGCCTTGCCGGCTCCTGGCTGGCCGTTGGCCGGCATCTACAAGCCATTGAACCGACATAAGTATTTTGTCTCGTCAGACAATCCGCCCGCGCTCGTTTTCCCAGAAAAAATCCACCATCAGGGAACTATGATTTTTTTTGGCACTCTCACCATTTGACTGCTAGACTTGCCGATGGAAAAGGAAGTCGATGGCCGTGAAAAAACGCTATTTGGGAGGATATTAGTCATGTACAAAAGTTTGACCGTTGATCTTGCTGTCCCCAGCGGAAGCCTGGAGGCCTATGTGCAGGCCGCCAGCCAGATTCCCATGCTGGGCGTCGAGGAAGAACGCAAACTTGCTACTCGTCTGCGGGAAGAGGGTGATCTCAATGCCGCCCGTCAGTTGGTGCTTTCCCATTTGCGTTTCGTCATTCATGTGGCGCGCGGTTACAGCGGCTATGGCCTACCCCAGGCGGATTTGATTCAGGAAGGCAATATTGGCCTGATGAAGGCCGTAAAACGTTTCGATCCCGGCGTCAACGTGCGTCTGGTGTCCTTTGCCGTACACTGGATTCGCGCCGAGATCCACGAATACATCCTGCGTAACTGGCGCATCGTCAAGCTGGCCACCACCAAGGCCCAGCGCAAACTGTTCTTCAACCTGCGCAAGAACAAGAAGCGTCTGGGTTGGTTTTCGCACCAGGAAGTCGAGGCCGTGGCCAAGGAACTGGACGTACCCTCGGCGACCGTGCTGGAAATGGAAAAACGCATGAGTGCGCATGATGCCTCCTTCGACGGTTATGGTGATGCCGATGATGACAGCGACTTCAGTCCCTCACCCGCCGGCTACCTGCGTGATACCCGTATGGAACCCTCCAGCATGCTGGAGGCCGAGGACTGGGAGACATACAACCACCAGCGCCTGAACCTGGTACTCGACAATCTCGACGAGCGCAGCCGCGACATCGTGCAAAGCCGCTGGCTGTCGGAAAAGAAGGCCACCCTGCACGAACTGGCCGATAAGTACGGCATTTCCGCCGAACGCATCCGCCAACTGGAAAAAAACGCCATGAAGAAAATGAAGGGCGCATTGGCCGCCTGAGCCTTCGAATCGTCCACCGACAAAAGGCCGCATCCGCGGCCTTTTGCATTTCTATTTTCCTACCAACCTTTTTCCACCAACTTTTGAAACTACGCATTGGCCTGTCGGTAACACGTGTTATCGGGTATAGAATTTCTGGCGGAACTTCACCGCGAAAGGTTTGCTGCCGTCCTCGGGGGCGATTTGAATGTCGAAGGCCAGTGTCTCCTCTGCTGAGATGTGGAACACACTGATGTAATAGATGGCATCGCCCTCGTCAATCTCACGCACCGTGAAATCGCGCAGTTGGCCAGCCAGGTTGGTGGCGCTGGCCTTGACCCTGGCGTGCACCGGCTTGCCGATAGGCGACACGCCAGGGTCGTCCTTCATCACCGAGAGGGTGAACATCCCGCGGTTTTTACTCCGGACGATATCATAGGCCTTAGCCATATTTGGTGGCAGTGTATCGCTATTAAAGGCGTTGAAGTGCACCGTATATCCATCTATCTTGATGGGTGTCGTGGCTTGGGCCGTCAACGAAAAAAGTGCAAACAGCAACCCGGTCGCAAGCTGATTAACCGTTTTGATTGTCATCTATATCCCCCTCCAGTTTGTATCCGCAGAACTATTTCAAGCCGGCATTATCACCTTGTAAAGAGTACTAGCCATTGTCAGCTCCTGCTTTTCAGTTTCTGCTTTAATGCACGTCGTTGTGAAAACAACCCGTCCAAGATAGTCACATACTGTCATCACCGGCGGCAAGTGTGGTTGAATTCGTTCCCCAGCCTGGCTGTCCAGGTTGTGCGCACGGCGCACACTACACCGGCCCGTAGCGTGCGCCGTGCACACGATGCCCCCAAGATACGAAAACTACCCAAAACATGGGATCCTGACTCTCTCACGCCTTTTCCGCCCGGTTTTCATGCTGTGGCGGGCAATGGGAAATCCAACCCAGCGAGATTGACCGCGCTATTCCAGGCCGAGGATAAAATTCCAGTCCGCCGCCGATACCGGCATCACCGATAACCGGTTACCCCTGCGCACCAGGGGCATATCCGCCAGCTCCGGGTGCCCTTTCAGTTCCTGTAGACTGATGGTGCGTTTGAGACGGCGCTTGAATGTCAGATCCACCATGTACCAGCGGGGTTTGTCGGGGTCGGACTTGGGATCGTAGTAATCGGCCTCGGGATCGAAGGCGGTAGGGTCGGGGTAACCCTCGCGCACCACTTCGGCGAGGCCGACGATGCCCGGCACCTTGCAGTTGGAATGGTAGAAGAACACCCGGTCACCCATCTGCATCTGGTCACGCATCATGTTGCGCGCCTGGTAGTTACGCACACCGTCCCAGGGTTCCTGCGTCACGGCCTCGAGGTCATCGAGGGAAAAGGCATCGGGCTCGGACTTCATCAGCCAGTAATTCACGGGTTCTCCAGTGCCGGTAATCCGACGGTTTTGGGCATTTTCATCTCAGCAACGCTGCTCAAAGACAGATTCTGCACATTTTGTGACCACTTTCACAGTGTTTGACTCGGTTTTTCCGGAGGATGAAAGCTGTCCGGATCAGGCTTGGTGACTACAGATCCCGGCACTAGTGCCGCAGAGTGCAAACGCAGCAAACGAGGAGAATGGCACTGATTTAAGCCTGAGAGACTTGGCATACCGTCATTCCCGCGCAGGCGGGAATCCAGAATATACGGCGTTTTCAACTATGTTAAGTCAGCGCCATTCGAAAATAAGGGCATTTGCCAATGACTCAGGAGCAGGGGGTGAATAAACGGCTTTTACTGAGACTGCTCAGGGAATCCTCCAAAATCAATAACTTATGACGATATCGCACTGACAGGCCAGGGCCAACCTGTCTATAATGCAGGCCTTGTCCAAAGCCCACGGGCACAGGCAGACAAACACATTAAGGAATTGGGACATGCGTGACTCACGATATTTAGCGAATACCGCTCAAACCGCTTTCAGCGGCGCTCTGATGATTTTCCTCGCCTTGGGCATGGCCGCCACTGCCAGCGCCGGACCGGAGCGCGATCAAGCCAAGCGCATCCACGACCGGTTGGTGGGCACGCCGCCCAGCATCGCCTGCCTGGATCAGCTGGAGGCCCGGATGCCCGATGCCAGGGCTGTCGCGCTGGACGCCATTGATAACACCGGTGGAACCGACGAGTGTACCGACCCCTCTTTCTACAATGTCACGCTGAAAAATTTCATCACGCCCTGGACCAACGAAGAGCAGAGCGTGTTTGCGCCGCTCAACGATTACACGGCCACCGTCATCGGCATCATCCGCGACGACCTGGACTTCCGCGAAATTCTTCACGGCAACATCCTCTATATTGGCGGCAACGGTGTATCACCCGCCTATTCCAATGACAGCAATGCCCATTACGAGGCCATGGAAGACCAGGGCGCCAATCTGGCCGACCCGGATCAGTTGCGTAAACGCACTCAGACCGAAATCACCGGCCTGCCGGATACCGCCACCGCCGGTATCATCACCACCCGCGCCGCCGCCCGCGCCTTCTTCATCGACGGCACCAACCGCGCCATGTTCCGCTTCACCCTGCTCAATCATCTGTGCACCGATCTGGAACAGATCAAGGATCCCACCCGCACCCATGATCGCATCCCCCAGGACGTGGCACGTAGCCCTGGTGGCGATTCGCGCATTTTCATGAGCGCCTGCGTCGGCTGTCATGCCGGCATGGATCCCCTGCATCAGGCCCTTGCCTATTACGACTTTGAATACCCCGATGGCAATCCGGATGGCGGCCAGCTGGTCTACAACCGCGCAGGCTTCGAAGACCCTGATACGGGCAGCCGCGTACAGGGGAAATACCGCATCAACGCCAACAACTTCGAATTCGGCTATGTGGTGACCGACGACCAATGGGAAAACTACTGGCGCGCCGGCCCGAACAGTGTGTTGGGCTGGGATCCAAATCTTACCTTTGACGGCTACGAAGCTCCCGGCAAGGGCGCCGGCGCCAAGTCCTTCGGCATGGAATTCGCCTACAGCGAGGCCTTTGCCCGCTGCCAGGTAAAAAAGGTCTTCAAGGCGGTGTGCTTCCGCCCCCCGAATGACAGCCAAATCGACACCCTGGTCACCACCTTCAAGGGCGGGTACAGGCTAAAAGACGTCTTCGCGGAAAGCGCCGCTGATTGCAGGGGCGACTAGTGCACAAAAACAACAACGGCATCATGTGGCTGCCTACGGCACGGAAATGGCAACCACGAGTAAACAGTGACGGCACTTACGGAGAGTCGAAATGAATTTTTTCAGCACCAAACACATCCTGCGCAGTTTCATTGTCCTGGCAGCGATTCTGCTGCTCAGCGCCTGTGACGCGGTGCCCACCACGGTGAATGACATCCTGCCGGACAACAATGCGGAATACAGCGGGCCCAACTGCGATACGGACGATACCTGTGATTTCCAGCGGGAATTCTGGGGCCCCATGATCGCAAACTACAGTTGCGAAAATTGCCATGACAGCAGCGCTCCCGCATCACTCCAGTTTCTGCACGAGGGAGATGTCAACACGGCCTATAACGCGACCAAAAAGTCAGGCTTGGTGAACCTCACTTCCCCTGAGGTCTCCAAGATCATCGTCACCGTACAAACTGGACACAAGGGCAGTTGCGATCCCGCATCCACATGCGGCGCGATGGAAGACAACATTATCGCTTTCATCAAAAACTGGAACAACGACGATGGTGGCAACGGGGGTGGCAACACCCTCGTACTGGAGGCCCCGGAACAGAAGGATGCCGGCACCAGCAAGACCCTGCCCAATCCACCTGACTTGAACAACTTTGCCTCTCTGCACCAACTGCTAAAAACTTACTGCGTCACCTGCCACGTCAGTTCGCCCCCTGTCTCCGTCCCGCAGTCACCGTATTTCGCCGAAAACGATGCTGCCGATGCCTATGCGGCCCTGCTCAGCAACCCCCAGGTCATCAATCTCGACAATCCTGCCAATTCGAGCCTCGTGCGGCGCCTGACTGAGGGCCACAACTGCTGGGATCTGTCCGCAGCTGACGAGGTCACGGATAAGTACACCTGCGCCACGGAGATGCGTACCGCCATTGAGGAATTTGCCGGTACTATCGACCTGCCCAGCGACGTCGACACCAACTGGGTCATCAGCAAGGCTCTGGGGCTGAGGGACGGCCTGATCGCCAGTGGCGATGCGCCACGTGACGAATCCGGCACCATCGCCCTGTACCAATTCCGGGCTGGTGTCGGCAACGTCATTTCCGACACCAGCGGTGTCACACCGGCGCTCAACTTGAGCCTGGAAGGTGACGAGGGCAGTGACTTCAAGTGGGTCGGTGGTTGGGGCGTCGAATTCCTCGGCGGCCATGCCCACGCCAGTCCCGCCGATACGCAAAAGTTGCGTAACCGCATCGTCGCCAGCGGTGAATATTCCATCGAGGCCTGGGTGGTTCCCGGCAATGTCAGCCAGGGCGCGGCTGGCAATCCGGCGCGCATCATCAGCTACTCCGCCAGTGAAGACAGCCGTAATGTCACCCTCGGCCAGGCCGAATACCGCTACGAATTCATGCACCGCAGCAGCAGTACTAACGCCAACGGTACGCCGTCATTGATCACCGATGCCGATGCCGAAGACGCGCAGGCCGTCCAGCAGCATGTGGTGGTTACCTACAGTCGCAACAATGGCCGTCGCATCTACGTCAACGGTGAATACACCGGCGATAGTATCGACACCACCTCTCTCACCGACACCCTGGCCGACTGGGACGACAGCTACCCCCTGGTGTTCGGCAGCGAGTCCGGCGGCTCTCAAGCCTGGCAGGGCAAGCTGCGCCTGGTGGCTATCTATGACCGCGCCATGAGCGAAACGCAGATCCAACAGAACTTCAAGGCCGGTGTCGGCGAGAAATTCCTGCTCCTGTTCAACGTCAGCGAGCATCTGTTTACCAGCCCGCCGCCCCCGGATCGGGGCACCTATGTGATATTCACGGTCAGCCAGTACGACGATTACAGCTACCTGTTCTACAAGCCCACCCTGGTCAGCCTGGATCCCGGCTTCCAGCCCGGTAGCATTGTCGTCAAAAACTTGCGTCTCGGCCTCAACGGCAGGGAGCCCGCCGTCGGTCAAGCCTTCCGCAACATCGATACCACGGTAACCAGCAATCTCTACACCAACGGTGGACAGGTACTGTCCAGGCTGGGCACCATCATCGCCCTGGAGAAAGGCCCCGATGCGGATGAGTTCTTCCTCACCTTCGAACGGCTGGGCAACAGCGGGCCCGACGTGCGCGTCGACAGGGTCTGTGATCCCATCAGCGACTGCATGGCGTCGTCCGGCGACAGCCCGCAGGTATCCGACATCGGCCTGCGCACCTTCGACGAAATCAACGCCAGCATGGCCGTCATCACCGGTGTCGACATGCATGCCGCCGGCAACGAGTCGGTGAAGGACACCTATTTCACCATCAGGCAACAGCTACCGAGCCAGGAAGACATCGGCGGTTTCCTGTCAGCGCACCAGATGGCCATCGCCCAGTTGGCAATCCAGTACTGCAATGGACTGGTGGAAAACCCAAGCCTTCGCACCACCTTCTATGGCAACTTCGACTTCAACACCGGCGTAGCGGCGGCCTATGGCGGCGACGACTCGGCGCAAAAGCAACAGATGCTGGACGCTCTCTACAACAACATGATCGCTTTGCCCGATGCCAGCGATAATATACTGAGTGGTGTGCCGGCACGCGCAGAACTCAAGGCCGAGCTGTTCGGCCCCGCCGGCACGAACCCCAATAACCTGTTCGACCGTCTGGCTGTGCCTGCCAACGGCACCGATGCCGCCCGCACACGCGCCATCGCCAAGGCCCTCTGCACCGCCACCCTGGGCAGTGCAGCGATGCTTATCCAATAACTGCGGCAAGGACTTATTCGAGGACAACACCATGGCTAAACGACGTCAACCACTCCACCCCGACGCCCCGCTGTATCACGCCGACCACCCGCGCCCGGTCACCCGCCGTGACTTCCTGCGCCAGGGCTTCATCTCCGGCAGCGGCATGGTCGCCGGCGGCGCCCTGCTCAGCCTGCTGGGCAACCCGCGTCTGGCGCAGGCCACCCTCTCCGCTGACCTGCTGGCCATGGCCAGCGATGCGGGCTGTGCACTGGAGGGCCTCGGCGCTGGTGGCAAGATCCCCTTCATCTGTTTCGACCTCGCCGGCGGCGCCAGCATGGTTGGCTCCAACGTGCTGGTGGGTGGCCGCGGCGGCTACATGGACGATCCCCTCAGTACCGCCGGTTACAGCAAGATGGGTGTCCCCGGCGACATGGTGCCCGGCATCCTGGATACCAACCCCCCCCTCAACGGCCCCAATCAGGATACTAATACCAGTAACGACGACTTCACCGACACCACCCTCGGCCTGCCCTTCCACTCGGACAGTGGCTTTCTGCGCGGCATTCTCGGCAAGCTCGCCCTTGCCAACGCCACTAACGTCAATGGCGCGGTGATCCCGGCGCGCTCCGACAACGACACCGCCAACAATCCGCACAATCCCATGTACGGCATCGCCAGGATTGGCGCCGATGGCGAGATCGTGCGCCTCATCGGCTCGCGCAGCTCGGAGTCCGGCGGAAATTCCGTTGCCCCGGCCATGCTCATTAATCCCGAATGGCGTCCCACCAAGGTGGATCGCCCCTCGGACGTCACCGGCCTGGTGGATACCGGTGACCTCACCTCGGTGCTCAGCGACCCTGCTGACGTGCGCGCGGTAATGGAAGCGACGGTGCGCATCAGCAACGCCAAACTCAACAAGGTCGACACCCTGCTACCGCCAATCGATGGAATTGATAAAGACGAAGTGGCCCGCAATCTGGCCCGCTGCGGCTACCTCAAGTCCGCCGATATCGCCAACCGTTTCGTCGGCGTCAATATCGACCCGGCACTTGACCCCGACATCGTCGGCGACGCAGGCATCTTCAGCACGGCAGAATTCGGCAGCAGCGGCGAATTCCGCAAGACCGCCTCGGTGATGAAGATGGTCATCGACGGTTATGCCGGCGCCGGCACTATCCAGATGGGCGGCTATGACTACCACACCGGCGACCGCGCCGTGGGCGAGATCCGTGACCTGCGCGCTGGCATCTGCATCGGTGCCTGTCTGGAATATGCCGCGCGTCGCGCTGCCCGAGACATCAGCAACGGGGCCATACCAAAACCACTGATGATTTACGTCTTCAGCGATGGCTCCGTGGCCAGCAACGGCAACCTCGACAACTCCGAAAACGGTCGCGGCAAGGGCGAGTGGACCGGTGACAATTCTTCTACCGCCGCCTCCTTCTTCCTCGTTTACAACCCCGGCGGTGCACCGATACCCGTCACTCCCCAACCGATCTTGCCTTCCCGCCGCAATGACGGCGTGCAGATCGGCAGCTTTCGCCCTGATGGTTCGGTGGAAACCGTCAACGCCCCCCTCGCCGCCAACGATGTCAACATGCTGGTGCAGACTGTACTGCTGAATTATATGGCCCTGCACGGTGACCAGGGCAACTACTCCAGCCTGTTCGGTAACAACTTCGGCAGTGATTTGGACAGCCTCATTGCTTTCCAACCCATCGTGCCTCCCGCCACCTGACCGCAAACGCCTACAGGGGATCTGTGGGCGGCGCAATTCCTCTTGGAATTCTATGGAAATAACGTAGAATGGTGTCGTCGCCGGAACACGAAAAGCGTCCGCTGCGCCAACAACAAATAGATACTCCGCTGGGCAACTCTCTTGGTAGGACGGGCATCGCCCGCCCGTTTTCTTCCATCCCGGCAGCGATGGTGGGCAGTACCCACCCTATCGCCAGGAAACTGAGAATTGTTGAGCATCAGATATAACCCAGCCCAACGAATACCGGAAGATACGCACTTTATGCGAACACTATGCCGATGAAGAGAAAGCCCGACTTACTGGCTGTTCTGGTTATCGTTGTGGGCCTCGGCGTCATTGCCACCGCCCTGGCACAGGGCATGCTGGCCACGGCGGATAGCGGCACACAGCTGGCCAGCAATCGATCAAGCGTGATCCAAAGTGGCGAAACCCCTCGTCCGGATGGGAACCACCCTCCAGCCTTCACGACCATACAATAACAGCTTGAAAACACACTGTCGTTGGCTTGCATAGCCGAAAACAGCCCAAATCTGGGCTGTTGACTTAATCCGTTGATTGCATAACAACGGTGCTGCCCCATTGACGTCACATTATCCTTCCGGATACCGGAAGAAATTAGGCGGGCAGCGCCACAATCCTCATTTCGGGTTACACTGCGGACTTTGAGTCAATGCTACGCTATGCTGACGATTCTCGACCGACTCCCCGACGGCCTGCTCGATGGCGAGGCTCGCGATTTGCACCGCATTCTGCCTGGGCCAACCCTGCTGCATCTGCCGGGATTGCGCACGGCACCGTTGTTCGTCTCGGTGCTGCTACACGGCAATGAGACCACGGGGCTGACGGCAATCCAGGGACTGCTGCGCAAGTATGACGAACACAAACTGCCACGCGCACTCTCGGTATTCTTCGGCAACGTCAGCGCCGCTGCGCAGAGTAGACGCCGCCTCGACGGCCAACCCGACTACAATCGCGTGTGGCCTTGCGCAGACAGCGCCGATGGGCAACCCGAACACCGCATGATGCGGCAGGTGGTCGACGAAATGCGCACCCGCAACGTGTTCGCCAGTATCGACATCCACAACAATACCGGCCTCAACCCGCACTACGGTTGCATCAATTGTCTCGAGCCGCGCTTCTTTCACCTGGCGACACTGTTCTCGCGCACCGTGGTTTACTTCACCCGTCCCACCGGTGTGCAGTCGCTGGCCTTTGCCGAACTGTGTCCGGCCATCACCGTGGAATGCGGCAAGCCGGAGCAGCCCTTCGGCGCCGACCACGCACGCGATTTCATCGATACCTGCCTGCATCTCGATGTGCTGCCGGACACGCCGCTGGACGCACACGCCATGAACCTGTTTCACACCGTCGCCACCCTCACCCTGCGCAACGAGGCCAGCGCCGGCTTCGCCGCCGATGACCAGCCCGGCCACTGGGACATTACTTTCCCGCCCGATCTCGACCGTCTCAATTTCCGTGAGCTGCCCGCGGGCACATCCATCGGCCGGCTGCACACGGATCATGACCCACTGCCCTTACAGGTGGTGGACGAAACCGGTATCGACGTCTCCGAGCACTATTTATACGCCGAAGACGGTCGTCTGCGTATCACGCGCGCAGTGATGCCCTCCATGTTCACCCTGGATCTGGGCATCATCCGCCAGGACTGTATGGGCTACCTGATGGAGCGCCTGTAGGATTCTGCGGCACAATAGATAATAATGAACCCCGCCAACCATCACTGAAACCACCGATGCTCCACACCGGCCGCCACCCTGACTTACCGATCTTCACCTTGCGTGCACTGCTCCTGAGCCTGCCCCTGTTGTTGCTGAGTGGCTGTGCCTCCATGCTCGCCGACGGCATGTCCGACGGTCTTGCACAGGCCATCGTCGATCAAGACGACCCGCAGACCGTGCGCGACGGCGCACCGGCTTTTCTGCTGATGGTCGACGGCATGATCGCAGGCAGTCCCGGCGACACGGGCCTGCTGATGGCCGGTGCCAGGCTCAATGTCGCCTATGCCGCCATGTTCGTCGACGATCCCGCGCGTGCCCTGCGTATGACCGACAAGGCACGCGGCTATGCCCTGCACGCGCTGTGCAAGAGCGCAACGGACACCTGCGGCATCGCAACGCGGTCTCACGAGGCCCTGTTGCCCCTGCTCGAAGGGCTCGCTGACGACAGGGTCGATCCCCTGTTCACCGCTGCCACCGCCTGGCTGCTGTGGATCCAGCAGCGCAGTGAGGACTGGGCCGCCATTGCCGATCTGCCCAAGGTGGAGGCCATGCTGGATCGGGTACTGAGCCTCGACGAGGGCTATGAACAGGGTCAGGCACACTATTATCTGGGCATCCTGCGCAGCCTGCGGCCACCGAGCCTGGGCGGCAACCCGGAGCAGGGCCGCAACCATTTCGAGCGCGCCATCGCGCTTTCCAGTGGCCACAACCTCGCCGCCAAGGTGGCCTATGCACGCTACTACGCGCGCCTGACCTATGAGCAGGCATTACACGACCGCCTGCTCAACGAGGTCATCGCCAGTGATCCGCACATCCCCGGTCTGACCCTGAGCAACGTCCTGGCGCAGCGCGAGGCCCGCGAGCTGCTGGCCTCGTCCGCCGACTATTTCATGGAGTGATGCAATGAAAACCCTGTTCCGCCCCGGCCTGCTGTCAGTCCTGATACTGGCCCTGATATTACCGCTGTCCGCCGCGGCCACCACCCTGAAAATCGCCACCGCCATCCCCGACGGCACCAATTGGATGAAACAACTGCGCCAGGGCGCGGCAGACATCAGAAAACGCACCGATGGACGGGTCAGGATCCGTTTCTATCCCGGCGGCGTGATGGGCAACGACAACAGCGTGCTGCGCAAGATCAAGGTCGGCCAGCTGCACGGCGCCGCGCTCACCGGCGGCAGCCTGAGTAAGATCTTTCCCAGCTCGCAGATCTACTCCCTGCCCTTCACCTTCCGCGACTACGCTGAAGTGGACTACGTGCGTGACAAGATGGACGCCAACATCATCCAGGGCCTGTACGACAAGGGCTACGTCAGCTTCGGCATCAGCGAGGGCGGTTTCGCCTATCTGTTGTCACGCGCCCCGGTGACCGCCACCTCCGACCTCGCGGCGCGGAAGATCTGGATTCCCGAGGGTGATCGTATCAACCAGGAATCCTTCGCCCAGTTCGGCATCTCCACCATCCAACTGGCCATGACCGACGTACTCACCGCCTTACAGACCGGCCTCATCGACACTGTCGCCACCACCCCGGTCGGCGCCATCGCCCTGCAGTGGCACACGCGGGTAAAATACCTCACCGACACGCCGCTGCTGTATGTCACCGGCACCATCGTGGTCAAACGCCGCGCCTTCGAAAAGCTCAAGCCCGCCGACCAGGCCATCGTGCGCGAGGTGATGGGTGACGTGTTCCAGCACCTCAATCGCCTCAACCGCGAAGACAACCGCAAGGCCTATGAGGCACTCAAGCAGCAGGGCATCGAATTTGTCCGTCCCACTCCGACAGAGATCGCCGAGTGGCGCGGCGGCAGCCAGCGTGCGGTGGCCAAGCTGGTAAAAAACGGCTATCTCCACCAGTCCATCATCGACACCTTCCAGCACCATCTGGCCGACTATCGCGCCAGTCATCCCGGCACCAATGTCGCTGACGCCCGCTAACCGGCCTTATAAAAGCCGCTCCACAGGCCGTAATGTTCGGCCACGTACGGCATCGTCCATTTGCCACAGAGGCACAGAGGGCACGGAGAAAAACCGTTTGGATGCTTTCCCGTGCCACCACAGAACAGCGCCACAAAGCCAAAAACTCCGTGTGCTCCGTGCCTCCGTGGCGAAAATCCATTCGCAGCCGGATTCGGCCACGAGGAATGGTGAGCCGTGCTGACCAGAGGCCTGCGCCGCCTGGCCCATCTCAGCGCCCGCCTCGAAGACGGCCTGCTGGTGCTCCTGCTGGGGGCCATGATCCTGCTCGCTGGCAGCCAGATCATCCTGCGCAATTTTTTTGAAACCGGCATCGACTGGGGCCCACCGTTGCTGCGCGTGTTGGTGCTGTGGTTGGCCCTGCTCGGCGGCATGGCCGCCACCCGCGCCGACAACCACATCGCCATCGACCTGGTCTCACGCTTCCTGCCCGGGCACCTGAAACGTATCACCAATGCCGCCACGCACCTGTTCACCGCCGTGGTGTGCGGCATCGTCGCCTGGTACGCAGCGCAATTCGTATGGATGGAATATCAGGATCAGATGATCCTCTTCGCCCGCGTGCCGGCCTGGGCCGCGGAGATCATCATCCCCATCGGTTTCGCCATCATCGGCCTGCGCAACCTGTTCACTTTCGGCGTCGACCTGCTGCAATTGCTGTCACGGAAACCCTCCCTGCCATGACCATACTACTGCTCCTGGTCATGGCCCTGCTCGGCGCCCCCCTGTTCGCGGTCATCGCCGCCAGCGCCCTGTTTGGTTTCTACAGCCAGGACGTCGACCTGTCGGTGCTGGCCATCGAGTTCTTCCGCCTCGCCGAAATGCCGATTCTGCTCGCCATTCCCCTGTTCACCTTCGCCGGTTACCTGCTCAGCGAAAGCAAGGCCGCCGACCGCCTGGTCAATCTCACCCGCGCCCTGCTGGGTTGGATGCCGGGTGGCCTGGGGCTGGTGGCACTGGCCGCCTGCGCCCTGTTCACCGCCTTCACCGGCGCCTCCGGGGTCACCATCATCGCCCTCGGCGCGCTGCTCTACCCGGCCCTGCGCCAGGCCGGTTATGGCGAAAACTTCGGCCTCGGCCTGGTTACCACCTCGGGCAGCCTGGGCCTGCTGTTCGCCCCCTCACTGCCGCTGATCCTGTACGCCATCGTCGCCCAGCAGATGGCCCTGGGCGAACCGCTGAGCGTGGATCAGATGTTCCTCGCCGGCATCCTGCCCGGCCTGCTGATGCTGCTGATGCTGGGAAGCTGGGTGGTGTGGACCAGCCGCGACCAGCCACTCACCCCCTTCGACGGCCGCAGTGCGCTGCGCGCCCTGTGGAAGGCACGCTGGGAAGTACCGCTGCCGATTATCGTGTTGGGCGGCATCTACAGTGGTTTTTTCGCCATCTCCGAGGCGGCGGCGGTGACCGTGCTGTACGTGCTGATCGTCGAAGTGGGCATCTACCGCGAGGTCAGCCTGCGCTATCTGCCAGAGGTGATGCGAAAATCCATGGTGCTGGTGGGTGCGATCCTGATGATCCTCGGCGTCTCGCTGGCCTCCACCAACTACATGATCGACGCCGAGATCCCCACGCGCCTGTTCGAGACCATCCGTGAGCACGTGGACGACAAGCTCACCTTCCTGATCCTGCTGAATATCTTCCTGCTGATCCTCGGCACCATGCTGGACATCTTCTCCGCACTGGTGATCATGGTGCCATTGCTGCTGCCCATCGCCCTCCGTTACGGCATCGACCCGGTGCACCTTGGCATCATCTTCCTCGCCAACATGCAGATCGGCTACTTCACCCCGCCAGTGGGCATGAACCTGTTCATCGCCAGCTACCGCTTCCGCAAATCCGTGATGCAACTGTACCGCGCCACCTGGCCCTTCTTTGTTATTTTGCTGGCAGCGGTGCTGATCATCACCTATGTGCCGGCACTGTCGCTGTGGCTGCCGGGGCGGTGACATTTTTGTGTAGATACTCTGTTCCAGCACAAGTCCTCTGTGCCTCCAGTCCATAAACTGACCTAATCACCCCCCGGCCTTTGTCAGAGGCGGCGTATAAAAATGCGTGGGATTGAACCGGGTATTACTCCCC
>DRKN01000187.1 GCA_011051755.1 Gammaproteobacteria bacterium
AAACAATTGTTCCAGAAAGTTTTATTCTGGAGCAATTTTTGGCAAATACATCAAATTTTTTGTATTAACGCTTTTTGCGCGGCAGGTGAATACACAAAATCTATGAACGCTCAACAACGGGAACCAAAGCAAGCCACTTAGGGCCCACAGGGGCAACAAATATCCCTACTTATGCCGGTATAATTAATGGATTTCATCGATTAAGAGAGTGGGAGTTAAACCCGCGTCCACCCTACTGCCATTTCTTAATTCAACTTATTAACCCATCAATTCGCGCTTCCATAATACGTTAAAAAAAATTCGCGCACCCTATTGACCTCGATATAAATACACGGATAACAGGAATAATTCTCATTACTTTCTGATTTTTTCAGTCGCTAGCCAGCCTATCGCCCGCCAGCTTTTCGGAAACCGAAAAAGAAGGCAGGCTCCGCAGCATTCTTCTGTTCGGATTTCCCAACCCTTTGGTGGAGAGATGAATGGAAGCCAGCACCAGTTGTGATGCTACACAAAAAAAGCCGCAGTCTTTGTATATTCGCATGATGAACGTATGCCAATTGGTGAGCGTACACCGGCAAAGGCCAATAGTGGGCTGCTCAGCCGACAAGTGCTTCGGGAATCCAACGCCCGCTCTTATCCCCGGCGCCTGCCCATCGCTATTAAAAGTGCTCGGGGTTGTCGTGTTATTGACTCTGAAGGCCAAGTTTACCTCGACTGCCTGGCCGGCGCAGGCGCTTTACCACTCGGTCATAACCATCCGGAAGTTGTACAGGCCATCTGTCAAGCCATGACAGAGCAACTGCCCATGCAAACGCTGGATCTGACCACGTCGATAAAAGAAAGATGGGAGGAAATACAGTCTGTCATGGCAGTTGTAAATAAAATCGCAGCCTATTTCGTAGGATTCCTGGTTGCACTAATTCTACTCCATTTCAGCGCTTGCCGGCACATTCGACGAGATAGCAAGAACCGGTAACACCGCGGTCGGTGCCGTGGAAAGAAGTTTTCACACCAGTCTCCCTCTCCACAAATGATATCGCCAGATTAAGCCTGTTTCACAGGTGGTGACGGCCCGGGATATTTATCACCTGAATCCGAGGATTCAGATTGCACCTAAATTAATCCTTTGAATCTACTCATAAAATATCCAGACAGGTAAACCCGGTCTGCCTGACAAGAAATCCGGGCAGGGAGTTATCTGTATGCAAAATGGACGATCCGTCCTGAAGAGAACCGTGCCTCTGCTATTGATTCTGGGACTCGCGATCAGCGGTGCCATTCTGCTGGTCGCCACAAGACCCCGCACACCGCCACCAAAAAGCGAGGAAAAAATCTGGGTGGTTGCCATACAGACCGCAACCCCCGCACAACACTTCCCTGCCATCACCCTGTATGGCCGTATTGAACGCATCCACCTGTTGCTCATCAACGGCGGTGGCGGTCTGCTGCTGGTGGTCGGCATCCTGCTGCTGTTCCTCAACCGCCGTGTCGCCTCGGTTTTACCTTCTTCCCCAACGTGGAAGAACGCCTGGTCTTAACCCTCCCTCTCTCTTGCCTGTTCTCAGCCCTGCTCTTCGGCCACCACATAACGGTTACGTCCCGTTTCTTTTGCTTCATACAGGGCAGCATCGGCCAGGTTGATCAGGTCGGAAGGTGACAGGTTTTCACAGGCCACGCGACTGACCACACCCAGGCTGATGGTCACGATATCCGCAACCTGCGAATATTCGTGCGGGATCTCCAGCGAGCGGATTTTTTCACACAGCTCATGGGCAATCCGTCTGGCGCCACTCAGGTCGGTATTCGGCAGAATCACGGCAAACTCTTCACCGCCGTAGCGGGCAATGAGATCCGAAGCGCGCTGCACGGCCTCGTCCAGGCTGCGGGCAACCTGGCGCAGGCACTCATCGCCGGCAAGATGGCCGTAATGGTCGTTGTAGGGCTTGAAAAAATCGATATCGATGAGGATCAGTGACAGTGGTGTGTCGTCACGCACCGAACGCAGGCATTCCATGCGCAAAAACTCATCGAGCCGGCGGCGGTTGGCAATGCCGGTCAGGCCATCCAGACAGCTCAACTTTTTCAATTCGGCATTGCTCTGTTCCAGTTTGGCCTGGGTTTCACGCAACGCCTGATGGGCCAGATAACTGCGTGAATGCGCGCGAATCCGCGCAATCAGTTCAATCCGGTCCGGCAGCTTGACCAGGTAATCGTTGGCACCACGCTCAAAGGCCTTGCTCTTGTCCTTTGGATCTTCCTTGGTGGAAAGCACAATCACCGGGATGTTTTGCGTTTCCGGCTCTGCGCGGTAATCATTCACCAGCGTGTAACCATCCATGTCCGGCATGATGAGATCCTGCAGGATCACCGTAGGGCGTATCGCCAGCGCCATGGCCACCGCCTTTTTAGGCTCCGCGCAATAATGGAATTCAATATCCCCTTCACTGGCCAGCATGCGGCGAATACCTTCGGCGACCATCCTCTGGTCGTCCACCAGCAATACCACCAGTCTGCCCAGCTCATCGGTAGGGGGGGTGACTTCACGGGATTGATCGGGATCCATTGCCATGTTTATCGTCATCATTGCGCCTCCTGCCTTATCTGCACAGGAAATTTAGACATCACTAATGCTGGTATCGTCTCCAGCGATAAGATCTCCAGTGCCGCGTGCAGCTCTCTGGCGGCCTTGGGCATGCCATAAACGGCGGACGAGGCCTCGTCCTGCGCGATGGTGCAGGCGCCCTTATGGCGTAATTCCAGCATGCCCCGGGCGCCATCACGGCCCATTCCCGTCAACAGGATCGCCATTATTTCACCCTGCCAACAGGCTGCCAGCGAATGCCAAAAAACATCCACCGACGGGCGGTAGGGTGTTTGTAGCGGTTCCGGGGTGTAAGCCAATTCACCGGTATTTTTCAGTATCAGATGATTGTTGCTACCGGCCAGTAACACCGTGCCGACCTCGGGGCGATCCCCCGCATTGGCCAGACGTACCGTGAGGGCGGTCTGCCGATCCAGCCAATCGGCCAGGCCGGCAACAAACTGCTCATCGACATGCTGGATCAATACCACGGGAGCCGGGAAATCCGCTGGCAGCGTGCGGAGTATTTCGGCCAGTGCCTGCGGCCCTCCCGAAGAAGAACCAATGGTCAGCAGACAACCCCGGGTCGATGGATCGGTGGCTTCCCGTCGGCTGCGTGCTGGCGATACAGCGGCTACCGAGGTACTGTTCTGATTCAGCACACCAATCATGTGAATCTTGCGCAGCAGCAGATCATGCCCTTCACCCTGGCCACCCATACCCAGTATAGGCGTATTGACCGCATCCAGTGCACCAGCCCCCATGGCCTCGAAGACCATGGCGGAATTATGATTCACCGAGGCCGTCACGATCAGGATCGGGCAGGGCGTGGCCTGCATGATCCGCCGTGTCGCCTCGACGCCATCCATCACCGGCATAATAAGATCCATCAGGATCAGATTCGGACAATCTCGCGCGCACAGCTCCACCGCCTCACGGCCATCGCGCGCAACCCACGCCACTTCATGCTCCCCACGACTCAGCACGACGCGCCGCATTCCTTCAACGGCCATGGGCATGTCATTAACGATAGCTACCCTCATATCCGAGCCTCCCCGATCAGATCGACAACGGCCTCGATCAGCGCATCGTCATGGAAACTACCCTTTGCCAGATAATAATCGGCACCGGCTTCCAGGCCCTGCTGGCGGTCTTCGAGCCGATCCTTGTAGGAAACAATCATCACCGGCGTGGAACGCAGTTGCAGATCCTGTTTGATGGCTCGTACCAGATCGATGCCATTCATGCGTGGCATATCCACATCACTGATCACCAGTTGATAGTCACCGCTACGCACGGCATTCCATCCATCCACGCCATCCACGGCGGTCTCGACGCTATAGCCGTGGGACTCCAGCAGATCACGTTCGACTTCCCGCACCGTCAGTGAGTCATCCACAATCAACACCCGCTTGGCGCGTTG
Organism: Gammaproteobacteria bacterium; assembly: GCA_011051755.1. Lineage (GTDB taxonomy): Bacteria > Pseudomonadota > Gammaproteobacteria > SZUA-152 > SZUA-152 > DRQN01. The sequence continues at coordinate 4,005 of DRKN01000187.1, forward strand.
TCCCTGCTGTGTTTGTTGCGCATGAAGTACCGAACTCAGGCGCCCACCCTTGACGATATGATCGATGGAACGCACCATGTCATCCACATCCAGGATCAGCAGGGGGGCGCCATCTTCCATCAGTGAGGTTGCGCTGATGTCCTGGAGCTTGCCAAGACGGGGATCCAGCGGCTGCACAGAAATCTGCCGCTGACCGACAAAGCGCTCAACCACCAGACCATATTGCGCAAGCCGGTCACTCACCACCACCACCGAAATCTCATCGCGCGCGACCGGTTCATGCGCCAATCCCAGCACCTGTGAACCGGACGCCAAACCAATCAACTCGCCATCCAGCTCACAATACTGGCGTCCGTCCATGACCTTGATATGGTCGCCAGGAACAGACAGCAGGCGGTCGACCCGGCTCAGGGGAAAGGCATAGGGCTCATCGGCAATCTCCACCAGCAGAGCGTTCAGTACAGACAGACTTAGCGGCAATTGCAGGATAAATTTAACGCCCAGCCCCGGCTGATTCTCGACACTGACCGTACCACCCAACGCCCGCATCATGTCATGCACGACATCCAGACCGACACCGCGCCCCGAGGTCTCAGTTACTTCATCACGGGTGGAAAAATCCGGCAGAAAAAGAAATTCGATCAACTCATCATCACTCAGTAACGCAATCACCGTTGGCGTCGACAGGCCCTTATCGGCAATCTTTTCTCGCAATCTGTCGAGGTCGATACCACCACCATCATCACGAATACTGATGCGCAACAAGCCGGCGCCATGGCTCGCGGCGACAATAATCTTCGCCTGCGCCGGTTTACCGGCGGCCAATCTCTCCTGCGGCAACTCGACACCGTGATCCACCGCATTGCGTAATAAATGATTCAGCGGCGCCTTGATTTTTTCCAGCACATCCCGATCAACGAGTGTTTCCTTGCCACGAATTTCCAGCGCAACCTCTTTAGCCAGATGGCGCGACAAATCCCGAATCATGCGTTCAAGGCCAGCGCTGCCTTCGGCAAACGGCTGCATCCGGCTGCCCGTGACTTCGTGATAAAGCGTGTTGGAGAGATTGCTGTTTCTGCGGCCGTACTCGTCCAGGGATGCCAGTTGGTGGCCCAGCAATTGACGGCAGGCATTCAGTTTTTTCTGCAACCCACGCAGTTCCACATCCATCGCCGCCGGGGCCCCCTGTCCCTGGCGGTAGAGCAGGCCTTCCAGGTCTTCCATCAATTCATTTTGCCGCCGCTTGAGAAACATCAGAGAATCCGAAAACGTGGAGAGCCTGCGTGACTCCACAAGCATTTCACCGGACACGCCAAGGATGCGGGACATTCGCTGCGCATTGATGCGCAGCATACGGTCATCACTCCGGCCGCCCGGCGATGTCTGCGCACGGGGAGCCTCGGCAAGCGGTGCAATGCCCTCCTCCCCAGCGAACACCGGCGTTTTGGCCGGATCGGCAGGCCCCTCCGTCAGCGACGGGGCGGATGACGCGGACTCATCCACAACAAGCTCTGCGGCAACAATCTGCGCTAATTTATCGACAGCGGCATCGACCTGTGCTTTGTTTTGCGAAAACCAGCCAGCGATACTTTCCTCGGCAAGTCCGGCAATCGTTTCGATCAGATCCGTCGCCCGCAACAGCACATCGATGGCGGGACTGGAGAGGGTGATTTTTTGATGCTGTGCGGCGACAAAAACATCTTCCATGACATGTGCAATCTGCACCACGGGCTCGACACCCACCATGCGTGCCGCACCTTTTAGTGAATGAGAGGCGCGCATGAGCGCCTCCAGCTCCTCGTCATTGGTAAAATCCTTCTCCAACACCAGCAAACCCTGCCCGAGAGACGCCAGCTGCCCTTCCGTTTCCATACGGAACAGGTCAAACATGGACATGTCACTGTAGTTGTCACTCATATCAGTATCAAAGCTGGGTTATGCTGCGAGCATGAAAATGTATAACAAAAACATGCTCCTAGTGTGGTGTAACGTATAAAGTGCACCTATCAGAGGCCCGCAAATGCCCCAAGACAAGGCGCAGTCCGCCGTTAATGGCCCCCTCCCTTAACAAGGACTGGAACGCAGGATTGGGGCATT
>DRKN01000188.1 GCA_011051755.1 Gammaproteobacteria bacterium
ACCACCCCAGGGACTACACCGGCGAGATCAGCAGCACGGCTGCCACGGCACTGCTGGACAGAAGAGACCTGCTGCCCTGGGTGGTCTGGTCAGACCCGGCGACCTGGTGAAGCACCATGGGGCGGGCACGTTTTGTGTGCCCATGCGGAACGTGGGTCTAAACAGACATGCAGGGCCCGTAGGTGTGGAGCGGGCCATGCTCGCGAAAAACAGGCTCGGCCCGGAGAATCTTGTTCACTACAGGGAGGCGCAGAGATCATGAATACGGTTTGTTTTTCTCCGTGTACCTCTGTGTCCTCTGTGGTAAGGAATTTTCGCGGGCATGGCCCGCTCCTTGTCCAATTGGTTTCTCTGTCTCAGCTCGTGGAAAAATTCTTCGTGGTAGCTTTACCTAATCTTGCTTAATCGTGCCCTGCGGGATGGGGGGTGATGGCAAACCCCTGCCGCAGAACGTGAACAAAGCCCGCAACAGAAAATCATTGTGCACAGCAACCCGGCTGGCGGCGACCACGCCCTGCACGCTGCGCCGGGAAATCTTTACCCGCTTACCGTGGATGTCGCTTTTGTTGTCGCCAATCTTGCGCAGAGTCAGCTCGGCCATACCAATGGCGAGAAAACAGAAACTGCGGATGCCCGCCTCGCGGGCGGGGATCAGCAGGGTATATTCCAGCGCCTGTTTGAGGCAACCGTGGGCGATGGCGATCAGCTCGTCGATGCCCTTTTCAAATCCAGTATCATTCTGCCCCGGCGCCATGTCGGCAAGGTCGAACTCATGCCGCGAAAAGGTTTCCTGTGGCAACCAGCAGGCGCCGCGCTCATGGTCATCCCAGATATCCTTGAGGATGTTGGTCATTTGTAGGCCCTGACCAAAGGCGATCGACAGCCGCTGCATTTCCGCGCAATTTCTGGCAATTTCCGGCGAGTAGGCGCAGAACAGCCGGGTCAACATTTCACCAACGACGCCGGCTACGTAATAGCAGTATTTTTCCATGTCGGCGAGGCTCGCCAGCCCGGCATGGGTATCCAGCTCCTGATAATAGACCATGCCTTCGGCCATCACGCGGACACAGGTCGCCAGTGCCTCGCGCTGTGGTCCATCGAAACCGTGGGTGATCTTTATGACCTCCGGGGTGAGCTGAATCAGTTCATGCTCGGCCGGGATGGTGGCCGTTGAGAGTAAACCTGACAAAGACTGCGCAAAAGACCCAACATCCGCTTCGCCAGCCACTGCGGCCGTAAACAGGCGGGAGTAGTGGCGTTTCTGCGTCGCATCCAGCGCCGGGTCATCTTCAATGGTGTCGACAATGCGGCACAGCAGGTAGCCGTTGGAGACCACCCGGCAGAGTTCGGCGGGCAATTGTGGAATTGTCAGTGCGAAGGTACGGGAAACGCCCAGTAACAGGTGATCCTGTAATTCATCCGTCGATTTGAAAATTTTCGGCGCTTCGTTGCGCAGGCGGGGGGACTGTTTGGCGATAACTGCGTCTGGCGGCATGCGTATGGGATTTCTCGAAGGGTTGCGAAGTGGGTCAGCTTATTCGTCTTCATGACACAGCAGCCATTCTAACCGGATTGTCCATATTTCTCATTTATCTCATTTTTATCTCATACGTGGCACCGCGTCAGTCATCGGCGACCGGACATGTCCGGTTTTTTTTGATGACGGTTTGGACAACGACTCTACAACCCGTCCCGATAACAACAATCACTTAACGCCTGCGCGGCTCAAGTAGGCAGCTGTCATGGTATCCATACTGGCCACATGCCCCTGAAACCACTCGGGCCAGTACACGAAAACATAGTCTGCCAGGGCGTTAAGGTCTCCTGTGGTCTGCCAAGCCTTGCAGGCCAGCTCCAGCCTGGCCAGCACCAGGGTATGTTCATGGCTGTGCACGCCATAGGCCGCAAAACCGGCCTCTTCCATGAGCCGGTTTTCGTGTGCGAAATGTCTGCGGGTGTGTTCAACCCATTCATCCAGTTTTGCATGTAGCGCTTTGCTATCCAGTTCACCGCCTTGCCCCGTCTTGATCAGATACCCGATCTGATTGACCAGCTCGACCTCTTCGTGGTGTTTGGTATTCATGGATGCTACGGCGATAGGGGGTATTTTAGTGGGATCGATGACGCAATGATCACTCATAATGCTGCACTATCCTCCGCTATCAAAGGGAAAAAAATAAGCCTAGAGGAATACACAGGTAATCCCCTTGACCCTGATCAAGGGAAAAATTTGCAAGCCTGCATGTGATGTCTGTGCCCCTTTTGTCGTACCGCTATTGCAGGGGATCTTTATGGGTGGACGATGAGCTGGGTTTCTGCCTCAACACGATCAACCGACCATGCCAGCGGGCTTCCCCATTTTTCAGCAAACGGACGCTCTCCCGTCGAACCGACTTGAATGACAGACCCTGCAATGTCGGCTGCAGACGGCGCAAGGCCGCATCGTAGTCCTGTCGGGTTTGCGGATAGCTGATCAGAGGCAGTTGCCGTAATTCCAGCTCGGCGACGGTACCCACCCAGAGCGGCACGTCACCCGGCTGCAAACGGTATGCGCTTGCCCACAAGCGGATGACCAGCGGCAGGCGCCCATCCTCGCCGTCATAAACCATTTGCAGTGATTCAAAGCGTCCCTGTTGCAGGCGCGGCAGCAGGGGCAGCGCGGACAACTCCGCTGCGGGCTGCAGCCAATGCAAGGCCGTGCGCCAGTTCAGTGCCGTGGGTATTCGCCAGCCCCGTGCCTGTAATTCGACCTTCACGTCCCGCAAGTTCCCGGCCCACTGCAGGGTGAACGGCTGTTCACGCTCGCCACCCAAATCCAACCGATAGGCCGGAATGCGTTGCCAGTCCTCGCGCCACCACGTCTTGGCAGGAAGTCGGTGAATCCCCTGCTGGATCGCATAGCGTTGCAGATCCGCCTCCAGATTACTGCTCACATGCCATAGCCCGGAAGCGGCAAGGACTGCCAGACATACTGCGGTCAGTCCTGAGGTTGCACCGGGTTCCCGCCGGTGACGACGCAGAGCGATTCTGGACAGCGCCACCCAGGCCAGACCCATGGCGAGCCCCGCCAGTACATCGGAGACCCAGTGAGCCCCCAGATAGAGACGGGAAAAAGCGATGCCGGCAATCAGCACGCCACTCATAACATAAGGAAACCAGCGCCAGCGAAGCGGAAACTCCCGCGCACTGCTCACCGCCAGATAACCATAGATAATGACGCTCATGGTGGCGTGACCGGAAGGAAAACTGAATGCCTCCCAACCGGGATACAGCACGCTCGGGCGAACCACCCCGAGACTGACCTTGAGGACAATGACCGCCAGTTTGCCGAAGGCCACGGCGGCCAGCCAATAGGTGGCTTCCTGCGTGCGTCCCCGCCACCACAACCAGCCCAGCGCCGCCAGCAGCACCGGCATCGTCACCTGCACATCACCCAAGGCGCTAAATATGACCATTACATGATCTGTCAGTGGGTTACGGATATTTTGCAGAAACTGGTTTATGCCAAGGTCGAGCTGTTGCAGGGTACTTTGGCCCAGCACATTGACCAACATGAAGAGGAACAGCCAGGCCCCACCGGCCAGCAGTACCAGCCAGGCTAACAATGAGCGCGACACCGGCCGATGGGGATCCACCAGGCCCGCGACCAGCCAGCCCAGATAGCGATGCCGGGCCGCCCAGAGCATTGCCGCATGCACCCAGCGCTGAGCATGTGGCTGAAAATGTCGGTACAGCCAGCGAATGCACCAGGCCAGCAGCCACACCGACACCAGCAACAGCACGATAAGCAACGCCAACCGTCCAGCCACTTCACCCGCCAACGCGAGAGAGGCGCCAAAGGCGATGCCCGGCAGCAGATAGAGTGGCGCCCAGACAAAGGCCGAGAGCACGTTGACGAAATAAAACCGCCCGGGCGGCATATCCAGCATCCCCGCCACCACCGGAATCACCGGCCGGATAGGGCCGATGAAGCGCCCCAGCAATACACTCTTGCCACCGTGACGCTGGAAGAAGACCTCACCTTTTTCCAGCCAGGCCGGATACCGGCAAAAGGGCCAGAGAGCGCGGATCTGCTGATGAAAATGCCGTCCCAGCCAATAGCTGAAACCATCGCCAGCAATGGCCCCCAGCACCGCCCAGGCATAGATTGGCCAGAATTCCAGCAAACCCAAGGCAATCAGTGCACCGATGCCGAACATGATAAAAGCGCCCGGCACCAGCAGCCCGACGCCGGCAAGCGATTCGGCAAAGGCCAGCAGGGCAACGAAAATACCGGCCAGGTGCGGGTGGCTGGCCACCCATTGCAAGAGTTGATCGATAAATTGTGCCATGCTTACTGGACGCTATGCTTCATCTGTTTGTCCAATCGCGGATAAGGAATCCGGATATTGCATGGATTTGCATAAAAAATTGTGCAGGGCATGGGTTTCACAGGGCTCTGGTTTGACAAAAAGTCTCAAAGAAGTTTCGTATCCAATACACTTGTGCCGCTCGCGGGACAGGCGCTATCGGTGATATCGAGCAAGATTATGCGTAACTTCATGCAATATCCGCACTAAAGTCCTTGACGTTTGATGCCGAGTGTAGAAGAACCTTTCGCTGCCTCCTAAGCAATTTCAACCCTCTAACGGTAACCTACAATACCCATGAATAATCCCTGCACCTATATCATTTTTGGCGCAACCGGCAATCTTTCACGCCTGAAACTGATGCCCGCCCTGTATCACCTGGATGCGGAAAATCGCCTGCCCGCCGGCAGCAAGATCATCGCCATCGGCCGGCGCTCCATGAGCCAGGAGGAATGGCGGAGCGAACTGCACGATATGATTTCCACCAAGGCCCGCGGGGGTCTGGATGAAAATCTGTTCAAGCGTTTCTGCGCCCGCATGCGCTATTTTGAGGGTGATCTCAACCAGGACAATATCTACGAACAGATTCGCGCCACCGTGGATGAAAACGAAGACTATCCCAGCAATGCTGCATTTTACATGGCCTTGCAGCCCGCCCAGTTTGGCACCGTCATCGAAAAGCTCGCAGGCTGTAATGTCTTCGAAGAAGCTCACGGCTGGCGCCGCATCATTATCGAAAAGCCCTTTGGCTACGACCAGGAAAGCGCACAGATGCTGGAGACACGCATCCATAAATTCATGCGCGAGGATCAGGTCTATCGTATCGACCATTACCTGGGCAAAGGCACGGTGCAAAATATTCTGGTGTTCCGCTTCGCCAATGTGATGATGGAGCCGCTCTGGAATCGAAATTACATCGACCATGTGCAGATCACCCATTCCGAGACCCTTGGCGTCGCTGGCCGCGGAGGTTATTACGACGGCTCCGGTGCACTGCGTGACATGATCCAAAGCCACCTGATGCAGCTGCTGACCCTGGTTGCCATGGAACCGCCGGCGGCCATGGATGCGGAGTCCCTGCGCGACGAAAAGGTCAAGGTGCTCAAATCCATCCGCCCGATCCCGCAGAGCGCCGTACATGCCCATGCCTTCCGCGCCCAGTACAGTACCGGGATGATCGACGGCAAATCGGTGCCAGGCTATCTCGAAGAAGAAGGCATCCCAGCTAACAGCAGTACCGAAACCTATGCCGCACTCAAGCTCTACATCGACAACTGGCGCTGGCGCGGTGTACCGTTTTTTCTGCGCACCGGCAAGCGTATGGCAGAGGGCCGATCCGCCATTTCCATCCGCCTCAAGCAGCCACCGCAACACTTATTCCGCGACACACCGGTCGAGAAGATGAAACCGGACTGGGTGCTGCTCGGCATCCAGCCCAGTGAGTGCCTGCGCATCGAAATGCAGGTCAAGGAGCCGGGACCGACCATGCACACCCGCACCATCAGCCTGGATGCCAGTCTGCGCGGCGAGGACGAAAACAACTATGACGCCTATGAGGATTTACTGATGGACGTGATTCAAGGTGACCAGAGCCAGTTTTTGCGCTTTGATGAGGTCAACGGCGCCTGGCAGGTGGTTGACCCCATCCTGCGCGTCTGGGCCATGGAGCGGGATTACATTCCTACCTACCCCGCCGGTACCTGGGGACCTCGGGCAACACGGCGTCTATTCGAGAAGGAAGACCAGTTTTGGCGCCATTCACTGCTGCCAAACGACGAAGATGAATAATATCTGAAGCCGGAAATTAAGATGGATACAGGGCAAAAGAGATTTATTTTATAGTAAAATTAATTAGTTACTTGATTTTTCGGCTTGAATTTGGGGGCTAGGCAATACACCCGTTAACCTGCTGGCTATTGCCTATTGCCCTACGCAAGCGCTAAGCTTGTGGAAGAGAGAGAGATACCTCTTCCAGGAGTAAATCGTGAACGTACAGGTCTTACAGGACAACCCCTTCGAACCCACTGTCTTCATCGTCGATGACGATGACGGTGTGCGTGACGCCCTGCAAATTCTACTCGAATCCATGGGCATTCAAGTCGCCACCTTTGAGAGCGTGCAGACCTTTCTGGATGCTTATGACCCCATCAGGCCTGGCTGTTTGGTACTGGATGTACGCCTGCCGCGTTTCAGCGGCCTGGAGCTGCAAGAACACCTCAGCCGCCAGAGCGTGAATATCCCCATCATCTTTATCTCCGGCCACGGCAACGTTCCCATGGCGGTGCGCACCATGAAGGCCGGGGCAGTGGATTTTCTGGAAAAACCCTTTGATGACCAGATGCTGCTGGATAGCATCCAGCGTGCTATCGAGTTGGATCGTCGGGCGCGGGAGGACGGAGAATGGCGGGCACAGATCAGTGACCGGCTGGATAGCCTCTCACGGCGTGAGCAGGAAGTGCTCCATCTGCTGATCCGCGGCAATCCTAACAAGGTGATCGCCCACGAAATGAATCTCAGCACCAAGACCGTAGAGACCCACCGTGCCCACATCATGCGCAAGCTGGGGGTGAACTCCATGGCCGGGTTGGTATGGATCGCGCTGGCCTCCGGTGACTACCAGGACGTGCCGGATCAACTGCCCTTCACCGTGCCGCCCTCGAGCCTGCAACCCCTGGCCCTGCGCTAAACCCGGTTACTTTTTTTTGCCGCCCGCGTAGTCCTGGCGATATTTTTCCGCCAGGCTGCGGGCAATTGCGTATTCGTTCTGTGTCAGCTGCGCGGCAATACGGTCGCGCTCCTCCGCGGCGCTGTGCAGGCCCTGCACGGCTGCGGTATCCAGCCATGCGTAGGCGACCATCAGGTTTTTCCCCACACCCCGCCCACGTTTATACAGCCAGCCCAGGTTGTTCTGTGCCTGCGGGTTGCCGTGCTCGGCGGCTAACCGGTACCACTGAGCCGCCTGCTGGAAATCCTGCGCTACGCCACTGCCTTCTTCATACATGGTGGCCAGATTGTACTGGGCAAAATCGGCCCCCTGATCGGCGGCACGGCGATACCATTTCACCGCCTGTTGGAAATTCATGGGGATGCCAACACCGGTATTGTAGGAGACGGCCAGGTTAAACTGGGCATGGATATCGCCCTTTTCCGCTGCCTTGCGATAATAAACGACGGAACGGGCGGGATCCTGCGGCACACCCCTGCCAAGTTCATACATCATGCCCAGCAGGTTGAGGGCGGCGGGATTCCCCTGCCCGGCCAGCGGCACAGTGAAATTGTAGGCGGCGTTGTAGTGGCCGGCGTAATAGGCGTTCAGACTGCGTTCGAGTGGGTCTTTTTCCGCATGGACAGGGCCCACGAACAGACTACAGCTGACGGCAATCAGGGCCATGAGAATGTGCTGATGCTTCATGTTCCCTCCCCGGGAACCTCTGCCCGGATAAAACAGCAGGCGGCTGATCCCTACATTTCACGCTCACACCGAGGGGGTGTTCTCAATTGACAAGGCTGTATTGTTGCGCTTGGTATAGAGTACTTAGTGATAATAGTTGTAATCTTCCCCGTTGTCTCCCACTCTTTTGCTCAGGATAGTATCCACCCCGCTCTGGGGTGAATGTTTTGTGGGGGCACGGATTGTCTGGGGCCACAGGTACTGTTAATGCTGGGCATCACGGTAGTTGGATCAGCCACTGTTTTTGCCATTGCTCATCGCGTTATCAACACTCGGTATCGGTAGCCAGTCTCTGGCCTCCGAGCTGCAAACCGTGAAGTTTCAGGTGGATAATATGACCTACTCCATGTGTCCTTACACGGTAAAAAAGGCACTCAAGAAGATCGATGGCATTGAAAAAGGTTAAGGCCAAATTGTCTTTTGTATCGACGAAAAGAGTTCTATCCAGGCGCTGGATCGAACGCAACCTGGGTTGCCAATGAAACCAGGGCATTGTGGGACAATGACTCATGACTATAAACGTCATGGTACAAGCACATTATTTGCGGTGTTAAATACGCTAGCAGGCGAAGTCATTGGGGAGTGCTGCAAACGCCATACGCATAAGGAGTTTTTATCTTTTTTAAAGACTGTAGAAGAACAAACGCCAAAAGAATTAGAACTCCATCTTATTGTGGATAATTATGCAACGCATAAGCATGAGAAAGTCAAAAATTGGTTGAAGCGAAATAAAAGAGTCCACTTGCATTTTATTCCAACCCGTTCATCCTGGTTAAACTTGGTGGAACGTTTTTTTGGCTTGCTGACTGAAAAGCAATTATGTCGCGGTGTGTTTACATCGGTAAAAGAGTTGGAGGAAGCAATTATGCGATTCATCAAGGCACATAACAAAAATAAGAAGCCGTTTACCTGGACAAAATCGGCGGAAGAAATTTTAGTGAACGTTGAGCCTGCTCGCCAAACGCCCTCATATCAGTCACCTGTTTAATACACTAGTGAATGTAACGATTAATGACCGCTTCGATCTTGTCGCGATGGCGGACGATGCCTTCATCCTTGAGCAGACGATTGAGGTCGCACTGGGTGAAGCGCGCTATCCTGTCAAAATCGAAATCATGGAACGCTGCGCGGAAGTTCTCGCGCTTGGCGAGAATGGTGCGCCAGCTCAGCCCGGATTGAAAACTCTCCAGACTCAATTTTTCAAACAAGCGATGATCATCACTGACCGGAAAACCCCATGCAGTATCGTGATAGTGGAGAAACTCCGGTGCGGCATCACACCAGCAGCAACGTGGTTTACCATCGGAGCCCAATATCGTTGTGCTCATATATCTAATGCCCTTGGTATCGAAAAGATGGGGCGGATGTTATTTAGTCGAGCAGAAATTTAAGGCGTTCATCGGCTTTTGCCGGGGTGATTTCAAGAATCTCCGCACTAACCACATTCTCCGCGACAAACGGATCATCGTTCATCCGGCTTTGCAGATCCGCCAGCGAGGTATTGTGTGCCACAATCCCACCACCCAAATTAGGCTGGAGACTCCCCACCAACAAAAAAACGCCGTCATCAAGACCACGCTTGATCCATGCGTTGTGGCCGTCCATGAATTGGCCGGCTTGGCCTTTGTTGCCGGAAAATTTAAGAAGTACGATAAACATTGTTATTTTTCTCCTATTTATCTTGGGTAGTGGGACATTCTGTTTGCGTAGCATTTTTCGTGTACGATTTCAGCCACTCATACATTTGCTTTACTTCCTTGCTGACGAATTTTTTATCATGAAAGGTACTTGCCAGTGTAGCGACACCCTGGCTCCAGGCAAGGACATGCATGGCCAGCGCGTCTGCATCTTTTTTGTGACCAAGCAAAATGAATTGCTGACGCAACCAGGTACGAAAAAGCGTAAAGACCTTGCTCGCCTCTTCTTGTGAGGTGTGATTCAACTTGGCAAGTTCGGTGCACAACGTACCGACAGGACAAC
>DRKN01000189.1 GCA_011051755.1 Gammaproteobacteria bacterium
GAGGCCCGCAAATGCCCCAAGACAAGGCGCAGTCCGCCGTTAATGGCCCCCTCCCTTAACAAGGACTGAAACGCAGGATTGGGGCATTTGCGGGCCTCCCTCCGGGCGCCGCGGGAAGCCGTCATCTGCGGCGTTGCGTCTCTTGAAAAGGGCACGCCATTCCCGGCGAGACGCGCCTTGCAGCTAACGGCTTCCCACCACGCTGATAGGTACACTTTATACGTTACACCACACTAGGGTGCTGTGTGACTGCGCTCAATCGGCATATTTCGAGCAATTTGAAGGGTTTTCTGGACATGGTATTTTTCATGGTATTACCGATTGTCAGGAAAATAAGCCATTGAAAATAAAGGCTAAAAAAGGCTTATTGATAATAGAGCGGGGAGTGACCGGCATTGGCTGGCATCTACGGGCACTAACAAGGCGGTTGAAAAACAGCCTTGAGCGAGGTGTGAGCATGTATCGCACCGCGGCGAGTTGAAAAAGGCCAGGAGGGCCTTTTCAACATCCCGCTAAAGAGAAAAGCACCATTTACTATAGATGCAGCAAGAATAAATTCTTTTTTCGGCTAAGTCTGCAACCAGTTTTCCACTTTCAGCCGCGGCACCCTTGAAAATTCCCCGACATTGGCTGTCACAACCGTCAGATTATTTGCGAGGGCATGTGCGGCAATCAGTAGATCGTTTGGCCCGATAGGGGTTCCCTGTCGGGCGAGGTGATGGCGTATTGCTGCATACTGGTGGTCAGCGGGCATTTCCAGCGGCAGAATTTCCAATGCGGAGAGGATCATGTCGATACGTTCCGCAAGTTTTGTCGAGTATGACTTGGCTGCGCCATAACGTAGTTCTGCTGCGACAACGATGCTGGTGCAAATACTGTCCTCGCCGGCTTTGGTGATTTGTGCTGCTACTTCGCCCTGTGGATTTCGAACTAGATCGGACAGGATGTTGGTGTCCAGCAAATACGTCAGTGATGTACTCACAGTTGCACGTTATCCAGCGGCGGAAGATCATCGTCAATATCTGGGAAAGGTTCAGTCAGAGGATCCAGAGTGGCAAGTAGGGCCAGTAACTTTCCTTTACGAATCGGCTCCACGATCAGGCGGTCACCTTCCTTGTGGATGATTGCTTCCTCGCCTTCCAACTCGAATTCACGAGGGATGCGTAGCGCCTGGTTGCGCCCGTTACGAAAGAGGCGGACATGGCGTTCAAGACTTGGCATTAGGGTATCCTCTGATTAAAGGCATATGCCAAAGCATATGCCAAGAAGACCGTCAAGTCAACTGGCAGGCCACTATGTATATTAGGCCGCATTGTCTCGGTGTTCCTCGGTGAATAGCAGTATTTTCTGAACATGGTATTTTTCATGGTATTTCCCACGTGCTGTAAAGCACAACACAGCGATACTATGAGAGGCAGATTAGTGCTGTCATGGTATTTTTGATAGGTAACTGTCCAAACCACGCCGTTCTTCCCAGGGTGACCCTCGCACCATAACCTGCTCCTGCATTCACCAACAGGAGCAGAACATGAGCAAGCGACGTGACAAGGCCGAGTGGCAACAATTGATCGATGAGCAGGCGGCGAGTGGGCAGACCCAGAAGGCGTTCTGCGAACAGGTCGGCATTTCGGTTGCCACCTTCGGTTACTGGCAACGCAAACTTCGGGTCGAGGCGCTTTCCACGTCCACTGGTTCCGGGACTGGAACCGATCCCGTCTCGCTCAGTGACTGGATCGAACTGCCGACCCGTGGGCGGGAGATTGGCGGCTCCTGGCAGATCGAACTGGATCTCGGCAATGGCCTCTGCCTGCGCCTGCGGCAGGGCTGACGATGCTGCTGCCCGAGCCCGGTGCCCGCCTGATGGACGTCTCCGCGCCCCCGGCCGTGTTCGAAGGCAGCCTGGCCGACGTCAGCCTGCTGGTGGACAAGTTCTGTTACCACCTCCCCCTGTACCGCCAGCACCAGCGGCTCAAGGATGCCGGGATCACCCTCAGCCGATCCACGCTGGCCAACGACACCCAGCGAGCCATCGAACTGCTGTGCCCCGTCTACGAGGCGCAATGGCAGCACATCCTGCAGAGCAAGGTACTGGCCATGGACGAAACCTCCATCAAGGCCGGCCGTCAGCAGAAGGGCCAGATACAGGCCACCTGGTACTGGCCCATCTACGGCGAGTATGACGAGATCTGTTTCACCTGGTCGGCCAGCCGCGGCAGCGCGCATATCAAGCAGCAGCTCGAGGGCTTCGAGGGCGTGCTGCTCAGCGACGGCTATGCCGCCTATGACCGCTACGCCAAAAACAAGACCGTCACCGTGGTCACCGACAACGGCCAACGTTGGAATATCTCACCCCACTTGCTGTCACCGGTGAAGGATGCCACCGAGCCGCAACGGCCCGCCGGCAAGAAGAAAGAACGGCTCAGATAATCGGGTAGGGGGGCAATAGCGGTTTGGAATGGACGCTTACTTTGGTAGAGCATGAGCCATCAAAGGATGGGTGCCTGAAGAACCATGTCTGGCCCAAGTTCATTTGCATTCTAGACGGCAAAGCCGTTTATTATTCGCCAAAAACAGTGTGAATAATGTGAATGCTGTGCTATGCTTACCCTTGTATTCGGTGCCACCGGTAATAACCATGCCTTTCGACAGAATCACGATTCCAAACGACCTGATGGATCTCAAGCCTTCATCTGACTTGCAGAGCGTGTCCATGTCCAGCCTGGCCCGCAAGGGTACCGCGCTACTGAGGCAACTCACTGACTCGGCACAGGCGGTGGCGGTGAAGATACAGGGCCATGGTTCGATGGTTACCCTGTCCCAACGGCAGTACGACGAGATGGTCACGCTGTTGCAACAGCTGCGGCAGGACAGCTCCGACGACGGTTTTAGCCGGGCGCTTGGTGAACGATTCGATACGCTGGTTGCGACCATGAACCAGCCCGGTGCCGCAACAGCGATGGATGCTGCGCTGTTCACCGAAGAGGACACACTGAATTCCCATTACCGTCCCGGCGCGACCGAGACCGCGCAGGATAGTCGCGTTGATCCTCGTTCTGGCCGGCGTCAACGGCGCCGGTAAAAGCTCGATCGGGGGTGCCAACCTGCGTGCGAAGGGGCAGGACTGGTATAACCCGGATGAGGTTGCCCGCGAGATGCGGTTGCGTTTCCCGGAAAGACAGTCCGGTGACATCGACAGTCAGGTCTGGCGTGAAGGCCTGAACCGTCTGAAACAGGCTATCCACACAAACACGAATTTTGCATTTGAAACCACGCTGGGTGGCCATTCCATCACCGCGACCTTGCTGGATGCTATGGCAGCCGGCGTGCCCGTCCGGGTATGGTGCTGTGGTCTTGTATCGCCCGAACTGCATATCGAACGTGTCGCGGCCCGGGTGGCGCGGGGCGGTCACGATATACCCGAACATAAAATCCGTGAACGCTATGCATTATCGATGCGTAACCTTTGCCGTCTGGCGCCGGGGCTGGACAAGCTGGCTGTGTATGACAACTCGATGCCGCTGGGTAGTAACGGCTTACCGGATATCCGTGAATTGGTGTTGGTTGAAAAAGGTAAAATTATACGTCTGGATACAAATATGCCGGCTTGGGCCAGGCCGGTGGCAGCGGTATGCCTGCAACATTTCAAATAGGCTGTAAATGAAATTACGGGAACAGTATCCCTGTTAACCTGGAAAACGTGACGGGTTTATTATTACTCAATACATGATGTCTTGAGTTATTACAGTAACTGCGGCCTGACCATGATCATGAGCCTACCGGAACAAGAATTTCTGAGCATGGTATTTTTGCGCGTTGTCGCGCACTAACCGGCGATACCATGAGAAGTAGATTGGTGCTGGCATGGTATCAGCCGCGCAGAGTATTACCTGTTTTAGCAAGGCCTCAGCCCGCCGGCCATAAGGGGCATGAGTGGCTCCCAGACCACGAAGGGAATTAACGTCCTTGTTTGTTTTGTGCCGACCTTACCTCGCGCTCACTTATACAGACACAGAGGCCCTAAATAGCACTTTTCTTTCAAACGCATGGGCAAGCACGCAGACAGTACCGACAGCAAGATCCTCCGGCGGATTCAGGCCTGCAAGCGGGGCTGGGTCTTTACGCCCGACAGTTTTACGGATCTTGGTACCCGCCGGGCTGTCGATCTCGCCCTGATGCGGCATCGGGACAGCGGCCTCATCCGCCATCTAGTGTGGTGTAACGTATAAAGTGTACCTATCAGCGTGGTGGGAAGCCGTTAGCTGCAAGGCGCGTCTCGCCGGGAATGGC
>DRKN01000190.1 GCA_011051755.1 Gammaproteobacteria bacterium
CTGCGCATCAGTGTGAGTTTATCCAAGATTGTTTACCAATATGAGATAGTAAGTTTAATTCATTGATTATTGTTTATTTGATGTAGCGGATCAATACTTGTCTCACGTCAGCGCCGTAGTGGCGTCGACCTCTTCAACCAAAGGAGAACGATGATGATTGATCAAAGATTTGCCCCCTATGCTGCGACTGTCTTGCGCCTGTCGCTGGGTATCATGTTTGTGGCTCATGCCGTGCTGAAAATTGTGGTGTTTACGCCGGCGGGTACGGCCCAGTTTTTTGGTTCCGTTGGCCTGCCTGGCGGCCTTGCTTATCTCACTATTGCCGTGGAACTGATTGGTGGAATGATGCTTGTGCTCGGTGTCTATAGCCGTTATGTCGCGTTGGCTTTGATTCCGGTGTTACTCGGCGCGATTGTCTTCGTCCATGGTGCGGCGGGCTGGCTGTTTAGCGCCCCCAATGGTGGCTGGGAATATCCTGCATTTTTGATTGCGGCCTCTGTTGTGCAGGCTTTGCTTGGGGATGGCGCCTATGCCTTGAGAAGTTCAAAGGTGGCGCCTGCGGCCGCACTCGCTTCGTGAGTCACGAGGGGTGATACTAAGACAAACGATAACAAAGCCTCATTCAGAGCGTCCCACGCGTTCCGGATCAAGGCGCGGCTCGCAGGGAATGGCTGGTCCTTTCCAAGAGTCGCACTAACAGTAGGCGCTTTAGGCGACACCGAGCCGGGACGTGTGGGGCGCTCCCTTAACGGGCGAGCCTCTGGACGGCCATCCGCGGCGTTACGGCGGCTTGACAGGGAACCACCCTGCCTGCGCCACCGTGCCTTGCGGGCTGACCGTCCAGAGGCTCGCTGAATGAGGCTTTGTTATCGTTTGTCTTAGTAACAGCTGTGATTGAAAAAACGAAGAAGGAAAATTCAGGCCCAATAATAAGCCTGAGTAAAAAAATCCAAAATTACCCTTGAACTTTTCGAAAAGGTGCCGATCTATGTAGGTGAGCATACCCCAATGTGCTCATTCCCGCTCCCCCTCCCTGAGCGGGAACCCCCTCTAGCCCGGCTGCCCCAAGCCGGGACATAGTTTAAGCCCCGGCCTCCCTCCAAAATCAGCCGGGGCTTTTTTTTGCCCCGAAGGCAAGGATGGCTGGAACGTATCGATCACCAGATCTTGTGTCTGGCTCAGGCCCTCCCATGTTTCCCGGGTCGCCCCGGAAAACGGACCCCTCTGCCCGGCATGCTCCTGGCTAGAGTCTTTTCAGGTACGCCCCGGATATTTTTAGTGGTATGGCGCGTACCGAATTCTTACGCCATTGAACTTTTTTATAGGGGCTATGTCAATAGATGAAGTTGCCACTTGTTCATTCTCCTCCGGCAATAGCCTATCCACCCAATTCATAACCAGGTGGAATACCTCCACCCCGGCCAGACTGCCTTGGCCGGGGTTTTTTTACGCTTCATCAAGCTCAAACCAGGCATCGAGAATATCCAGCGCCTCCTCCACGCCCGTGCCTTTCAGTGCTGAGAAGAGCTGAACCGTCACCCATGAATCTTCCCGCGCGGCACCGAACTCTTTTACCAGGGTATTGCGGACTTTCTGCAACGCGCTGGAAGCGGCGCCACGGCCAAGTTTGTCGGCCTTGGTCAAGAGAATATGGGTTGGCATCCCCTCGTGCTGACACCAGGCGAGCATCTGCCGGTCAAATTCGGTAAAGGGGTGGCGAATATCCATCATCAGGATCAAGCCGCGCAGCGACTGGCGCTGGCGCAGGTAGTCTCCCAAGGTTTTCTGCCAGTGGCGTTTGACCTTCTCCGACACCTTGGCATAACCGTAGCCGGGCAGGTCGACGATGTGACGCATCTCATCGAGTTTGAAGAAGTTGATCTGCTGGGTGCGGCCCGGCGTCTTGCTGGTGCGGGCCAGCGATTTCTGGCCGGTGATCTTGTTGATAGCGCTCGATTTACCGGCATTGGAGCGGCCGGCAAAAGCGATCTCGATGCCCTGATCTGGCGGCAATTGGGTCAGCGAGTGAGCCCCCATTATGAACTGGACACGCTGGTAGAGTGGATTTCTCATGGCGTTTGGTATCCGCGCAGCATCAGTGGCCACGCCCGACTGAGTGAACGATCAACGCTTGCCCGGGCCGTAGATATAGCGCGACAGACTCACCTCTTCAGTACTCAGGCGCCGCACCAGGTGGTCGAGGCTGATGATGGCATGTTCGAGCAGATTCACGGCGATGTAGGGGTGCTCGACCCGCAGCCGCTTATACATGGCGCGGCTGAGTTTGAGCAGCTGGGTATCGTCGGCGACCGCTTTCATGCGCAACAGCCGCGGCTGACGATCAAAAAAGGACATCTCCCCCATCAGTTCACCCTCTTTCATGACGCCGACCTCCACCTCCCGGCCGTTGTCATCGTAGACGAGAGCCGCCTCGCCCTTGACGACGAAGTAGAGCGCCTCGCCCACCTCTCCCGCTTCGGCGATGGTCTGATTCTGGTTATAGGTCTCCAGCTCAGTGTACTCCAACAGTGTCTCCACCTCGGCGATGGTGAGCGACTCGCAGAGATATTGCTGGTTCATGAATGCTTTGAGGTCGAAACCTTTTGCCGCGGCCATGTGTCATACGCTCCTGAGTATGGTTAAGGTTGGCTCGATCATAACAGTTAACAATAATCCGGCGATAGCACCAGACTAAGCCACAGATTTTACAAGGTTATTAGGGGTTGCCCGGCAGCCCAAAGTCACCGACAATCATCGCCCTGTCCGATGGTTGTTCAGCCATTCCATCCATCGAAACACTGCAAGGTTTAAGGATAACGTATGAAATTTCTGAAACTCACTCTCGCCACGCTCTTTTTCGTTATCAGCGCGCCCCTGGCCCACGCCGCTGACTATAAACAGGGTTCGGATTACCAGCGCATCATCCCTCCCGTGCCAACGAACACGACCGATAAAATCGAGGTGGTTGAGGTCTTCTCCTACGGCTGCTCCCACTGTTTCCGCTTCGAGCCGCTGGTGGAGCGCTGGCAGAAGAAGCTGGATGACGATGTTGAATTCACCTACATGCCGGCCATCTTCTCCCGCGCCGGGGTGTTCGATGCCACCATGGAGGTCTACGCCAAGGCCTATTACGCCGCCGAGGCGCTGGGTGTGCTGGACAAGGTTCACAACGCCTTCTTCGACGCCATCCACGTCAACAAGAATCCGCTCAACACCGTGGCCGCCGTCGTAAAAGTGGTTGAACAGCAGGGCGTCGATGGTCAGGCGTTCAAAAAGGCGATGAAGTCATTTACCGTCGCCGCCAAGGTACGGCGCGCCAAGGAGTTGATGGGCCGATACCGGGTGCAGGGCACCCCCTCCATGGTCGTCAATGGCAAGTACATCACCTCACCGACACGCCAACTCTCGGCCCGCAATATGTTGAAACTGGTAGATCAACTGATCGATGAGGAGAGGAAGGCCCGATAACTCCATCACCCGCGGGGCACCCATGAAGACCGTCGACCTGTTTATAAAATGCCTGGAGAACGAAGGTGTTGAGTACATCTTCGGTATTCCGGGTGAAGAGAATCTCGCTTTCATGGACGCCTTGCTCGACTCCTCGATCAAGTTCGTCACGGTGCGTCATGAACAGGGGGCCGCTTTTATGGCCGACGTTTATGGCCGTTTGACGGGCAACGCCGGCGTCTGCCTCGCCACCCTTGGGCCTGGCGCCACCAACCTGATCACCGGCGTGGCCGACGCCAACATGGATCACGCCCCGCTGGTGGCCATCGCCGGCCAGGCCTCCACCCACCGGCTCCACAAGGAGTCACACCAGGTGCTCGATCTGGAGGAGATGTTTCGCCCCATCACCAAATATTCCGTGCGCCTGCTGACCCCCGAGACCACCACCGAGGTGATCCGCAAGGCCTTCAAACTGGCCCAGACCGAGAAGACTGGCGCCTGTTTTATCGAATTTCCCGAGAATGTTGCCGAACTGGAAGCGCCCGCTGATGCCGAACCGCTTTGGTCGAAACAACCCGTTACCCCGGCGCCGGCCCAGAGCCGTATCGATGCCGCCGCCGAGGCAATCTCCAAAGCCAGCCACCCCATCATCCTGGCCGGCCACGGTGTGGTGCGGGCCGGCGCGGCAGAGGAGCTGGCCCAGTTTGCCGCCCGGCTCAATATCCCGGTCACCAACACATTCATGGCCAAAGGGGTCGTACCCTTCAAGCATCCGATGGCGCTGGGCAGCGCCGGGCTGCAGGCCAAGGATTACGTTGGCGTCGGTTTCGACAAGGCCGACGTGATCATCTGCATCGGCTACGACCTGGTGGAGTACCACCCCTATCTCTGGCACCCCACCCGCGACCGCTTCATCATCCACATCGACTTCCAGCCTGCCGAAGTCGATGCCCATTACGGCGTCAAAATCGGCGTAGTGGGGGATATCAAGGAGAGCCTGCGCCGCATCGGTGACGCCGCCACACCGCAACCGTGCGAGGGCTGCTTCAGCCCGTTGCGCCAGGCTTTAATCGATGACATGCGCGAACATGCCGATAGCGATGCCTGGCCGGTGCAACCGCAAAAGCTGATTTGGGATCTGCGCACCGCCATGGAGCTGGAGGATATCGCCATCTGCGACGTCGGCGCCCACAAAATGTGGATGGCGCGGATGTTCCGCTGCGAATACCCCAACACCTGCATCATCTCCAACGGTTTCGCCAGCATGGGCATTGCCGTGCCAGGCGCCATCGCCGCCAAGCTGGCCAATCCCGACAAGGCCGTGGTGGCGGTCACCGGCGATGCCGGCTTCATGATGAATAGCCAGGAGATCGAAACGGCGCTGCGGATGAATACCCCGATTGTCATCCTCATCTGGAATGACGGTGGCTACGGCCTGATCGAATGGAAACAGATGAACGCCTATGGCCGCCCCAGCCATGTCGAATTCAATAACCCCGATTTCGTCAAATATGCCGAATCGTTTGGCGCCAAGGGCTACCGCATCGAAAAGACCAGTGAGCTGCTGCCTACACTTCGCCAGGCCCTGGCCGATAACACCGTGAGCATTATCGACTGCCCGGTCGATTACTCCGAAAACCTGCGGCTAACGGAAAAACTTGGGGAAACCGTATTTCAACTATGATGGGAAGCGAGCTCGCCACAACGACGGATCAAGCGCGGTGCCCAACGGCCACCGGCGGTGGTCACAAACTCAAGATTCTCAGCTACAACATCCAGGTCGCCATCGCTTCGGTGCGGGCGCGCCACTACGTGACCCAGGGGTGGAAGCATCTGCTGCCCCACGCCAAGAGCTTCGACAACCTCGACCGCATCGCCCACCTCATCAGCGATTACGATATCGTCGGCCTGCAGGAGGTCGATGGCGGCAGCCTGCGCAGCTACTTCATCAACCAGGTGGAGTATCTCGCCGAGCGCAGCCGCTTCCCCTTCTGGTATCACCAGACCAACCGCAACCTGGGCAAATTCGCCCAGCACAGCAACGGCATCCTCAGCCGCTTCAAACCGACCGAAGTGAAAGAGTACAAGCTACCAGGCTTCATTCCCGGCCGTGGTGCGCTCATGGCCCGCTATGGCCACCACGACAACGCCTTCATCCTGTTACTGGTCCATCTGGCACTGGGCAAGCGGGCGCGCCAATATCAGCTCGATTTCATCGCCGAACTGATCAACGAATATAACCACGCATGCCTCATGGGAGATTTCAACTGCCCGGCCCACAGCGCCGAGATGGAGTCACTCTACGAAAAAACCCGACTCTGCATCCCGGAGGAGGAGTACCTCACCTTCCCCAGCTGGCGCCCCAACCGCAACATCGACCACATCCTCACCACTGAATCGGTCAAGGTCGAAACCGTCAACGTCCTCAACCACGCCCTGTCGGACCACTTGCCCATCGCCATGGAGCTGACACTGCCGGCAGAGATCCAACTACTCGGCTGATTGCGCCGCGGAGGATTTTTCCCGCGCCTCTTCCAACGCCTTCAAACGGTCCTCTTCCTCACGAAGCTTGCGATTCTTGCGATCGTCCAGCCCTACAAAGACCAGCAAACCGACGACCAACACCAAGGAAACCACTTCGAAAATAATAACGCCCATCAAACTCTACCAATCAAACAAAACGGGGAAGGGGAGAATAACAGAAAGAGTTCGAGCCTTCGCAAAAAACAAAAAACCCGC
>DRKN01000191.1 GCA_011051755.1 Gammaproteobacteria bacterium
GTTGACTTTCATCCAGAAGTTCAAAATGCTGGGTGATGTCCCGGGCGGTGACTGCCACGACGTCGATTTCAACGGCTGGAGGGGCGTTGTCCCCATCAGATTGATGCGTGTGTGTATCCATGGTGTGGTTTTTTTACCGTGTTTATCAGATTGATCAGCGCGGCCGCCCAGTCTACTTTGCCCGCACCGCTGTTAACAACCACCATGTCCATGCCGGCAATAATAATCCAATTTCTTTTTTTAACAAAAGGTTACGCACCATTTTGGTGTTAGAGGATTAACTGGGAAAGACAGAATGGCAATATTCACACTATCACGATGGCGCAATTAGCACGCTGGGATCGGGCTTGCGCTATTGCATTAATATATTTCTCTATTTTGTACTTTACTTCCCGTAAAGACGTTGCCTGATTTTCGATTATATTGAGAGCGTACCCACGCAGCATTACATGGTAAATGCCTCTGCCTCCGGGTGCATGGAGTCTGGGTTTCCTAGCCATGAAACGATGATATGGTGATCGGGATAATCATGCAATAATGCAAGCCTAGCCCCCTGATTTCTCCCTAATTTCTCTGATTTGCACTCATTTTCAAAACGCCTTGCAGAATCCCGGTGAGCGGTAACGAACCGCATCATTCGAGATTTTCTTCCAGTTGTTTTACTGCTTCCAGTTCTCTTTCCAATGCCTCTCTCAGGCCTTTTTCTGATGTATTTTCCAGCTTTTCTTGCAGCTCTTTTCTTCGTGTCCTAATATCGTATTTGTCTGGATTGCCCTCACTCCAACGGACATCCAGCGGTGAGGGAGGGGGGAACTTCACGCCACGATCAATCAATTGTTGTTTAACCTTCAGCGCCCAATCGTAAGCAGGATATTCAGGGCTGAGCAGGTTTTTAGAGAGACCATCATGTATTTGCCACGCAATATCTGCACGAGTCGCACTACGTACAGCATGATCCGCACCCTTCTCAATCAGATAATGCACCATTTCGTATCGGTTGATGTAAGACCCATACAAGGCGCTGTTACGACCTGATCGATCCGTCAAATTAATATCCGCCCCAAAGCGTATCAGCATATCAATTTGCCCTTTTCGCTCTTCAGCAACTGCGGCGAATATTGTGGGATGACCATCGCTATCCACCGCATTGGCATCCCCCCCCCCCTCCAGCAGGATCAATAACAGCTCATCATCATTGGCGCCTGCTGCGAAAATGACAGGGCTGTCCCCGTTCGGATCGGCAAAATTCGGATCAGCGCCCAGTTCGATGGCCAGACGCATTCCGGCTTTATCCTTGTGCGTCATGAGCCAGAACAGCGGCGTAATGCCTTCGTCACCGTGCATATTCAGCGACACGCCTTTCAGGTATTTACGCGCCCGGGCCTCATCGCCTTTTTCAATGGCGCGAATCAGTTCAACCATGCCGGGTCTAAAAAAATCGGTGAGTTTCATTGTCTTTCCTGTGAGTCCGCAACTGGCCAGCAGGCCGAATAGCAGGCTGGCAGTTATAGTCAGAGTTTTTTTAAGGGCGGCCATGCCCGGTTATCCGGCGCCGGTGGTGAGTGTTTGGATATCTTCTCTCTTTTGCGCCTCTATCCCGGCCAGCACCTGATCCATACCGTGCCGCGCAACAGGACTGCCGCCGTTGACGCTGGACAGGGTTTTCATCTCACCCAGCGCCTGGGGGATATCCGGCAATGTCTTGCTGACCAAATAACCAACCCCTGCGCCCACAGGCCCTGCCACAAGTGCGCCAGCCCCGGTGCTTAGTGCACTCAATCCGGTGTTGCCATGGCGTTGCGCGCCGGTCAACACGTCACCCTTGACGGCCCGGGTCTGTATCAATTTGGCTGCGGCTTCATTGCTCATGCCGCCTTTGCGAGCAGCGGTATTGGGGTGCAGCCCGGCGGCATTGAAAGTATAACTTTTAACGCCCGTTACGGCGGTCGCTGCAGAGGCCAAACTCGCTCCTAGGGAGTGACCGACGTTAATGAAATTTCCCTTGAATTTTTCATTGGTTATTTTAGCCAAATCCATCGCCTGATCGTATTGGCCGCTTTTCCGGCCGATACCCTGCAAAAGGTTGGCCTTCGCGTCTTTCACGCCGGTCACACCAGGGTTAGTGCCCTTGTAGGTCAGCATGGTTTCGCCATTAATCTCCGACTCAAACAGCGCGGCGCCAAAACCTGATTTCTTACTGGTAAAGGTCGCATCCTCCAGCCCGGCGATTTCTTTGGGATCCATCAGATCCAGTCCAATGGGCGCTTCCGGCAGCTTATCGATATGGCCCCGTTTGAACTCGTCCACTGGATAAACATAGGCCGCCGATTCCGCGCGCAGTATATTGTCATTGTTATCCAGCAATCGTGCCGCAGCGGCCTGTTGTTCCGGGGTATTGCCGGCATTGGCAGCCAGCCGTTTGCGCTGCTGGTAGTTTTGTTTGCGTTGCTCGATGTCACGCTGTCTGGGCGTCATTGCCTTTGTAGTGATGGTGACTGCAGGGCCATTTTCTGACGTGGCAGCCGCCCGCCGAGCGGCTTTTTGCTCAGCCGCCTCGATCTCTGCCCGCATTTGCGCCTTGTGGGCGTTCATGACATCGGTTGTCCCTGGGCTCAGGGTGTTGCCGCCACCGCCGTCGCCAATCAGCACGGTGGAGCAGCCACCGACGATTTTCCCGCCATGGGCGGTGTTGTCACCCAAGCGAGCGGCGGGGGAGCCGTTAATGAGGACGCCGGATGAACCGGAGGCGATTTTGTCCGGCGGCCCCACACAGGCGACGCTATCGCCGACCCGTGCAGCGGGCAGGCCGCCGATCAGCACATCGGGCGAACCGGTGGCGATGGGGCCACCGACGTGGGGGATTTTGCCCGTTTTCTTGGGGCAGACATGCATGTCGGTGACTCTGGCGGCGGGTTTTCCCATGGGCGTTTCCTTGTCAGTTTGGTTGCGGGTTTGGTCTGAATAACACCACGCGGTCAATCATCGGCCAGGATGATGTTGTCACTGTTGGCGATATTGATACCCTGTTGCAGATACTGTTGGTAGCGCTTCGCCCCTTCCTCCTCCGGGGGCATGCCCAGCCCGGCGGACATGACGATGGCGGCGCCCACCGCCTTGGCATGCAGGTAGGGCGGTGGCTCCATGGCGGGTTTGTTGAGCGGGGCGATGTTGTCTCCGCTCCAGAATGCAGCCGCAGCGGCCCAGCTGGCAGGGGTGTCGTA
>DRKN01000192.1 GCA_011051755.1 Gammaproteobacteria bacterium
GCCCGGAGGGAGGCCCGCAAATGCCCCAATCCTGCGTTCCAGTCCTTGTTAAGGGAGGGGGCCATTAACGGCGGACTGCGCCTTGTCTTGGGGCATTTGCGGGCCTCTGATAGGTGCACTTTATACGTTACACCACACTAGGGGGGTGTTTATTTGCGCACGCTTCCTATGGGATAGAGGGGCTTCAGTCCGTCGTCGTTTGTTTGCGCAGCGACTTTCTTTTTCTGCAGGCCGTGCCGGAATACACTCCACAGCGCGGCGCCCTGCCAGTCCGTGCTGTCGGCGGCGTAGAGGCTGCGATCCAGGGCGTGAATCTGAGCCTGTCCCTTTTCGATACGTGCCGCCAGGGCGCCAAGGCTGCGCGGTGCATCGTCGGGCCACTCGATGAGGCCGAGGTTCAGCAGTGCCCGGGTGGCGGCATCTCGATCATTGGCCATGCAGGCCTGTTCCAGATCCCGCAGGACGGATTTCCGGTGTGGCGGATCTTGCCGTTCGGCGTCGGCTGAGGTGGCTTCTCCATCCGTTGTTGAATTGGCCCGATGCTGTCGCTTTGTGCGCCGGGCCAGCGCCAACAGGCCCAGGGCGAGTAGTGCCCCGCCAGCGACGATTAGCCACTGCTGATCTTCCTGCAGGGCTTCGCGTAGCGTTGTTGGCGGAGGGCGATCTTCCTGTGGCGATTCACTGTCTGCACGGGTTTTTGTGGTCTGTGGCGTGACCAGGGTGCTTGTTTGCGCTTCATTCGCCTTGCCGGGTACACCCGGCAGCACGTTGAACTGCCAAGCAGGCAGGGTGGTGCTGGCGGGTTTGTCATCGCGTATATCCCACCACTCGAGGGTGATGGGCGGCACGTCTAGCGTGCCCTGCGCGCTGGGAATGTAAGTCAGGGTTTGGGTGCGCACACCATAAATGGTCTTGCCGTCGGTGCGGTTTTCCTGCTCTGAGGCTTCCGGGTACACGCGAGCATTGGCCGTTGCGGCGATGGTCAGTTCGGGGATCTGCGAAGCGGACAGGCCCTTGGCCTGGATGGTGATGGTGCGCGAGACCGGTTCACCGACCTTGAGCTGAGGTGGATTTTCCGTCCAGCTGTCACTCAGACTTACCGCCTCGGCAGGCAACCAGTTTTGGCTGGCGGCGGCGGGGCGAGGTTTTATTGTCATGTCGATGGCTCGACTGCGAATGCTGATGGGCTGACCCGGATGGGCAAATGCGCCACCAAGCAGACTGCCGCCGAGACGGTCACGGAAAAAGGGATCGTTGGCAAAGGGGCTGTTGTTGAGGAATTCTTCCATCGGGCTGCGTGGCCGATGGGCCTGTCGTTCCGGCTGTGGCGTCGCGATGCGGCCACGGAAGCTGGCCGGCGGGATATGCAGGGCGCCGCTTTTTTCCGGTGATATCACGTAGTTGCGTTCGATGACGTGGTACCGGCGGCCATTGCGCACAGTGTCGTATCGCTTTTCTTCACCCAGTCGTTCGAGCACGGCGTTCTCCGGCTCGGGCGCGTTGAGCCCACCCTCCTGGAGACGGTCGTCGTAGTAGAGGCGCACGTTATAGGGGATCTGCTGCTGCACATAGACCGGTTTGCCGTTGGTGTCGGCCTCGACCTCGATGAACACATGCTGGCCGGCCTGTGCCACGGTTTGCTGCGGCGCCTCGGTGACTTCCAGTGTGATGGCGGCAGTCTTTTCTCCACCGACGTCAATCGGAGGGATATGCAGCTGGCCAATGCGCCGCGGCTGGAGCTGTACATGCCACTGGGTCTTGTCGCTGCGTCGGCCATTGATGATGCTCACCTGGGTGCTGGTATTGGTGCCCAGCACCTCGAAGTCCCTTTGCAGCGCTGCCAGATCCGGTCGCTGGTCTGATGACTGGCTATCGCTGCTGATGGTTAGGGTAAAGACCTCACCCTGGTAGACCGTGTCACGGTCGAGGCTGGCGCGTACGGCTGCCGCGCCCGGGTCGGCCGTCAACAGCAACAACAGCGCCAGCAGGGATGCCGGCCACCGGCGTCTGCGCAGAGGGGTCCGTGTTGGTGTATTTGGCCGGAGAGTCATAGCATCTCTTTCATTGGTTACTATTAATAGTTGCATAAGTAATCGCAGCTTAAATGAAGCTGAAACGCATATCACCGCGTGGCGATGCAGCGCTGATCACGTTGAGTCCAAAACGTCCACCGCTGTCGTCAACAACCGGTGTTTCACCTCGCTTACCCCAGGTTGTTCCTCGATGGGCATCACTTCGTAACGAAGCCTCGTCGACAAAGAACAGTTTTGCGCTCATCGCCTTAGCTTGAGCAACCGCATCAGGAAAAGTTTCAGATATATACCGCTGAACCTTCTTCGGATCCTGCTTATACGATTTATAAACCGGGCGTTGCGCACTCAACCCAAGATGGCCCAGTAAACGACTGATGGCGCTCTTGCTTAGCTTGATGCCACGCTCTTGTTCGACCATGGTACGTAATATACTCAGCGTCCAGAGGCAGAAATCAAACTTGTAATTCAACGGGCTATACATCGTCACTGCATTATAGACCCATTGCATATCATCGGCACTCAGTTTTCTGGGGCGTCCGCTACGCTTTCCCTCTTTGAGTGCATCCCATCCACCCGCCCGATAGAGCGAAAGCCAATCGAACACCGTTCTTTCTGGTATGTTATAGATCCGCCGTACAAGATGGACGGGTTCCTGGCGAATAACGATGGCTTCAACGACTTCTTTGCGTTTTTGGTTCCGTAGTTCGATTTTCGCGCTCATAGTCCAAGTTATACACTGCGAATACTTATGCAACAAGCAATAACATATGGGCATTAATGCGGAAAGTATCTGTTTAGAAAAGGGTAGCGTCCCCTTTTCCCCCTTTTCCCTTTTCCGGCATAATTTTGCAGGGTGGGCACCACCCGCCCGTGCAGACTGTCAGCGTTTGCGCAAAGGCTTTGGAGGGAGCCGTTTTTTTGTTAGAGTGCCTGTTTTGGAGAGGACTGGAGAAGGCGGGAA